>CAYHRK010000091.1:0-13281 GCA_964358795.1 uncultured Vicinamibacterales bacterium
CTCGGCGTGAGCACTCTCGCCTGGGCGCAGGCCGCGGGCACCTCCGGCGGGTCGATCTGGGGCAAGGTCACCGATGAAACCGGCGGGATACTGCCCGGGGTCACGGTGACGGTCGAGAGCCCTGCCCTGCTCGGCGTCCAAACGGCGGTCACCAACGAACAGGGCATTTATCGGTTCCCGTCCCTGCCGCCGGGTGATTTCAAGCTGACGTTCAGCTTGTCCGGCTTCAGCACGCTGGTTCGTGACGGTATTCACCTCACGGCCGCCTTTACGGCCACGGTCGACGTCCAGCTCGCGGTGTCGGCCGTTGCCGAGACCATCTCGGTCATCGGGCAGTCGCCCGTGGTCGACGCCGTCAACGCGCGCGTGCAGACCAGCTATTCGAAGGAAGTCCTCGCCTCGCTGCCGGCGGCGCGCGACATGTGGGCGATCCTATCGGCAGCACCGGCCGTCCAAATGAGCCGCATCGACGTGGGCGGCAGCACGGCCGGCACCCAGACCGGCTACCGCGCCTACGGCGTGGGTGGCCAGACCAAGCCGGTCGTCGAGGGCGTCATCGGCCTCGAAGGCAATGGCTCGGTCGGCTTCTATTACGACTACGGCTCGTTCGACGAGGTGAACATCCAGACGGCGGCACAGGGAGCTGAGATGGCGACCCCTGGCGTGATGCAGATCTTCATCAGCAAGTCGGGCGGCAACACGTTCCACGGCGACTTCTACACGGACTACGAGGACAGGAACCTCCAGTGGCGCAACCTCACCGACGACCAGATCGCCCGCGGCGTCCGCAAGGACGGCAACATCGTTTGGGTCAACCGCGATCTGAACCTCGGCGCGGGCGGTCCGGTCATGAAGGACAAGTTCTGGTACTTCGGCTCGTTCCGAAACCAGCACATCGAGTTCATGTACCCGACGCTGCCGGATCGGCCGTTCCTCACGACGATCACGGACTACACCGCGAAGCTGACCTACCAGCTTCCACGCAACAACAAGGTGATTTCCTACGTCATGTGGGGGCTGAAGAAGCAGCCGTACCGCCACGACAGCTTCTTGCTCGGCAACACCGCGTTCCAGGAGGGCGAGAAGAGCACATGGAACCAGTGGAACCCCGGCTGGGTCTGGAAGCTCGAGTGGAACAAGAGCTTCGGCAGCAGCGTCTTCGCCGAGGCCCGCATCGGCCACTGGTTCGACGACTGGCACCAGAAGAGCCGGAGCGACGAACCCCGCAAAGAGGACTTGACGCTCAATCGCGTCTTCGGCGGCAACCGCGACTGGCTGCGCCACCAGAACCGGCCTCAGTCCACGGGCGCTGTGACCTACTACAATGACCGCTGGGGCGGCAGCCACAATCTCAAGTTTGGCTACGAGCTGCAGATGGACCAGTCGCGCGTGATTTGGGGCAAGGCCTATCCGGGGAACGTCGTGCAGATCCTCAGGAACGGCGCGCCGAGCGAGGTGTACTTCCTCGCCTCTGACCTTGACTCGGACAGTCGGCTCTACTGGTACAGCGGGTACGCGACGGACACCTTTACCAGGAACCGGGTGTCGATCAACGCAGGGCTGCGCTTCGATCACTACCGGCACTCGTATCCCGACCAGGAACGCCCGGCCAGCCGGTTCTACACAGCGGAAACGTTCCCGGGTCGCAACGTCACCAACTGGAACCTGTTTGCCCCCCGAATCGGCGTGTCGTGGGACGTCACCGGCGGCAGCAAGAACGTGCTCAAGGCCAGCTATGGGCGCTACTACTGGAACCGGGCGGCACGAGACTTGACAGTCAACGCCAACCCGAACACCGAGACTCAGTGGCGTCGATACCGCTGGACGGACCTGAACGGCAACGGCGTGTGGGACGAAGGTGAGCAGGGTGCGCTCCTCGGCACGCGGGGCGGGGTGGCGGCCACGGATATCGACCCGAAACTGAAAGACACCTACACCGACCAGGTCACGTTCTGGTTCGAGCGGGAACTCGCGGAGAAGTTTGGCGTTCGCGCAGGCTTCGTGTGGAACCGCCACTCGCGGCGGGACGGGACCTGGAACGTGCTGACGCCGCCCGAGGCCTACAACATTCCGGTGCAGGTCGTCGATCCCGGCCCGGACGGCAGGGTGGGCACTGCTGACGACGGGCAGGTGCTGAACCTGAAGAACCTGACCCCGGCGCTCATCGGCAAGACGTTGAACGTGTACATGAACATGCCGAATTACCACGAAGAAGCCCGCAACATCGAGATCGTCGCGAACCGGCGGTTCAGCAACCGGTGGTCGCTGACCGCGAGCTATGCGGTGACGTGGCGCAACGACTTCAACGCGATCCCCTACAACCCGAACGGGGCGCCGCAGAGTGGCTACGTCCCGATGAGCTTCATCAAGCTGAGCGGATCGTACGAACCGGGATGGGGCCTGCGGCTGACACCACTCGTGCGCTATCAGTCGGGAACCCCGTACGGCCGAAGGGCGAGCGTGTCGGTGAACTACGGATCGCAGACCGTGCTGATCGAGCCGGTGGACACGCGGCGCATGGACGCGCCCCTGATCTTCGACATTCGGGCTGAGCGGAAGTTTACGCTTCCGAAGGGCACCGCCGCGGCGGTTGTCGTCGATCTGTTCAACATCGCCAACTCGAACGCCGAGGTCGACATCAACACCATGTCGGCCAGCACCTACCAATGGCCGATCTCGGTGCTTCCGCCGCGCCTGGTGCGCTTTGGCGCGAAGTTTTCGTGGTGAAGGCTTGGAAGTGGACGGGTAGAGGCGGACCTTCCGCCTTCGCGTGAAGCTCCGGGCGCCTTCGCGAGGCTTCGGCGACCCAGCCGAAGCCCGAGAGCGCGAAGGCTGGCGGACCGCCGAAGCCTTGGCGGAGGCGGTCAGGTCCGCCGTCGGGGGCGCTGAAGCCCGCCTTTACCCGTCGCGGGTTTGCTCGCGCCTGACAGGCTGTGCGATCCCAGGTCGAGGATCGTCTCAGAGCCCCGGCTGCAACACCACCAGGCCGTGGCACCTCGCGGCCTTTGCGAGCCGCATGTCGTAGGTGAAGAACGCTTCCGGTAGGTCGCCGATGGAGAGCGCCGTGGCGAGCTGGATGGCGTCGAGGCTTCCGAGATCCCGTGAAGGCAACTCCGCCGCCAGCTTCAGGATGGGCTCGTCGAGGCGCACGAGCGTTAGATTCGACAGCAGACGTTCGGCCCGTGTACGCTCGACGCCAGAGGCACCGATTCGCCGCAGTGCGCGAAAGACCTCGATTCGGGCGATCACACTCGAAACCCGATCGGGCCATCGCGCAAGAGCGGCGAACAGAGCCTCGCTCTCCGGCTCGCGCTTGACGAGTTTCACGAGGGCTGACGAGTCGACGAACACCGGCTCGTAATTCACAACCGATCCCGGCGCGCCCACATAAGAGCGCGGCTGAGCTGCCTCGAAACTCGGCCCTTCGGCGGCCCCAGCGCCAGAAGATCGTGCTTCGCCGGAATGGCGCGGCCGCTCGCCACCAGCCGCTCCACGGTCGTCGTCGCCTGCGAAAGGGGCACGAGCATCGCGACGGGACGTCCGCGGTCGGTCACCTGCAGCACTTCACCCGCCACCACGCGCTCGAGATAGACGCTGAGGTTCTGCCTCAACTCGCGCACGCCGACACGCGCGTGACGCGGCGCCACCGCCCGGGCTGCTGGTTTGGTTGACATGTAGCACATGGTAGCACATCGGCGGTATGGCGAGCCGATCGTCTACACTTCCCCGCGACTGACCGCGGGCGGTCGGACCTCCACGCAGCCACTGACGGTGAAGATGGACCCGCGCGTTCGCCCACGGTGGCGTCGTCCCCTTGCCGTGGAACCCGCCACCCCTGTGCGCGGGCGCCCTCTGCGGCCAATGCCCAGCACGAGCGCGGCTCCTGTATCGCACCCAGAGGATAGGCGTGCGACGCCGCTTCGTGACTGAGGTGAGTCGGATAGGATCGTCGCACCATGAATATGCTAGGATTGTCGCCTCTGGGCCCTGTCACCAATGGCGACCCTTGTCGATCGAATCACTGTGAATCCGGAGCAGTGCGGCGGACGCCCTTGTGTCCGCGGGATGCGCATCCGCGTGACCGACGTCCTCGACCTGCTTGCCGCCGGGTTGTCGCCGGCGCAGGTCATCGAAGAACTCCCCGATCTCGAGCGTGAAGACATCATCGCGTGTCTTCAGTTCGCCAGCCGCCGTTTGGATCATCCGGTCATTGCTGCGTGATCATCTGGATTGACGCGCAATTGTCGCCGGCTTTGAGCCGCTGGTTTCGCGACACACTCGGGATCGAGGCCGTCGCAGTCGCCGAGTTGGGTCTGCGAGACGCGACCGATCGCGCCATCTTCACGGCGGCTCGCCAGGCAGGAGCTGTCGTCCTGACCAAGGATCGCGACTTCGCCGCTCTCCTCGAGCAACATGGTCCGCCGCCGCAGGTGGTCTGGGTGACGTGCGGCAACACGTCTACGAAGCGCCTGTCGGACGTGCTACAAAGTAATACAAACCCGCTCAGCGCTCGGACCGACTCCAGGAACTTCTTGTCAGAAAAACAAGATCTTGCGGGTTTGTATTACAGAGCACGCCGAGGCCACAGAGAAAACCCTGACCGGCCCTTCAGGGTGCTCGCCAAGGGATTCGGGGTGGCGACCCCGCGCTACTTCGAGAAGTTAATCATCCACGCGGACCGGCCGGTCATGAAGAACCTGGCGGTACGCCCCGCGGTCTTGTCCGTGCCGATCCCGGGCTCGAGACCGATGACCTGGGGATACCACGCGCCGCCCGACAGGATTCGTTGCGGCGGGGACCAGGCGGCCGGATCGTCGAGGCTCTGCGCAAACGACACGTAGATCCCCTCCTGGCCGTACTTCTCGTCTTTCGCTCGATTGAGCAGCATCACGTATTGGTTGAGGTCGACGTTCCAGTGCACTGAAGGCCCCCAGAACGCGTCGACGCGTCCGTCCGCGTCGTGCCACGCCAGCGTTGGCGGCGCGAGAGGCGTGCCCGCCGGGTACTCCCACTCCAGAAGAACTTCGCCATCGGCGGTCTTGATTTCCCGCGCCCGAGCCGGCTCCCACACGCGGTCGTGCCACACCGATACACGACCGATGGGTTCGTCGCGATCGGCCCACCGGAGCCGCGCAACCGCGACGCCCTGGCTGGCGGCCTGACGAGGATACTGGCTGAAGAAGAGATAAAGGTCCGTCTGGTCGGCGTCGAGCATCACACTGAGGTCACCGACGCCACCGATGACATAGCGGTTGGGACTGCCGCACGCGAAGGAGTCGGGGAGCGCCTCCAGAATGATGCCGAGGTTTTCCCAGGTGAGACCCTGATCGTGCGATCGGGCCGCGCCAATCCGGACCACAGAGCGGTCCAGGCGACCACACGTGTCCGCGGGAATCTCGTTGTGATAGTAGCCGTACCACGTGCCGACGCCGTCACTCACGACTGCTTCCAACCACACCCCGTGTCCGGGATGGGGGTCGATGCGCACGGCTTGGGCAGTTCCCAACCGGGTGAGACTGACTCCCGACGCCACTGACGGGACACCGGCATACGAGGTGATGACGAAAAGCCGGCGCTCGCCGTCCTTCAGATCCCAGAGCGCCGGGCTGTTGGCATCGACGCTGCCGGCCAGCGTGGCCGCGAAGGCTGGAGTGAGCGTCACGCGGGGTAGAAGACCGGACGGCGCTTGCGCCAGCGGCTCACCTCCCTGCACACACAGCCAGGCCGCCAGGACGAACGGGATGAGGCCCCAGCACCCGTGCGCTGGGCCTCCTGATCGGGTCATCGCGGGTATACGCTTCGACACAGTTAGGACCCCTTGCTTCAGATACGACAGGCGTGGGGCGGGCCTTTACAGCCAGCACCCGGCGCGTACCCTCCTGTGCCTGCGGTGGCACCGCCCGCCGGCAGGCGTCGAATGTGACCAGGCGCCCGGTCTGCCCCTGCTGTCGTGAAGGTGCTGGATGCACTCTGTGGTGCTATCGTGTCGCTTCGGGATCCCTGGCCGTCTCGAGCCAAGGTACCAAATGACCATTCGGCTGACCACCAGTGCCATCTCAGTCACGACCCGGCTGCGACGTGCGAGCCCCGACCTGCTGGCGCTGGCCGCGCTCCTGTTCCTCGCGTGTCTGCCGTTCGCCCAGCCGGTGCTCGATCCCGACAAGATCCCAGCCGGGCTGGACCTCTTGCAGCACTACAGTCGCGAGTCGTTCAACCGGCGCGCGTTCGCTGCCGGGAAGCTACCGCTGTGGAATCCCTACGAGTTCAGCGGCTTTCCTGCTCAGGCGGATCCGCAGACGGGCGTGTTCTACCCGCCCAGCGTCGTGTTCCGTTTCTTGACTCTTCCTTCGTTCCTGACATGGACCATCGTGTTCCACGTCTGGATGTTCGGCGCCGGTGGATATGTTCTGTGCCGCGTGGTGGGCGTCAGGCGCGTGCCGGCCGCCATCGCCTCCGCGGGATTGATGCTGGGCGGCATCACGATGCCGAGGGTCTACGCAGGGCATCTCGACATGCTTCGGACGGTCGCATGGCTGCCGCTGGCACTCGCGCTGGCCATCAAGTCGATCGATCGGGCCTCAATCCGGCCCAGCGCACTCCTCGTTCTGGTCCTCTCGCTTCAGGTCCTGGGCGGCTTCGTGCAGCTTGTCTGCTACACGTTCGCGTGCATCGCTTTCTACGGCGCCTTCAGTGCGGTCTGGCCTCGCGCTGGCCCCGGATCGTGGCGGCACGCCCGCACGCTCTCGATCCAACTGGCGCTGCTGGCGCTCCTCGTGTCGGGCGTGACGGCGTTTCAACTGTTACCTACCGCGCGCCTGGTCCTCTCAGCCGGGAGGACCCACGGCGTGCCGTACGCAGACGCCGCACAGCCGTCGTTTGGCGTCCCACAACTGCAGCGCTTCTTCCTTCCACTCCTGGACGGGGCAGGTGTGCCGCCAGAAAGCTGGGAAACGTCCTCCTACATCGGACTGCTGTTCGCCCTGCTCGCGCCACTCGCCGTGTTCGCGCGGCGGCAGCGACGATCGGCGATGTTCTTCGCGCTGGTGGGTGGCGCGGCACTGGCGATCGCAGCCGGCCACCCAGTCTACCGGCTGCACCACCTGGCGTTTCCGATGTTCCGGATTCCCGGACGACTCATCTGTTTCTGGTCGGTCTCGATGTGCATCCTGGGCGCCCTCGCGCTTGACTGGCTGACGGAGCCCCGGGCGCCTCGGGCCGTCCGCCCGCGTTCGCCCGCACGGCGGTTGGTGTTGGGCGTCGCGGCGACGGTCGCGCTTGCCGCTGTGGCATTGATGGTGTCAAGGGCGGCTGGACCGGACTTGGGGTCGGTGGCCGCCCAGATCGTCGTCGCGGTGCTGGTCGTGTCCTCGAGGATCAGCCCGAGCCTGCGAGGACTCGTCCTTATCATGGCCGGCGTGGCGGTGCCACTCGATCTGTCCGCGTACGCAAGCCGGTTCGTTGAAGTGCGAGCCTTCGAAGACCGCTTTCTGCAGACGCCGCCGTTCACGCCATCTCCCGGTGGTCGGGTCCTGGCGCTCTGTGAGAAGCGGTTGATGCCCGGCGAGCTGACAGCCCTGGGAGTTCCCAGCGTGGACGGGTACAACTCGTACTTCCTCGGCGATTATGCGCGCTTCGCGTTGCTGGCCCGGGGCGTCCTCCATCAGGCGTACCTGGTGGCGTACTCGAGGATTGGCGCATTCTCGACTCTCCCGAGGCTCGACCTCCTCAACATGCTCAACGTGACGGAGATCATCTCATGTGCACCCATTGAGAGCAGCGGGCTCGAGCTGGTAGCACGGCAGGAGCCGTTCTATGTGTACAGGAACACGCGTGCTGGTGGCCGGGTCATGACGGTCTGCGCCTCCAGTGACGTTGCCGACGCGGCTGCGGGTCAGGCGTTGCTCGACATGGAGCCCGGCGACGAGCTGAGGAAGGGGGGAGCCCTCGCCGAGCGCTGCCAGCAAGCCAATGAAGCCGAGTGGCGTGTGACGATTGCGAAACCGTGCCGGTGCCCGAACGACGTGCAGGTGAGATCCCGGGTCACCGACGTCGCGAACGGAACGCTCCGGGTTGCGATCTCTTCCGCCGCCCCCCACGTGTTGCTGCTGAGCGAGCCGTACTATCCTGAACGCCAGGCAACGATCGACGGTGTCGAAACGAGCATCCACAAACTGAACGTGGCTCTGTCGGGAATCCGCGTCGGTGCGGGCACCCATGTCGTCGAGGTCAAATACGTCCCGACGAGCTTGTACTACGGGACGCTGCTCAGTGCCGTGACGACGCTTCTCTGGTGTGTCGCCTACACTAGGCGCGGCGGCCGCCGGCTCTCGCGAGGCGCCGGAACAGCATCCGCCACGGTGTGATGAGCGATTCGATCAGGATGCCGAAGGACAGTTTCGACGTTCCCTGCCGGCGCTCGATGAAGATGATCGGCACCTCTGCGATCCGGCAGCCGGCCATCGCGGATTCGCTAAGCATCTCGACGAGGTGGGCGTATCCCTCGGATCGCACGCGGTCAATCGGGATCCGGGCCAGGGCGTCCCGCCGCCAGCAACGATACCCGCTGGTGCAGTCTCGCACGGGCAACCCGGTGACCAGCCGGATGTAGCGGTTGCCGAAGGTGCTGAGGAAGAGCCGGCGCAGCGGCCAGTTCACGACGCTGACCCCGCGCCGGAATCGAGATCCGATCACGAGGTCGTAGTCGGCCGCGGCGTCGACCATGGCGGGCAGGTACTGCGGGTCGTGTGAGAGATCGGCGTCCATCTGGCAGACGACAGCGGCATCAGTCTGCAGGGCCCGGCGCATGCCCTGGAGGTAGGAGCGCCCGAGACTCCGCGGCCCGGTCCGGTGCATGACGTCGACCCGTCCCGGAAACTCCGTGGCCAGCGAGATTATACTGGGCCCACCGGAAAGGAGCATTCCGTGAAGCAGGCCATCCTCCTGATACTGACTGTCCTGAGAGGGATCATGTCCACAGCATCGGTCTTTAGCCTGGGTGCGGCCATCTGTCTGGTTCTGTTGCCCGTCCTGCCTGCCGGAAGTGAAGACAAGGCCACATCAGACCCTGCCGGCGGTTCAGCCGTTCCCAAGATCGGCATCGTCCTCCAGCCCTATACTGCGCGGCCCGGCCCAGATGAGGTCTCGATTGCACCCGGTCTGCTGTATCCGGAGGTCGTTCGAATCCTAGAGGACGCGGGAGTCGAGCACGCGGGCCTGGAACGTGTTGAGCTCACGCCTGACGAGCGAAGTCAGTACGGCGTCTGGCACCGCGTCAGTCTGGCCGACGCTCATCTGGGAAGAGCCGTGGCTTCAACGGTCCGGCAGGGGAGGTTTTCCCTGGGCCTTCTGGGCAACTGCAACAGCTCCTGGGGGATGTTGGCCGGTCTCCAGCACTCGGGCCCCTCTTCGAAGCCTCTGAAGGTGGGACTCATCTGGATTGACGCGCACGGCGATTTCAATACACCCGAGACAACTCTGAGTGGATGGCTGGGCGGTATGCCCGTCTCGGTAGCGGCAGGAAGGAGCCTCTTCCGCCTGCGTCTGAAGGCCGGCCTGGACCCCGCCGTTTCCACGCGGGACATCATCATGATGGGTTTACGGGACGTGGACCCTCTTGAACGGGTCTTGATCGACGAATCCCACATCACGACCGTCTCCACAGAGGAAATGCTCAGCCACGGCCCACGCATGAAAGAAGCACTTGACCGGTTGTCTCGGCAAGTCGATGTCATCTATCTGCACATCGATCTGGACATCCTGGATGCCACAGCGATCCCCGGGAGTTTCTTCCCGGTTCCTGGTGGGCCCACGGCGACTCAACTCGTTGGGCCCATCCGCTTCCTCATGCAGAATCCAAAGGTGAAGGCCCTGGGAGTCGCCTCGTTCCCCACGGTGGAAGAAGGGCGCAAGACGAGTATGGAATCAGCGCTGACTGTGATCCGTGCGGCCGTCAGGGGCCTCACAGAGCGTCAACCCTGAGGCATTCCACGTTCTGGTTTTCTCAGTTCAGAGACCGCACGGAGACCGAATCCAACTCGGTGCCGATCGAGACGATCGGTCCAGCAGTCGCGGATGCCATCGCGCCGCAAGATGCTCAAACGCCTCGACTCAGCGCCGTGTTGGCAGGCATGGTGGCGATCTACCCGAAGACTGGCTCGATCTCCGATCCGGGATCCTGAATCCACGAATCCAAGAAAGCCGGTGTGGCTGTTCGACGCGCAACGCTGCGGGCCGAAAAGAGGGCCTTGACTGCGGACTCAAGTTTGCTACCCTACGGGAGGTCGGCGGCGGCGGCGGCGGCGGGTTGGCAGGTTCGGGTTCCACCTCGGTTGGTGTTGCCCCGGCAGCAATGGAGGAACCATGAGACAGGCTTGTGTCCGCCCAGGAATCACAGTCTTCGCAGCCGTACTGCTGTTCGCAAGCGCGACCACGGCCGTTGCGCAGGTCCAGTATGGCTCTATCTTCGGTCGCGTCACCGACGCGACGAGCGCCGTGCTGCCCGGTGTCGAAGTCACCGTGCAAGGGCCGGCGCTCCTTCAACCCATGACGGTTGTCACGGCCGAGAGCGGAGGGTATCGGATCGCGAACGTCCCGGTCGGCGTCTACACCGTGCGGTTCGAGCTCGCCGGCTTCAGCCGGCAGGTCAACGAGGGCATCCGCATCGAAGCCGGGTTCAACGCCGAGGTCAACGCGAAGCTGGCGCTATCGACCGTGCAGGAAACGGTGACCGTCACGGGCGAGAGCCCGGTGGTGGACACCAGGTCCGTGACGCTGGGGACGAACTTCGGCAAGGAGCTCCTGGAGGCCATTCCGTCGGCGCGCGATCCGTGGGTCATCCTCGAGCAGACGCCCGGCATGGTCATGGATCGCCAGAATGTGGGTGGCAACCAGTCGGGGCAGCAGTCGAGCTTTGCCGTACACGGCAGCAGCAGCAACCAGCAGTGGAACCTGGATGGCGCCACGATCACCGACATGGCCGCGGGCAGCTCGCCGCAGTACTACGACTTCGACTCGTTCGAGGAGATCCAGATCTCGACCGCCGGCGGCGACGCGTCGCAGGAAGCGGCGGGGGTGGCCATCAACTTCATCACCAAGAGCGGGAGCAATCAGTTCAGGGGGTCGGGGCGCGTCTACTCCGCCGACAAGCGCTTCCAATCGTTGAACACCCCGCCAGAGGTCGCGGCGCAGGGCGGCGGCGCGGGCAACCCGCTCAAGAACGTGGCGGAGTACGGCTTCGAGGCCGGGGGCCCGATCAAGAAGGACAAGGCGTGGTTCTGGGGGGCGGCGAGCAAGCAGGAGATCAGGGTCGGGACCCTGGGCTTCCTCAAGGCCGGGGCGCCGGCCGGATCGACCGACCCGGACGACCTCGAGACCGACCTGACGAAGCTGAACAACGTGAACGTGAAGCTCAACTACCAGTGGACGAAGGGCCACAAGTCTACGTTTCTGTACGGCCGCGCCGACAAGATCCGAAACGCTCGCGGCGCCAGCTCGACAACCGCCATCGAGGCCACGACCCGACAGAGCGGGCCCACGCCCATGTGGAAGGGCGAGCACCAGTGGGTCGTGACCGACCGGCTGATGATCAACGGGCAGTACACGTACAACGGCAACGGCTTCCTGCTCAACTTCCACTCCGACGAGTTGGCGAACGTGCAGCCGCTGAGCTTCGAGGCCGACGGGATCTCGCGACGGTCCGGCTCTTCGAGCAACAACATCCGGCCGACCTACGAGACTCGCGTCGACGGCAACTACTACCTGGCCGACTTCCTCGGTGGCGACCACTCGATGAAGTTCGGCGTCCGCTACCGCAGCACGCCCTATCAGACCATCAGCAAGACGGGCGGCGGCGCGTCGGCGAGCTTCCGGCTCAACGGCGACGCGTGGGCCACGATCACGCGAAATGGCCACACAAGCCGCGACCTGTGGGAGTACTCGGCCTACTTCAACGACTCGTGGAGTCGGGATCGGGTCACGATCAACGGGGGCGTCCGGTTCGATCGCCAGGACGACAAGGCGCTGGCGGCCAACATCCCGGCCAACCCGATCCTCCCGGACCTGTTGCCCGCGGTCGATTTCAAGGGCGCCGATTCCGAGGCCGTCTACAGCGACTTCTCGCCGCGACTCGGCGTGACCTACGACTTGCGGGGCAACGGCAAGACCATCCTGAAGGCGAGCACCGCCCGGTACTACGGCCTCGGCATCTACACGGCCGGCACCATCAGCCCGACCGGACAGACGAGCCTGGGCTACTGGTTCAGGGACTTGAACGGTGACCTTTTCGTGCAGCGCAACGAGATCGACTTCGCGCGCGGGTTCCGCACCACGCCCAGTTCGAACTACGATCCAGCGAACCCCTCGTCCGTCGTGACGCCGGCCAAGGTTGATCTGAACCTCGAGAACGACATCACCGACGAGTTCCTCACGGGCATCGACCACGAGCTGATGCCGGATTTCGGCGTCGGCATGAGCTACATCTACCGCAAGTACCACAACTTCCAGGCGACCTCCCGCGACGTCCAGGGCATCACGTACACGCCGGTGACGATGACCCGTTCGTGTGGCAATCAGACCTGCGCGGGCGAGTCGTGGACCGTGGTGTACTACCAGCGGACGGTCGCGCTGCCCACGGCGACGATTCTCCGCAACTACAACTTCGAACGCGCCTACCACGGCCTGGAGTTCACGGCGCGCAAGCGCTTCAGCCACAGATGGTTGATGAACAGCAGCGTCACCTGGAACAACGCGGCGCTCCACTATCCGACGGTGCTGGACTACTCGCCGGCGTCCGGCGATCCGACGGACTTCGACAATGTGAACGGCCGCGACAGTGGCGGCCTCAACGGCCCGCGGTGGGTCCTCAAGCTGTCTGGCATGTACGCGCTGCCCTGGAACATGTCCGTGTCGGTCTTCTACAACGCGCGCGACGGGTTCCAGTTCAACCGGACGGTCCAGTCGCCGAGCCGGCCGGGAGGCGCCGGCACGGTCAACGTGCTGATCGAACCGCAGGGCGCCACGCACTATCCGACGTTCCAGCAGATCGACCTGCACTGGGACAAGGCATTTCGCTTCGGTGCGCGCCGCGTGTCGTTCAACGTGGACGCGTTCAACCTCGCCAACGCGGCGACGGTCCTCGGGCGCCAGACGCGTCAGGATTTCCCGCGAGCCAACTACGTGACGACGATTCTCGCACCGCGCGTCGTGCGGTTCGGGATCAAGGTGAACTTCTAGCGGCAGTTTACTGCAAACCGCCCGACAAGACTCGTAACGCCCATGTGGCCA
>CAYHRK010000092.1:0-13209 GCA_964358795.1 uncultured Vicinamibacterales bacterium
GGTCGACGCCGGCGGCGGCGAAGCCCCGAAGCGCGAATTCGGTGGCAGCGGCGTCTAGTATGCGTTGACGCGATCCTGCGGCAGCCGCGTCTGGCGAGTCCGGCGATGATGAGCGCGGTCTTGGTTGGGAAGCCTGGCGCGGGCGTCGGCCTAGAGAGGGAGGCTGCCGGGGGTGGCGGTTTGGGCCGGAAGCCGGGCGGCGGCGGCGGGAGGAGCGGGTAACGGCGACGCGACCCTGCACGGGAACGGATCCCGGCACGGGAGAGACTTCTGCCGCGGGAGCAGGTCCCGGCGCGGGCGAAAATGGCGCGGAGGGGACAGGAACTGATTCGCGAGCCGGTCCGGAAGGCGATTGCGGGGCCAGGTAGGAGGCCCAGTCGGGAGCCGGTGGAGTCCGCGAAGCCATATCAACCAACCAGTTAGTTTAACTGACAAGTTAGTATACTCACACTGGAGCCGCTGTCAACTCTTGCCCACCTAGACACAATACTGTTCACATACAGTCACCCCGGTGAAAACCGGGGTCCAGTGTGGTTACCCTGACTGGATTCCGGGTTCCGCTGCGCGGCCCCGGAATGACGGCAGGGTGCTAACTGAACGGGATTGCACCTAGACATCTGCTATGGGCGTCATCTTACCGAATGAAGCAAGTTTTTCGTCATTGCCCGCTACCGGTGGTTTTCTTCGCCCTGCCCTCCCCCAGGAACTTCTGCAGAAACATGTCCATCCGGCCGAGCAGATACAGCCACCGGCCATGGATCAACGAATCGTGCACATCGTCCGGGAACACGATGAGCTCGTGATAGACGTCGCGCTGGCGCAAGAGTTGAACGAGCCCGACCGTCTGCGAGAACGCCACGTTGCGGTCGTCGTCTCCCTGAATCAGCAGCACGGGCGACTTCCACTGGTCGATTTGCGAGATGGCCGACGACTGAAACGAGAGATCGTTCGGATCGACCGAGCTTCCGTAGAGGTGCACCCCTGCGTAATCGACGCCGGCGGCAAAGATGTCGGAGTTGCGGGCGAGAGCCTGCGCGGTCAGCAGGCCGCCGTACGACAGGCCATAGATGCCGACACGCGCCGGATCGACGTCCGGGCGCGACTGCAGATACTTCGCGCCGGCAACCACGTCTTGATACTCGGAGTTGCCACGCGAGTCGGTGTTCGGCGCCGTGCGAAACGAGCGCCCGTACCCGACGCCGCTACGATAGTCGACCGACAACACGACATAGCCGTGGGCGGCGAGCCATTCGTTCGTCGCGTAGAACTGGTGGTAGACGTAGCGGTAGTGATAGCCCAGCAGCATCTGCCGCGCCGGCCCACCGTGTACGAAAATCATCGCCGGCCGCTTCTCGCCCGGCTTGATGTCTTTCGGCAGGAATAGCTGGTTGGGGATGGCCAGACCGTCTGGCGCCTTTGTCATGATGAGCTGTGGCTCAACGTGCGCGGCGGTCGGGAACCCAGGGCGCGATGTCGGGAAGATCACCTTCTGCGCGGCTGGATTTCCCTGAGCGAGCGTGCCGCTCCGCGCGAGTCCAACGGGCCCGCCCTGAGCGAGCGTGCCGCTCCGCGCGAGTCCAACGGGCCCGCCCTGAGCGAGCGTGTCGATCGCCGCGAGTCGAAGGGGCCAGATGCCGAGTGACTGCGGCATGTTCCACGTGGCGCTTAATGTCGCGATCGTCTTCCCCGACGCGAGCGGCGCCGGATAGGACTCAATCCCCTTCCCCGCCGTCACCTGCCTCGGCTCGCCGCCAGAGATCGGCACGGCCCAGATGTGCCGGCGCTCGATGTCCTTCGCGTTGGTGCAGTAGTAGAACGTCTTCCCGTCCTGCGAGACGATGCTGGACGTCTGATCTTCGATGAGGCCGTCGGTCGTCGTGAGGAGCACGGGCGTGGCGTTCTGTTTCGTCACGTCGAGGCTGTAATACCGGTCCCACTCATCCAGCGGAACGGGCGGCCCCGTGGGTGCGGTGGGTGCCGCTTGTGCGGCTTGTCCGCCTGGGGTGAGCGCAGGCGAACCACCTGGGGTGAGCGCAGGCGAACCACCTGTGATGAGCGCGGTCGAACCACCTGTGGTGAGCGCGGTCGAACCACCTGTGGTGAGCGCGGCCTGTCCACTTGTGGTGAGCGCAGTCGAACCACGACCGCCACCACCAACGGTCAGCGGAAAGACGATGTAGTCGCCCGCCGAGCGGATGTTGGTGATCGTCGCGAAGAGCCGATCGTTCGGCTGGTTGTGCCAGACCTCGTCGCCCTCGCCGCTGGCGACGTCCGCCGTCCAGATCGACAGCGTGTACCCGCCGTTGAACGTCGCCCTCATCAAGCCGGGCACCTGCGCAGCGGGAGTCGCCGCTGGCGCCGCTTGAGCGCCTGCACCCTGGCCGCCGCGTCCCTGACCCGTGCCGGTGCCTCGACCCGCCGCCGCAGGCTGCTGAAACGCCGGACCCGGCGGCAAACCGATGCCGCCGCCGCCCGCTTGCGCCTGCTGTCCGAACGGCGTGCCAGGCCGGCGGATAAAGACGACGCGCTGGCTGTCGGCCGACCAGACTGGATTGGTGTCGAAGTCCACACTGGGCGCCAGGTACGTCACCGTCCGGGTCTTCATGTGATAGACGGTGATGAAGCTGTGATCGCCGCGAGTGCTCACAAACGCGATCCTGGTCCCGTCGGGCGACCACGTCGGGTTGCTGTTGGTTCCAAACTGATTGATGAACGGCTTCTCCCCGCGGTCCATCTCGGTGGCCGGCTTCGTGGCCGTGACGGCCGCGCGGTAAACTTGCCCCTCCTTCACAATCAGCACCCAGCGCCCGTCGGGAGACAGTTGCGGATTGCTGCCTTCGACGACGCGAAAGGAGAAGCCGGGGTTCGCCGTGCGCGCCGCCCAGATCGCCTCGTCGGGGCCGTTCGGATCGCTCGCCGGATTCGCATGCCAGCCGGCGCGATTAGCGGCGCTGCCTCGCACGAACACCACCGTCGACCCGTCCGCGGAAATACGGACGGCCGTCAAATCGACGCCGTCATCTTTCACGTATCTCGTCAGGCGGATCGGCGTGAACGCCGGGGCTGTGGCGGTGTAGACATTGCGTTTCCCTTCCTCGTAGGCGATCCATGCGATGCGGTCCACTTTCTGCGCGGCCACGACCGCCAGCGGCGATGCGGCGCTCAGAAACTGCGCGATGGTTGGCGCCGAACCTGATTGGGTCCAGACCGTGGGCTGGGCGGCGACCACTACCATTATGGCCAGCACGGCGACCAACGCGTGACGACGGGAGCGCATAGTTTCCTCCGTGAGTCTTCGGTGGGGCATTAAAGGACACTGGGCAGCGGTGAGCCTACCACCAGCGGGCCCGCAGGACAACGAGGCGTCTGCCGGCCCGATGGGCTCGCATCGCGCTCCGCGCTGTCGCTCGCGCCCTTGGTGTGTCATCCTTACAAGGATCGACACTTGGGAGCCGCGTATGGCCGCCGACATCACCGCCCGGGATGACCGGGTCCGCGTCCTCGTCGTGGAAGACGATGCGGCATCCCGCGTCGGATTGCAGCAGCTGATCGGGAGCTGGGGTTACGCCGTGGAGGCGGCCGGAGACGGGGAAGAGGCCCTGAAGAAGGTCCCCGACTTCCGGCCCGACATCGTCCTCACCGACCTCGTGATGCCGCGCCTGGACGGCCTGGGCCTGCTGCGGGCGCTGCAGCCTGAGGGCGGCGCCATCACCACGGTGATCCTCACGGCGCAGGGCACGGTCGAAACCGCCATCGAGGCCATCAGGCACGGCGCCTACGACTACCTGAGCAAGCCCGTCGACCTGCAGCGCCTTCGCATCCTGCTAAACAAGATTGTTGAGCGCCAGGCCACAATCCGCGAGGTCACGGTGCTGCGGCGTCAGCTGCGGGAGCGGGGCTCCTTCGGCGCGATGATCGGCAGCAGTCCCGCGATGCGGGCGATCTACCACATCATCGAGCTGGCCGCGCCGACGAGCGCCTCGGTCCTGATCAGCGGCGAGTCCGGCACCGGCAAGGAGCTCGTCGCCCAGACGATCCACCGCCTGAGCCCGCGCGCGGCGGCGCCCTACGTGCCCATCAACTGCGCCGCGATTCCCGAGACGCTCCTCGAAAACGAGCTGTTCGGCCACGAGAAAGGCGCGTTCACGGGGGCCATCGACCGGCGGCCGGGCTGCTTCGAGCTGGCGCACTGCGGCACGCTCTTCCTCGACGAGATCGCCGAGATGACGCCCGCGACGCAGGTCAAGCTCCTGCGCGTGCTCCAGGAGCGGACGTTCCGCCGGCTGGGCGGCCGCGTCGAACAGACCGTGGACATCCGCGTGATTACGGCGACGAATGCCGATCCGGCGGAAGCCGTCCAGGCCGGACAGCTGCGCGAGGACCTCTACTACCGCCTCAACGTCCTGGCGATCCACCTGCCGCCGCTGCGGGAGCGGAAAGAGGATCTGCCACTGCTCGTCGACGCCTTCCTCAAGGAGTTCAATGCGCAAAACGGCCGGTCCATTGCCGGGATCGCCCCCGACGCGATGCGGGCCCTGGAACGCCACGCCTGGCCGGGCAATGTCCGTGAGCTTCGCAACCTGATCGAACGGGCCACGATCATGACGGCGGGACGCCTCATCGAGATCGGAGATCTGCCGCCCCTGACCGGATTGCAGCCGACCGCCGCGGATGCTCTCCGGCTCGAACCCGGCATGACCGTCGACCTGGCGGAGCGCCGGCTGATCGAGGTGACGCTCGAGCACACGGGGCACAACAAGACGCGCGCGGCGCAGCTGCTCGGCATCAGCCTGACGACGCTCCACAACAAGCTGAACCGTTTCAAGCTCCGGGAGTCCGGCGAGGACGGCTAGTCCATGCGCCTCACCATCAAGGCCAAGCAGGTCCTCGGCGTCACGTCCATCGTCGGCCTCGCGGTCGTGGGGCTGGGCGGCCTGTACGTATCCGGCGTTGCCCGTGTGCGACTGGAGGCGAGCCAGGCCGCCGGGGAGCTGCTGGCGAACGCGATCTACCACCGCGCCCGCGAGGCGGCGGCGTCCAGCCGGGATCCGTACGCCGCGTTGCGCGGGGACCCGGGCCTACGGTCGATCCTGGAATCGAGTGCGTACTCGCCCAACGTCACCTACGCGGCCATCGTCGATCCGTCGAATGTGGCGGTGGCGCACAGCGACGGGGATCTGGTGGGCAAGGCGCTGCCGGTCCGGCCGAGTCTCGACACGCTGCTCGCCGAGGGCGCGTGGATCCAACTGCGGGCCATCTACGCGGACGAGGGGCCGACGTTGGAGATCCAGCGGCCGCTGCTCATGGGTGAGAGGCGATTCGGCACGATCCGCATCGGCGTGTCGATGCTCCTGACGCGTGCCGACCTGGACTCGGCCATCAGGCCCGCGGTCGTCACCGCCGTCCTGGCCGTGCTGGGTGCCAGTCTCGTCGCCATGCTCCTCGCGCAGTCGCTGCTGCGGCCCATCCACCTGATTCGCGCCGGGCTCTCACGGCTCGGACGAGGCGAGTTCGGTGTGACGGTTGACGTGCCCGGACAGGACGAGCTGGGGGATCTCGGTGGGTTCTTCAACGCGCTCAGCGCGCAGCTGTCGGCTGAACGGACGAAGCTCATCGGCCAGCAGTCCACGCTCGAGTCCGTCGTGGCGCGGCTCGAGGACGCCGTGGCGTTCTTCACGCCCGCCGGCGAACTCCTGTTCGCGAACCCCGCGATGCAGGCGCTCATGCCGGCCGGGTGCGCGTCGGGCGCGCTCCAGGAGATCTGGCCAGCCTATCAACCGTATCGTCAACTCGTGGAGCAGACGAGCGCCGATGGGCAGGCGAGAGGTCCGGTATCCGTACGCGACGGCGATTCGGGCGGTCCTGTGGGGGCCACGGCTCCGGGCGCCGATGGACCTGGCGACCGACTCGTGCTGACGCACCCGATTCGCCATGCGGAAGGACGGCTGATCGGGGTGATGCTCGTCGCGCGCGACCTGGGTTACCTGGGCGCGGTCCACTCGACGCTCCAGTACTCGCGCAAGCTCGCGGCGCTCAGCCGGCTGTCCGCCGGCGTGGCGCACGAGATCAAGAACCCACTCAACGCAATATCGATCCATCTCGAGCTCCTCAAGCAGCAGCTCCCCGGACCGCCGGGGATGCCGGATGGCGAGCCCGAGACGCCGCCGATCGATCGCAAGGCCGCCAACGAGCACGTGGCGATCATCGGTGCCGCACTCCGACGGCTGGACGAGGTGCTGCAGAGCTACCTGAAGTTCACGCGACCCGAGGACCTCAAGCTCCAGCCGGTGTTGCTGTCGTTTGTGCTCAACGACTTGCTGCCCATCGTGCAGGCCGAGGCGCAGCGGTCGCGCGTCGAGGTGCGCGTCGAGTGTCCACCCAGCCTTCCGGCCGTGCTCGGAGATCCAGGGATGCTGCAGCAGGCGTTCCTGAACCTGGCCCTGAATGCGTGTCAGGCGATGCCAGATGGCGGGCGGCTCAGGATCGCCGGACGAGCCGTGAAAGGCCGGCAGGTGGAGATCATCGTCGAGGACACCGGTGCGGGGATTGCCCCGGAACACCTGGACAAGGTGTTCAACCTTTATTTCACGACCAGGGCGACTGGCACCGGTATGGGCCTGTCGCTGGTGTACCGCACGATTCAGCTGCACGACGGTGAGATCGAGGTGGACTCGTCTCCCGGGACGGGAACGGTGTTCCGCATTCTGTTGCCGCAGGCATAGCCGTAAACTTGGCCGCGCCGACTGCGCCCGCGCTGGTTCATAATGGGGCGGTGAAGCATCTGGCACGTGCGGCAGCCTTGCTGTTTGCCGTGATCGGGGCAGGCTGCGCGACGGCGCATGCCCGCACCGCGCCGGCGGGACCGCCGCTCGAGACGCCGGTTCCCCCGCCGCACACCATTCAGGTGCCCGACGAGTCCGTTCCGCCGGCGACCCCCGCCGAAGGAGCGGCGTCGAGGCCGCTGCGGACGCCGCCTCGCATCACACCGGCCAAACCGGACAAGCCGGATCCGGTTCAGCCGCCCGCGGCTCAGCCTCCGGCGCAGGAGGGCCCGCCGCTGCCTCCGCTGCAGACCACCACGAACGTGCCGGAGGTGGAGAAGAAGGTTCGGGCGCTGCTGAGCCAGGCGGTCCGCGACCTGGACCGCACCGACTACCGCGCCCTCAGCGCCGAGAGAAGGACGGAGTACGACACCGCCAGGCGGTTCATTCGCCAGGCCGAAGACGCCCTCAAGGTCAAGAACGTGGTGTACGCCGAGCAGCTCGCCGACAAGGCCGCCACCCTCGCCGCGCGGCTGATCCAGCGCGAGCCGCTGGCCGTCGCTACCGCCGGGTCCACGCCTGTTTGATCGTCTCCCATTCCGCGCGCAGCGCCGCGGCCCGCTTGACGCTGTCGCCGGTGGGCGCGCGCCGTACGCGTTCGGGAATGATCAGCTCCTGCACGAGGTGATCGAGGTCGGCCCGCAGCGAAGCCGATCGGGCGCCGGTCATCGGCGCCCGAACCCAGGCGGCCACGGCGGCATCCCACGCGCGATCGAGGTCATCGATTCCGGCGGCGGCGACGGCCAGCCAGTACGGCGCCGCCGCCGATTCGGAATTCGCGCGCAGGACGGCCTCCATGCGATCCAGCATCCGTGCGTAGAGGCGCCGGCGCTCTGCGTCGGCAGCCGCGTGTGCCTGGCGATCGACCGCGAGCGCCCACCAGTGGAGCACCCGGTCTCGCGACGCCGGATCGGCCGCGCCAATGTGGCCAAGGACGGCGTCGAACGTCTCGGCTGCCGCGCCGTATCGTCCGTCGAAGTACAGGAACTCGCCGAGCCCCATGACCCACTCGCTGCGATCGCGCGGCGAGAGGCGTCCGGGGTCGATCTGGGCCAGAGTGTCGCGCGCCACCATCAAGTCGGCGGCATCGTTGGTGTGCCGGTACCGCTCGAGGTGGGCCCGCGCGAGCACCACCCCGGCGGCATCGGCCAGATCGGGACGACGCCGGGCCTCCTGGGCCGCGGCAATCGCCGCGTCGTACTGGAGCTGGTTGTAGAGCTGCCGCGCCCGCACCAGGGCGTTCTGAGAGGCGGCCGCCGTGGTGAGCAGCGCCGCGACGACCACCATTGCTCGAGTCGGCGACATAGGCTCCACTCTATGCCCGGCGAGCCCCCGCTGCAACGTGGGCGGTCACGCCCCTCGACGAGGCGCCGGGGCCATCTGTTCTGCGAGCAATCTCTCTGCCGGAGGGTCTCGGCGGCCTTCGCGTGACCGGCGGGCGCCGGGCACCCCGCTCAGCACGCAGCGCGCACGGTGCCCTACGCCTGGCGCAGGTTCCGCCCGGCATGTCGTTTCTGCACGGTCCACCTGGCGAGCATGTAAGTCCTACACGCTGTTGCGTGGACGGCCGTGGGACTCCGTCGAAATGCTCCGAGATCCGTCGGAACGGCCCCACCTCCGCGATGGCAAGGGGTTTGAAGATGACTCCTGGCATGATCCGTTGGGGGTGTCCCACATCCGCGATGGCAAGGAGTTTGAGGATGGCTCCTGGTGTGATCCGTTGGGCGGGTCCCACATTCGCGATGGCAAGGGGTTTGAAAATGACTCCTGGCGTGAGACGCACACTTGTCGCCCTCGCCGCGCTCCTGCTGATCGGGACTTCGTTGGCGCAGCCGGTCGCGCGAACCGACGCGCGGACGCAGGCGCCCAAACCGACCTTCAGGACGGGCGTCGATGTCGTCCGGGTCACGGCCGTCGTCCAGGACATGCGTGGCCGGCCGGTCGTCGGGCTGTCGCGCGCGGACTTCGAACTGTTCGAGGGCGGCGAGCCTCGCCCCATCGTCGAATTCCGATCGGAGCCCACGCCGATCAGCGTCGCCGTCCTGGTGGATGGCAGCGGCAGCATGAGCGTCGCGCCAAAGCGGGCGCTGGCCCGCCAGGCCGTGCAGCACCTGCTGAGCTGGGTCGAGCCCGGCCAGGACGAGGTCGCGCTGCTCACCTTCGACACGGGCCTGAGCGTGCTGCAGCCGTTCACGACGGCGGCGCCCGACGTCGCTCGGTGGCTGCCGTGGATTGACGCCTTCGGGGCGACGTCGCTCTATGATGCGATTGCCGGAACGAGCCGGGAGATGGCGGAGCGGCGCCGGCCTCGGCAGGCGGTTGTCGCGGTGACCGACGGCGTGGACACCAGCAGCCGACTCGATGCGTCCGCAGTGTCACGTTTGGCCAGCGCCATCGACGTCCCTGTGTATGTCCTTGCCGTGGCGCCGCCCGAGGCTCCAGGCCGCGCGAGTGCGGATGCCACGACGGGCGGGGATCCAGCCGCGTCGCTGGAGGATCTCGCGCGCTGGACGGGCGGTCGGCTGTTCGTCGTCGCCGGGCCGGCCGGCGCGAGCCTCGCCGCCCGTGGCATCGTCACCGAGCTTCGGCACCAGTACCTGATCGGGTTCGAACCGAATGCACGGGCCGGATGGCATCCGCTGTCCATTCGCACCCGCCAGAAAGATCTCATCGTGCGCGCGCGCAGCGGCTACGTGTCGGGCGCGCCAGTGGGAAAGCCATAGACAAGGAGGTCAGTATGTGGAAGACACATGGAGGGGGTATCGCGTGGCTGGCGCTGGTCATCGCCGTGGCGCCGGCGTGCGCGACGAAGGGCTACGTCAGGACGACCGTTGCGGTCGTGAACGGCAAGGTCGATTCGGTCACGCGATCGATCGAGGAGACCCAGGAGCGGACGCGGACCAACGAGGGCCGGATCGGCGAGGTTGATCGGAAGACTACGTCGGCCCAGACGACCGCTGACGGTGCGCGCCAGGCGGCCGACCAGGCTGATGCCCGCGCCGGACGCGCCGACGCGCAGGCGACGGCGCTCGATCGCGCGTCCCGGAGACTCGTCTACACCGTGGTCCTGTCGGAGGACCAGGACAACTTCGCGTTCGGCAAGTGGATGTTGCCCGACGCGGCGAAGGCCCGAATCGACGAACTGGTGACGAAGATCAAGGCCGATCCGCAGGCGGTGTACTTCGAAATCGAGGGCCACACCGACGCCATCGGACCCAAGGCGATCAACGACCAGCTCGGGTTGGAGCGGGCCGAGGCCGTGAAACGCTACCTGTACGAGCAGCACCAGGTGCCGCTGCACAAGATGAACGTGATCAGCTACGGGTCGGAGAAACCAATGGCACCGAACGACACGAAACCAGGGCGCGCGGCGAATCGTCGCGTCGTGATCAAGGTGCTGTCCTAGCGCGCGTCCTCGTCGCACTTGCAAGCGCGGCGCGATTCTTGCGTTTGTTTGCGTATCTCGGCCTTTTCGTAGCTCAACCATTCCAGGAGGTTTGGCGTGCGGCGAATGTCGATGGTGTTCGGGGTTTTCGCGCTCGTGCTGTCTGCGGGACTCGCTCATGCGCAAGGCGTGGGTGTCCGCGCGGGCGTTAGTGGAGATCCGGATCAGTTCTACGTCGGCATGCACGCCGAAACGGCCCAGCTAATCGATCGGTTGCGCTTCAGGCCGAATGTGGAAATCGGGCTGGGCGACGACGTGACGCTCGTGGCGCTGAATCTCGAGTTCGCCTATCGGGTACCGCTTCAGCGTACTGCATGGAGCGTGTACATCGGCGCCGGTCCGGCGCTGAACATCTACCGCTCGACCAACAACACGAGCCCCGAAGGCGGCTTCAACATCCTCGTGGGCTTTGCGCATCGCGCCGGTCTGTTCACGGAGCTCAAGGTCGGCGCCATTGACAGCCCGAGCATTAAGTTCGGCGTTGGCTACACGTTTCCTTCCAGGTAACTCTTACCCAGTGAAGGAGGGCCCACACGTGAAGTACCTCTACATCGCAGCAGCCGTTGGCATTGTCGCGATCGGAGGAGCGCACGCCGTCGTTGGTGGACGCCGGTCTGCCGATCTGGCGCCTCCTAAACGGGATTGCGCCGCGTGACCGACGCGTCACCAGTGACGATGCTTCGAATCCCAGGCCCACGCTAATACACGGGCAACCATGCACCAGTGGCGGGTCGGGCTCTATTCCTGAAGGTGCGCGCGTGTACTCCGTCCGGGAGTCCTCCATTTTCTCGCGCGTCGAATCTCGTCGTCTCGTCGTGCATCTGAGCCAACTCCTCGGATCGGAAACGAGCGGAGTCGTCACCCCCGCGTAGGCGGGGGTCCAGGTTCTTGATTCCCGCACTGGACCAGATCCATCCAGGTCCCTATACTCGTAGTTGATGGCCTTCCGCGAACGCCTGCTCGCCACGATACGGGCGGCGCGTCCGGTGTTGGAGGATCCGGGCATTCTGGTGATCGGGTCCGAAGTGCCGAACCTCCTCGAGCCCGGAGCCGCTGCGACTTTGGTGGTGTCGCAGGATCTCGACCTCGGCGTGCCCGTCGACCGCCACGCGGCGGTGAAGCGGCGCTTGCCAGAGTTGCTCCTCCACTTCCTGCCCTCACCCGATGAGCCCTCTGTCTGGACGCCCCGCTCGCCGGACTTGCTCGAAGTGAACTTCGTCGGAATGGATCCCGCGCAGGATCCGGCCGACGCCTACGTGCTGGAAGATGACCAACTCCCGCTGCTGGTGTTTGGCGCACTTTCGCTGGTCGTGCCAGGCATCGAAATCCAGGTGGCCGGGACGCGGATTCGCCTGCCGCGCGTGGCCGGCCTGCTGCTGGAGAAACTGGTCACGGATCGCACGGGGGAGAAAGGTGATCGGGATTTGCTCGTGGCAATCGGTCTTCTGATGATGGCTTCTCCCGCGGATCTCGACGAGTTGGAGGGTGCGTATCGTCGTCTGCGACCCGAGCTTCGCCACGCGGTCCGTTCGAATCTGACCGTGCTGTCCCTCCTCGATCCCAGGACCGGGATGCCGGATCCCCGACCCGGGCGAGCCGCTGTCGCAGCGCTGCTCCACCGCCTGGAGACCGACGATGGAGGTTCTCCATGACTCTCACACTCGAGCGACGAGTCAGGGAACTGCGCGCCAGGGTGTTGATTCGGTCGTGGAACTACCGGCAGCGCCGCCACGCTCGTGGGGTGTGGGGAGGGCTGCGCCGCGCGCTGGCCGACGCGAGTGCCGCGTACGTCATCCCACCCGACGAGGCCCGGAAGCTCATCGCCGAAGGTTATCGCGCCGAACCGGCGGGCCTGGCGCTCGAACCGCCGAAGGTCATCGTGATTGCCCGGGCCGACCGTATCGCGCAGATCGCATCGGCGCGGTCTGTGCCCGTACGGCTCAGCGCTGAGTTGCTGGCGGCAGACTGTCTGGCGCTCCTACGCTATCCTGTGCCCATGCGCATCCTGATTGCGGGCGGATCGGGTTTTCTTGGACGCCACCTCACCGCCGCGCTCTCGAGCGCCGGGCACCAGGTGGTGGTCTTGACCCGGCGGGCTGGAGATGGCTCTGGCGCCAACGTGGCTCGGCCTGTCTACGCCGAGGGAGCGGGCCACGAAACCGGTCGTACCGAGTCGCGGCCGATCGAGCACACCCCTGTCAGAGCGGCATCCGTCACGTGGACGCCAGACGGTTCAGTGGGCCCGTGGGCACGCGCTTGCGCCGACATCGACGTGGTGATCAACCTGTGCGGCGAGTCCATCGCCGGAAAGCGATGGTCTTCGTCGCAGAAGGCCACACTGCTGTCGAGCCGGCTGCTGCCCACGCGGTCGCTGGTGCAGTTCATCGAACAGGCCACGCCTCGGCCCTCCGTCTTCATCAGCGCGTCAGCCATCGGCTACTACGGCAACCGCGGCGATGAGGTGTTGACAGAAGACGCAAGCGGCGGCGCAGGCTTCCTATCGGAGTTGACCAGCCAGTGGGAAGCTGAGGCGGTGAAGGCCCGCACGCCCGCCACACGCGTGGTGCTTGTGCGAACCGGGATCGTGCTCGATCCCGGTGAAGGCGCCCTGTCGAAGATGCTGCCGCCGTTCAAGCTGTGTGCCGGCGGGCCATTCGGGTCGGGCCGGCAGTACATGTCGTGGATTCACCGCAGCGACTGGGTGTCGCTCGTGTCATGGCTGGTGAACGCCCCAGGCGTGGACGGCCCGGTGAATGCCACGGCGCCAAAGCCGGTCACCAATGCCGAGTTTGCACGCACGCTGGGCCATGCGCTACACAGGCCCGCCGTGCTGCCGGTGCCGCCGTTCGCGCTGAAACTGGCCCTCGGCGAGATGGCCGACTCGCTGTTGCTCTACAGCCAACGCGTGCCACCAACTCGCGCGCTGGCTGACGGGTTCCGATT
>CAYHRK010000093.1:0-13197 GCA_964358795.1 uncultured Vicinamibacterales bacterium
CGTGGAAACCGGTGGGTCGAACATCCAGTGTGCCATCAACCCGTACGACGGCCGGCTGGTCGTCATTGAAATGAACCCGCGCGTGTCGCGGTCGTCGGCGCTCGCGTCGAAGGCCACGGGTTTCCCGATTGCCAAAATCGCGGCCAAACTCGCGTTGGGGTACCGCCTCGACGAGATTTCCAACGACATCACCCGCCTGACGCCGGCGTCGTTTGAGCCCACCATCGATTACGTGGTCGTGAAGATCCCGCGCTGGAACTTCGAGAAGTTCCCAGAAGCCGACCGTGCCCTCACTACGCAGATGAAGTCGGTGGGCGAGGTGATGGCCATCGGCCGCACCTTCAAGGAAGCCTTCCTCAAGGGCTGTCGTTCGCTCGAGATGGGGCGGTCCAGTCTGTTGTTCGACGCGGCCGACTGCCGCGAGGAAGATGACGATGGGCTGCGGCAGCGGCTGCGGACACCGAACGACCGTCGCCTCTGGGCCCTGTTCGAGGCGTTGGAACGCGGCTGGCCGGTGGCCGACCTGCACGACCTGACGCGCATCGATCCCTGGTTCCTCACCCAGTTTGCCGAACTGGTGGCGCATCGCGCCGATTTGAAGGGCCTGACGCTGGCCGGCCTGACGGCTCAGAGGGTGCGGCAGGCGAAGCGGGACGGGTTCGGCGACGCCCAGATCGCGATCTGCGTGGGCGCCACCGAGACGGCCGTGCGCGAGCGGCGGGAGCAGCTCGGTGTACGGCCGGTCTACAAGCGCATCGATACGTGTGCGGCAGAATTCGAGTCGTTTACGCCGTACATGTACGGCACCTACGAAGACGAGTGCGAAGCCGATCCGACGCCCAGACCGAAGGCGATCATCCTGGGCAGCGGGCCGAATCGCATTGGACAGGGGCTCGAGTTCGATTACTGCTGCTGTCACGCCGTGTTCGGTCTCGGCCAGGAAGGCTTCGAGACCGTAATGGTGAACTGCAACCCGGAAACGGTCTCCACCGATTACGACACCTCCGATCGCCTCTATTTCGAGCCGCTGACGCTGGAAGACGTGCTGGCCATCGTGCACAAGGAGCGCGCTGGGGGCGGCGAGGTGGCATGCCTCGTCCAGTTTGGCGGGCAGACGCCGCTGAAGCTGTCTCTGGCGCTGCAGGGGGCCGGCGTGCGGGTGATGGGCACATCGCCCGATTCCATCGACCTGGCCGAGGACCGGAAGCGATTCTCGGCGCTGCTGCACGAGCTGCAGATTCCGCAGCCAGCCAGTGGTACCGCGATCTCGCGCGAGGAAGCCCGCGACGTGGCCGGCGGGATTGGGTACCCGGTGGTGGTGCGCCCGTCCTACGTGCTTGGCGGTCGCGCGATGGCCATCGTGTACGACCCGGGCGCGCTCGACCGGTACATGGTGCATGCGGTGGACGCGTCGCCGGAGCATCCGATCCTGATCGATCGGTTCCTGGAAGACGCCTTCGAGCTGGACGTGGATGCGGTAGCCGACGCGACTGGGGCTGTCGTGATTGGCGGCGTGATGGAACACATCGAGGAGGCCGGCATCCACTCGGGCGACAGCTCGTGCGTGGTGCCGCCGTATCTGGTGGCCGAGCGCCATCTCGACATTATTCGCGACTACACGCGTCGCATCGCGCGCGCGCTGGGCGTGGTGGGTCTGATGAACGCCCAGTTCGCGATCAAGAGCGACGTCGTGTACGTGCTCGAGGTGAATCCGCGCGCATCGCGAACGGTGCCCTACTTGTCGAAGGCCACCGGGGTGCCGCTGGCAAAGCTGGCAGCGCGGGTGATGGCGGGCCGGACGCTGGCCGATCTGGGGTTCACACGCGACCTGACCGTGGACGGTGTGTTCGTGAAGTCGCCGGTGTTTCCGTTTATCCGGTTCCCCGGTGTCGACACCATCCTTGGCCCGGAAATGAAGTCGACCGGCGAGGTGATGGGGGGGGCCACGTCGTTTGGTGCGGCGTTTGCCAAGGCACAGTTATCGGTGGGGCAGGAACTGCCAACGTCGGGTACCGTCTTCATCAGCGTGAACAACCACGACAAGCCGAACGTGCTCGGCACGGCGCGAGAGCTCGCTGAACTGGGATTTCGCCTGGTAGCCACTCGCGGCACAGCGGCCTACCTGAGGGCCCACGGCGTGGAGGCCGCCACGGTATTCAAGGTGAACGAGGGGCGGCCCAACGTGGCCGACCAGGTCGTGAACGGGCAGATCCACATGATCATCAACACCCCGCTTGGCCGGGCCTCGTACTTTGACGATCGCACCGTGCGGCGAGCCGCCATGCTGCATGGCGTGCCCTGCATCACGACGTTGACGGGCGCCGCCGCGGCTGTCAGCGGCATTCGGGCGCTGGGCAACGACGCGTTGGACGTGCGGGCCCTGCAGGACTACCACGCAGGAACTGCCATACCATAGCGGGCGTCCACACACAGAATCTGCAACACGCGTGCGGTCTCGATCAGGCTGGCCTGCGAATCCCTCCATTTCGAACGCATCGCAAAGCCGGCATGCCGGTTGCCTGTCTTCGTGTATGCGATATCCAGCTGTTCCGCCGGCCATGGCCCTGCTGATAGGCGTGGCGGTGGGTGGCGCGCATCACGTGCCGGCGCGTGTGGCCGCCACCGTGATCACGCTGGCATGGCTCGCCTCGTGCCTGTGCTTGACTGAACGTGCAAAGGCGGCTTGCACCGTGGCGGTGTTGTGCGGGTTTCTTGCCTGCGGCGTGGCCGTTGGAGCGGTCTCCCAATGGGCAGCGATGCATACGTCGCTGCGGGCGGCGCTGGTGGCGGCACGGGGAGCAGAGGCGATTCAAGATGACCCGGGCGAACCGCTGATGTTGACGGCGCGGCTGACGAGCGATGCGGCCGTGTCCGAATCGGGCGTGCGTGTGATGCTCGACGCCATCGATGTGGAGATTGACGGGCGCCGTCTGAAGACCGACGGCGGCATCGCGCTGACGGTCACAGGGGAGGTCGACGGTGCCGCCGCCCGACAATGGCGCGGTGGGCGAGTGCTGCGTTTGCCCGCGTTTCTTCGGCGGCCGGCGCGCTATCTGAATCCGGGAGTCCCCGATCAGGAACGAGCGCTCGCTCGACGGGGCATCACGCTGGTGGGCTTTGCAAAAAGCGGCCTGCTGGTTCACGTGATCGAACGCGGTTCGGTGGCGGCCGAACTGGCGGCCCGATTGCGCGTCTGGGCACGCGACGTGTTGGACACTGACGTCGGACGCTACAGCGCGCGCTCGGGTGCGATTGTGCGGGCCGTGATTCTCGGGGATCGGGCTGGGCTGGATGCGGAAACCGAGGAGCGGCTGCAACAGGCGGGAACGTATCACGTGCTGGCGATTTCCGGCGGAAACATCGCCATTCTGGCCGGCCTGATGTTCGGCATCGTGCGGGTACTGACCGCCAGAACCGGCGTGGCCGAAATGGCGGTGGCCACCATTCTTGTGGGTTATGCGTATCTGGTTGGGGGAGGACCATCTGTGGTACGCGCCACGCTGATGGCTGTGATTTTCCTGCTCGCCCACGCCATCGATCAACGCAGCCGGCCACTGAACACCCTGGCGGTCACGGCCGGTGTCTGTCTGGCCGTCGATCCGCTGATGGTCTATGACGCCGGCGCGTGGCTCACCTATGGAGCCACGCTCGGCATTCTGGTTGGCGCTCCGCTGGTGCTGTCGCGGGCCGCCGCCCTGCCCGGCCTGCTGCGCGCCGCATTGGCGGTGTTTGCCGCCTCGCTAGCCGCCGAGCTTGCGCTGTTCCCGATCGGAGCCCTGGTGTTTTCCCGCGTCACGGCGGCAGGACTATTGCTGAACTTCGCCGCCATCCCGCTGATGACCGTGGTGGAGGTGGCGGGCATCGCCGTGCTGGCGCTTGCGCCTGTCGCGCCGGCCGCATCCGGGGCCGCAGCCTTGGTGGCGCACTGGGGGGCGTGGGGACTGGTGGACAGTGCGCGTCTGGTGGATCTGATGCCATGGGCCACCACACGCCTGCCCCCGCCGGATGCCACCGCCATCGTGATCTACTACGGCGCCTGGGTGGTCTGGTTTGGCGCGCGGCACGCCCGGGTGCGCTGGCCATCGGCGTCGAACTGGTGTCTCCGGATGCGTGCAGCAGGCATCACGGCCGCAACGGCCGCCGCGATCTGGATCGTCGTCTCGCCGCCTAGCCGGTTCGGTGGCGCCGGCCTGCTGCGCGTCACGATGATCGACGTGGGGCAGGGCGACGCCGCGCTCGTGCGCTTTCCATCGGGCCACGCCATGCTGGTGGATGCCGGAGGCGCGGGCGGCAGCCGATTCGACATCGGCCGGCGGGTGGTCGAGCCCGTCATCTGGGCACTGGGTGTGCGGCGGGTCACGCATCTGGTCGTGACCCACGGCGACCTGGACCACGCCGGCGGGGCGCCATCACTGGTGCGCGACCTCGCCCCAATCGAGGTGTGGGAAGGCGTGCCGGTGCCGCCGCACCCGCTCCTGAGGATGCTGCACGAGCTGGTGCAGCAGAATCGAGGCGCGTGGCGCATGGTCCAACGTGGCGACCGGCTTCAGCTGGGAGGTGTCGACGTGGTTGCGTGGCATCCCCCGCTACCTGACTGGGAACGCCAGCGCGTGCGCAACGACGATTCGGTCGTCATCGAGCTGCGGTTCGGGCAGGTGTCGATCGTGTTGCCCGGGGATATCGAGGTGGGCGGGGAAGCCCTGATGGCGCCGCTGATTCCGCCGGTGCCCATCAGGGTGGTCCAGGCACCACACCACGGCAGCAGCTCGTCGAGCAGTTGGCCATGGCTGCGCGCGTTGGCCCCGTCGCTGGCTGTTGTGAGCGTGGGACGCGGCAACCGCTACGGCCACCCGCACGCGGCCGTGCTTGGGCGGTATCGCATTCTGGGTGTGCCGCTGCTGCGCACCGATCAGGATGGCGCTATTTCACTCGAGACCGACGGGCGGTCTCTGGTTGCCACCACGTTCAGCGGGAAACGTCTGACGATCGGCTCGAAAACGCGACCGACCGTTCCGCCTGCTTGACGCGCGCCCACTCGTCCTCCATCTCGGCCAGCGAGCAGTCGCCCAGCCGGCGTCCGGTCGCGCGGATGGCGGACTCCAGCGCCTCGAATCGTCGCGTGAACTTGTCGTCGGCCGAGCGCAGCGCGGACTCGGGCTCGATCCCGAGCTTGCGCGACAGATTGGCGAGGGCAAACAACAGGTCGCCCATCTCTTCCTCGGCGTGTGTGCGGTTGGCGGCTTGGCCGGCCTCGATCGATTGCCGCAATTCGGCAACCTCCTCTTCGATCTTGGCCAGCACGTCGGAGGCCCGTTCCCAGTCGAATCCGACGGCGGAGGCTCGCAGACCGATCTCGTGGGCCCGAAGCAAGGCGGGCAATGCGCGGGGCACACCACCCAGTGTGGTGCGGGGCTTGCCCGAGTGGCTGGTCTCGCGTCCCTTCACGTCCTCCCACCGCGCCAGGACCGCCTCCGGCGTGCGGGGCCGATCCTGCTCGGACACGGCTTGGCTGCCGTCGGCGGGACCAAAGACGTGCGGGTGGCGCCGCACGAGTTTGTCGGAGATGAATTTCAGGGAATCAGCCACTGTGAACGCGCCCGATTCGGTGCACACCTGGGCCAGCAGCACCGCTTCGAAGATGAAGTCGCCCAACTCCTCGCGCAGTGCGGCGTGGTCGTCGCGGTCGAGGGCCTCCAGCACTTCGTAGGTTTCTTCGAGCACAAACGGCCGCAGCGTCTGCAGCGTCTGCACGCGGTCCCACGGGCATCCGTCCGAACCGCGCAGCATGCGCACCAGGTCGACCAGTCGGGCGAATTCCTCGGCGGCACGCGTCGATGAGGCCATGGCCGGTATGCTACCATGCGCGTCGCAGGGTCCGGCGCCGGCCGATTGACCTCCTTCGGCTCGACGAGACCATCGGCGGCAGGTGTACTCTGCAGGGAGGCAAGGACGTGTCGGAAGACCCGGCGGCCAGCTTCAGCGGCTTCGTGATTTCCCTGACCACCACGGCGGCCGTGCATTTCGGCGACTATCCTGATCCGGTCTCTGGCGAGAAAAGGCCGCTCAATCTCGAAGGCGCGGCGCAGATGATCGCGATTCTGGCCATGCTCGATCAGAAGACGCGAGGCAACCTGACCGCGCAGGAACGGTCGTTGCTCGACCAGGTGCTGTACGACCTGCGCATGCGCTACGTGGCAGCCCTGCGGGACACCGGCGCCGCGGTTCCGCCGGCCGCTACCTCGTGAGTGCCAGGGCCGGACGCGTCACGTTTTTGGGATCCGGCACGTCGCACGGTGTGCCCATGATCGGCTGCCGCTGCGACGTTTGCAGGTCGGCCGATCCGCGCGATACGCGCTCGCGTCCTTCCATCTACCTTGAACTCAGTGATGGCCTGCGCGTGCTGGTGGACACCACACCAGATCTCCGGGCGCAGGCGTTGCGGATGTCCATCGATCGCGTCGACGCCATTCTGTTTACCCACAGCCATGCCGATCACGTGATGGGCCTCGACGAAGTGCGCCGCTTCAACATGCTGCAGAAGACCTCTATCCCGTGTTATGGCGATCCGTACACGATGAAGGATCTGCGCCGGACCTTCTCGTACGTGTTCGAGTCGAACGAGCAAGGCGGCGGGATTCCGAAGCTGCACCTGTACCCGCTGGCCGGGCCGTTTTCGATAGGCCACCAAGAGATTCATCCCGTGCCCGTCCTGCACGGCCGGCGCAGCGTCCTCGGGTTCCGCATCGGCGCCTTCGCCTACCTGACCGACTGCAATGCCATTCCCGACGCCTCGTGGCCACTGCTGGAAGGCCTCGACACCCTGGTGCTCGATGCGCTGCGGCACCGCCCACACCCCACGCACTTCACGGTGGCCGAAGCGCTTGGAGTCGTGAAGCGCCTGAAGCCGGGCCGCACGTGGTTCACACACATCTGTCACGACCTGCCGCACGCGGCCACCAACGCCGCCTTGCCCGACGGTGTCGAGCTGGCCTACGACGGGCTGACGTTCGACATCTAGCGAATCCCGGTATGATCGACGGGTGGACGTGATCCGCTTTCCGGACAATCCCCGCCCCGCGGCCTGGCGATCGCCCGTGCTGGCCGTGGGCAACTTCGATGGCCTGCACCGCGGGCACATGAAGATTGTCGAGCGGGTGCACCGGGCGGCCTACGAGCGCGGCGCGACACCGGTGGTGCTCACCTTCGATCCGCACCCGAGTCGCGTGATTCGTCCCGACAAGACGCCCAGGCTGCTGATGACCGAGGCCCAGAAAGTCGAGGCGTTGGAATCGGCCGGCATGCAGGGCATGGCCATCGTCCGGTTCACCGAGGAAATGGCGCACTGGGAGCCGCACCTGTTCGTGCAAGCCGTGTTGGTTGACTGGCTACGGGTGGCCGAAGTCTGGGTCGGCGCGAACTTTCTGTTTGGGCGCGAGCGCACCGGCAACTTCTCCACGTTGCGCACCCTGGGCGGGCAGTACGGCTTTCGGGCCGAGAAAATCGACCCGGTGCGCTACCGCGACTTCGTGGTCAGCAGCACACGGATACGCCGCCTGGTCAGCGAGGGGCGCGTCGACGAAGCCGGCGCCCTGCTGGGTCACCACTATTTCGTCGATGGAGAGGTCGTGGCCGGAGACGCGAGAGGCCGCCAGATCGGGTTTCCCACGGCCAATCTGAACACGCCGAACGAGCTGCTTCCTCCGCACGGGGTCTACGCGACCGTGTTCCGTTCCAATGGACGTCTATTTCCTGCGGTGACCAACATCGGCGTGCGACCGACATTCGAGGCAGCAGGCGCACCTGGAATCGAGACGCATTTGTTGAGCGGCGGCCGCGATTTCTACGGCGAACGGGCCCGCCTGTTTTTCGTCCAACGCTTGAGAGACGAGCGGCGATTCGACTCGGCCGAGGCGCTGAAGACCCAGATCGCGCACGATTGCGAGCGGGCCCGGTCCCTGTTCGACATGATTTCGGTCTAGAATCACGATATCCATGAACGAAACCGGCACGGACACGACACTGTGTTTTTCGGCGAGCTTTCCTCGCGACGGTCAGTACGCCTCCACGGCCGGCGACCTGACCGCGCGCATGGCTCAGGCGATTGGATTCGGCGAGGCCGAGGCTCGAGACATCGCGACAGCGATCGGCGCGGCGTTTGGCGAGGCCATCGCCGGGACGCCGCATCAGGACGCCTCGCCCATCGAGGTGTCGTTGTGCACCTCCGCCACGACGTTCGACGCCAGCGTGACCTGCGGGCAGACGCCGATTGCGGGACTGAGCCGGCCCAGGCCGCGCTGACGCGGGAGTGTCACAGACCATGATGCGCCTCTACAACACGCTGACCCGCCGCGAGGAAGACTTCGCGCCGCTGCGCGACAACACCGTGCGGATGTACACGTGCGGATTGACCGTGTACAACCGGGGCCACATCGGGAACTTCCGTACTTTTGTCTGCCTCGATGTGTTGCGTCGTGCGTTGAAGTACCAATGCGGGTACCAGGTGCGACAGGTGACGAACTTCACCGACGTCGACGACAAGACCATCGCCGGCGCGCAGAATGCCGGGCTGCCGCTTCGCGAATTCACCGACCGCTACATCACCGCGTTCCGGGAAGATGCCGGCGTCCTGGGTCTGGAGCCCGCAGAGGAGACGCCACGTGCCACAGACGAGGCGAATCTGCGTGCCATGACCGACCTCATCACCAGCCTGGAGCGCAACGGTCATACGTACCGAAGCGACGGGTCAATCTACTTCAAGATCTCGACGTTTGCCGACTACGGCAAGCTGGCCCGGATCGACCACGGCGGCATCCAGCCGGGCGCACGCATCGACACCGATTCGTACGCCAAAGAAGATGTGCGCGACTTCGTGCTCTGGAAAGCCACCCGTCCCGATGAGCCCACGTGGGATTTCGGCCAGGGCCCCGGCCGTCCAGGCTGGCATCTGGAGTGCTCGGCGATGGCGCTGCGGCTGCTCGACGGCGCCCCGATCGATCTTCACGCAGGCGGCGTCGACCTGATGTTCCCGCACCACGAGAACGAAATCGCGCAGAGCGAAGGCGCCACCAAGACCCTGTTCTCGCGGTTCTGGGTTCATGTGGAGCACCTGCTGATCGACGAAGAGAAGATGTCGAAGTCGATCGGCAATGTGTTCAACCTGTCGGACGTCGTGGCCAGGGGGTTCAGGCCGTCGGCCTTGCGGTATCTCTACATGTCGACCCACTACCGCAAGCAGCTCAAGTTCTCGTGGACCAGTCTGCAGCAGGCCGAAGAAGCCGTGCAGCGGCTGATGGACTTTCTGGCGCGGCTCGTCACCATCCGGGGCGGCCCTGCGCATGATGCCGTTTCAGCGCGCGTCGCGCAGGGGCGGGCCGACTTTGGCTCGATGATCGAGCAGGATCTGAACACGGCCGGAGCACTCGGCGTGCTCTTTGAGCTGATTCGCGCGATGAATACCGCGATCGATGCCAATGACGTGGGCGAGCCCGACGTGGCGGTGATTCGCCACGCGTTCGACGAGATCGATCGCATCCTGGGGGTGATGACGCTGCGCCGGGCTGAGGATGCCGCCGCCGCCGTGTCGCCCGAGGAGATCGAGCGCCTGATCGCGGATCGCCAGGCGGCCCGCAGCCGGCGCGACTTCGCCTCCGCCGATCGCATCCGACAGGAACTCTCTGCGCGCGGCATCATCCTCGAGGACTCTTCCACGGGGACACGCTGGAAGGTGGGCACGAAATCATCATGACCTGTCCTGAACTCAAGACACCACTTCCGGGTCCAAAGGCCCGGGCCATCATCGAACGAGATTCGAAGCACGTTTCGCCCTCGTACACGCGCTCATACCCGTTCGTGATGGCTCGCGGCGAGGGCGCGGTTGTCGAGGACGTTGATGGCAATCGGTTCCTCGACTGCGCGGCCGGGATCGCGGTCACCTCGACCGGGCACTCCCACCCGGAGGTCGTCAAGGCCATCACCGATCAGGCCCAGAAGTTCCTGCACATGTCGGGCACCGACTTCTACTACGAGCCCCAAGTCCGGCTGGCCGAAGAGCTGGACGCCATGGTGCCCATCGACGGCGATGTGCGGTCGTTCTTTGGCAACTCCGGTGCGGAGGCCGTCGAGGCTGCCATCAAACTGGCCCGGCATTCGACACGGCGCCAGAATTTCATCGCGTTTCTGGGAGCTTTTCATGGGCGCACGATGGGTTCGGTGTCGCTGACGGCCAGCAAGGCCATCCAGCGCCGAGGATTCGGCCCGGTGATGCCCGGGGTGCACCACGCACCGTACGCAGACTGCTACCGCTGCCCGCTGAAGCTCAAGCCGGACAGCTGTGAGGCCGAGTGTCTGGACTACATCGAGAACAAGATTCTGGTGCATCTGGTATCGCCCGATGAGGTGGCGGCCATCATCGTCGAGCCCATCCAGGGTGAGGGCGGGTACCTGGTGCCCCCGGCGCAGTTTCTGCAGCGGCTCTCGGCTCTCACGAAACAGCATGGGATGCTCCTGGTCGCCGATGAGGTTCAGTGCGGCATGGGTCGCACCGGTCGGATGTTCGCGTGCGAACACTTCGGGTTGAGGCCAGATGTGATTACGCTGGCGAAAGGCATAGCTTCAGGCATGCCGCTGGGGATCACCGCGGCCCGAGCCGAGGTGATGGCCTGGCCGCCCGGAGCGCACGCCAGTACGTTTGGCGGCAACCCGGTCTCGTGCGCCGCCGCGCTTGCGACGATCAAGCTCTTGCGCGAGTCCCTCGTGGCGAATGCCGAGACGGTCGGCGCCTATCTGAAAGAGGGGCTGCAGGATCTGGCCACGCGTCATCGGATCATCGGTGACGTGCGCGGCAAGGGTCTGATGATTGGCGTCGAGTTGGTGCGGAACCGCGAGACGAAGGAGCGGGCCGTCACCGAGCGCGACGCCGTCGTTGACGCGTGCTTCCGGCGCGGTCTATTGCTGCTCGGGGCAGGATTGAACACCCTCCGGTTTTCGCCTCCTCTGATCCTGACCACGGATCAAGCCGACATCGCCCTTCGCATCGTCGACGGAGCGTTGACGGAGGTCGAGCACCAGAGGCGTTGATCGCGCCGTAATCTCCTGCTACGCGATCTTCTCGGTCGTTTCGAGCACGACGATGTTCCGCTTCTCGAGTTCCTTCATGAAGTAGTTGTAGTTCTCGCCGTAGAAGCAGTCTTCGGGCGCGACGATGCCCGTTTCCTTGATCATGCCCTTGCCGATCATCACGGCGCCAATGGCGGCCGAGTAGCCGGTCACCCGGCCCATCGAGGAAATCCCGTTGACCGTGTCGGCCTCGTCCCACATGTGGTACGAAATGCGCGTCTTCACGCCGTTCTTCGTGCCGACGACCGTGTTGTACATCACGCAGACGTCGGTTTCGCCCGGATTCGCGCGCAGGCGTGGCTCGATGCGCGACAGGAGAAAGTCGCGCGGCACGATCGTCGTCCCCCCGAAAGTCTGCGGCTCGATGTCCAGCATGCCGCACTCCTTCAGCGTCTGAACGCCATCCCAGTGCCCGGGCCAGCGTACGGTCTTCTCGGCGAACTCCTGGAGTTGCGTTCGTGTGTAGATAAAGCTGGGCATGCCCGGCGTGATAGCGCATTCGAGCGGCTCATTCTTGCCGAGCCTGTCGAACTGGAAGCGCTCGCGGTCCGTCGCCGCCCACACCTCCACTTTCTGTCCGCCCTTGAGCACGTACACCTTGATCATGTACTCACGCAGGACGTGCCAGAACGCCCACGTGATCATGTAACGCAGCGGGTGGCGCGCGGCCGCTTCCTTGGCCGGGATCCCGCCGACGCGGGCGATCACCGATTCGGCGACGTCGAGTTTCCGGATGGCCTCACCACAGGTGATGTTGCTGATCCCAGGCGCGAAGCCGATGCCGTCCAGAAAGGTGACATGGTTCTTGATGGCCGTTTCGTGAATCCAGTCGCCATACGCGTCCAGCGTCATGCCGGGTGGGAGCACCAGTCCTTCGACTTCGTAGGCGTCGGGTCGACGGTGATACTCCTCCAGCATGTCGACGATGTTGTGACCTACGCGGACGGCGGCGTCAACCACAAGGTAGCTGGTATGACGGTCGGGCAGGGTATTGACGCCGACATCGTACTGTTTCATCAGCGCCATCACGTCGTCTTTCTTCTCGATGTCGAGGACGTGCAGCGCCACCTTCGGGCTCTTGAGCCGGTTGCGGGTCTGCTCGAGGGCGTCGCGGCGTCGGCCCACCAGTCCAATCGCCGTGACGGCATCGTCCTTCATCAGATCGAAGGCGACGGCCGTGCCCATCTTGCCACTGCCACCAAAGACGAGAACCTTCATGGAATCCCCCTTGTGCGCGCGCCACGAACGCGCGGTTACTGCGACGACAAACAAGCTTTGCGACGGCCCGCCCCGAGGGCACCGGCGACGTGCGGCCAGGCGCGCATGCGACCCGGTGCTCGGCGATGGAAGGGGCTTCGGAAGGGGACTGAAATCCGCGCCGCACCACGACAGGGTCGCGGCAACCGTCAGGCAAGAGCCGACACATTATAGATCGGCGCATGGGAGTTCTTGGCGTTCTTCTTGCTCATTCGAGGTGGCATGACATCGCCTGCCACGGCTGGACTGGGAAAGATCGGCGAAGATCTGGCCTGTGAAGCACTCGAGCGCCGCGGGTACGCAATTATTGCACGCCGATACCGCACCAGAGTTGGCGAAATCGACATCGTGGCGCGCGACGGCCACACGGTGGTGTTCGTTGAGGTGAAGGCGCGAAGCACCCTCGACTGCGGGCATCCGGCCGAGTCGGTCACCGCCTGGAAGCAGCGCCGAATTATCACGATGGCCAGGCACTACATCGCCACCCACCGGTTGCGCGACACGTTGCTGCGGTTCGATGTCGTCTCCATCCTCGGAACGGCCGGAGATCGACCCACAATCGAGGTGTTTCCCAACGCATTTGACGCCGATACCTAGCGTACATGCACCCGCTCGCCTTGAATCCCGCGCGTGGCCTGTGGTACCGTAGACGTCAGTTGAGCGGGAATAACTCAGTGGTAGAGTGCGACCTTGCCAAGGTCGAAGTCGCGGGTTCGAATCCCGTTTCCCGCTCCATTTCTCCTTCCCGATCAGCCGATGTGAGCGATCATTCCCGACAGGGCGCCGTAGCCAAGTGGTAAGGCAGAGGTCTGCAAAACCTCCATT
>CAYHRK010000094.1:0-1375 GCA_964358795.1 uncultured Vicinamibacterales bacterium
TCCCCGTTCGTCATTCCCGCGAAAAAGAACCACTCCCGGAGTAGAGCGGGAGTGGTTCGCGGGGCGAGCTTTTCGCGGCTTTGACGGACGGGGCGCGGGGGTGACGACAAGCTTGCTTCATTCGGTAAGATGAAGCTCATAGAAGATGTTCTTCGGCTCCATCCAACGAGGATCCCATGCCTCTGTTTGTCTACGGTATTGGCACCGCGTCGCCGCCCTGTTCGATCGCGCAGGAACACGCCGCCGAGGTGGCTCAGCGCTTCGGGTGCACCACAGCCGAGCAGCAGCGGCAACTGAAGGCGTTGTACCGCCTGACGCGGGTCAAGAAGCGGCACAGTGTGCTGCTTGAATCGGACAGTCGTGACGGCTTACCGCGTCAGTCGTTCATGACGCCCATGCAGAGCGCGGACGATCAGGGCCCGACGACCTCGCAGCGGATGGCGCGGTACGAACACGACGCGCCGCCGCTGGCCGCAGCGGCCGCCCGCGCCGCGCTGGCCGATGCGGGCCGGTCGCCTCGCGACGTCACGCATGTGGTGACGGTGTCCTGTACCGGATTTGCCGCGCCGAACGTCGACGTAGGCCTGATCCGCCAACTGGACCTGCCGTGGACCGTGGCCCGCACGCATGTGGGGTTCATGGGCTGTCACGGCGCCCTGAACGGTCTGCGCGTGGCGAAGGCCTACGCGGATAGCCAGCCCGACGCGTGCGTGCTGGTGTGCGCCGTGGAGTTGTGTTCGTTGCACTATCAGTACGGCTGGAACGTCGACTACCTGGTGGCGAACTCGATTTTCGCCGATGGTGCTGCGGCGCTCGTCGGCGGCGGCACGCCGCCCGCGGCGGATGGTGCGTGGACGTTGTCGGCCAGCGGGTCGTCGCTGCTCGAGGATTCGGCCGAGTTGATGACCTGGCGCATCGGCAACCACGGCTTCGAGATGTCGCTGTCGGCGCGCGTGCCGGGCGTCATCGAACGCGAGCTTCGGCCCTGGCTGGACCTGTGGCTGCGGGCGCACGATCTCTCGGTCGACCAGATCGCGTCGTGGGCGGTGCATCCGGGAGGCCCGCGCATTCTGGAGTCGGTCGCCCTGGCCACTGGCATCACGCGTGCCGACTACGCCATCTCGCAGGAGGTGCTCGGCGAGTTCGGCAACATGTCGTCGCCCACCATCCTGTTCATTCTCGACCGTCTGCGCCGGCGCCAGGCGCCACGCCCCTGCCTCGCCGTGGGCTTTGGTCCGGGCCTCGCCGTCGAAGCGGCGCTGTTCCAGTAGACAAACGGGGAGTGGCTATCGCTGGCGCGATTCGGTGGGCTCTCCCACCACGCGAAAGCCGAGACTGAAGCCGCGATCGATCGGGGCGTGCGTGAAGCGCAGGG
>CAYHRK010000094.1:1475-13181 GCA_964358795.1 uncultured Vicinamibacterales bacterium
ACGCGAAAGCCGAGACTGAAGCCGCGATCGATCGGGGCGTGCGTGAAGCGCAGGGCACACCGTGCGCTGTTGGCGTCGAATGTCCAGCTGCCGCCGCGAATCACGCGCACGGTGCCTGTGTCTGGGCCCAGCGGATCCACATCCCGGGCGGCGTCGTAGGGTCCGTACCAATCGTTGGTCCACTCCCACACGTTGCCGTGCATGTCGTGCAGGTTCCACGCATTGGCGGGATACCGGCCGGCCGGCGTCGTTCTGTCGGGCCCCGTCGCAAGCGCCACGTCGCCGTACGGGTAGCGCGCGTTGGTATTCGCCCGATCGAGCCTCAAGGCGTTGCCGGTGTTGAATGGCGTGATGGTGCCTGCGCGGCAGGCGTATTCCCATTCGGCTTCGGTCGGCAGGCGGAACCGGAGGGCAATGGACCGCGCGTTTAAACGCGACAGGAACTCGTTGACGTCATAGAAGTTCACCTGCTCCACCGGGCAGCTCCCACAGCCTTGGACGTGACTGGGCGCGGTGCCCATCACGACGTTCCATTCTGTTTGGGTCACCTCGAATCGACCCAGGTAGAAACGATGCGGCACGGTGACGCGGTGCGGCTGCTCGTCGGCGTTTCGGCCCGTTTCGCTGGCCGGACTCCCCATCACAAACGAGCCCGGTTCGATGGCGACCAGCAGCATGCCCGTTGTGGGTTCGACAACGAACTCGGCCGGCCCCGGCGCAGCCAGGCGCGACGCGGCGGTGGCCACAAGGATCGCGACAGCTCCGGCCACGGCAAGGCGCCTCACCATGCCACGAGTCTACCCCCACAAGCGGATAAACCACCTCCTGTGCTGAAAAGGAGTAGACAATTGGTAAAAGGGTCGCTGTGTCTTTGTCGCTGCAACCCACCACCTCCAGGCGTATCGCCCTCACGACCAGCGCTGTCGTGACGGCCGTGGTCTTCGCCGCGCCAGCCCCTGGTGTCGATCTGCGTTCCGCCATCGCCTTTCACGACTTCGGCCACGTGCTAGCCTTCGGGTTCGTAACGGTGTTGCTCTGGTATGGCGTGCCCTTTCGTGGTCGCCAAAGTCTGGGGCGCAGAATGGGCGGAGTGGCGGCCGTTGTTCTTGCGGCAATCGCACTTGGCGTCCTGGTCGAGATCCTGCAGTGGGTGACTGGAGGAAACGGAGATGTTGACGATGCGATCCGGGATGCCGCGGGAACGCTAGCGGCGGCGTTGCTGATCCTCGCCTTGACGACGACTCGCTGGGGCCCATCCCGAGTGGTGCTGTCGCTCGCGTCAGCCATTGTGGTGCTGACAGCGGCCTACCCGGCCCTGGCAGCCTTCAGCGACGAGTCCGTGGCGCGTGCGCAATTCCCGGTGTTGGCCAGCTTCGAGCGCCAGATCGAATTGTCGCGGTTCGATCTCAGGCGTGCGGAACACGTCGAGTTGTCGTCCACCGAAGACGATCGGGGCGTGACCGTGCCCGCGATGCGTCTGGACCTCCCTGTTGGAAGGTATCCGGGGTTCGCCCTCCGCTACTTCCCTCGCGATTGGCGGGGCTACGCTGCCCTGTCGCTGCTCATGGTCAATCGGGCGCCGACGCCGCTCACGGTGGGCATCCGCATTGACGATGCGCGGCATAATAACGAGCGGACCGATCGCTACGACGGCTCGTTCACGCTGGTGCCGGGTCCCAACCGAATCGAGATCCCGCTGTCGGCTGTGGTGTCGGCGCCGCGCGGACGTCTCCTCGACATCGCACAGATCAGGACCGTCAGGATCTTCGCGGGCAGCCTCACAGAACCGCGTCAAGTTCTTATCGGCCCGATTGCGCTCCTGCCGAGCAGTAAACCACTCCCGAAGTAGAGCCAATGCCGTTCAGTCAGCACCCTGCCGTTATTCCGGGGCCGCGCAGCGGAACCCGGAATTCAGTCAGGATCACCACGCTGGACCCCGGTTTTCACCGGGGTGACGGTGTGTGAACAGTATTGGGGTAAATCGGGAGTGGTTCATCAGGCGGCTGCCGCCCACTTCGGGCACAATGGGAGGGTCGTTCCATGACCATGTGCCGATTGTGCCTGCTCGTGCTTGCTGTTGCCGCCGGCTTGTCTGTGGTGGCTTTCGCGCAGGAACAGGCGCCTGTTCCCAGCGAGAAGCCGACCTTTGCGGTGTGGCTGGATGGCGTTCGGCGGGAGGCGGTGGAGCGCGGCATCAGGCCGGCCACGATTGAAACGGCGTTCCGCGACCTGCGACCGGTCGAGGTGGCCGTCGATCGCGACCGCACCCAGGTGGAGTTCGTGCTGCCCATCGACGTCTACTTGAAGCGGCGGGTTTCGCGCGAACTGGTCCGGACGGGGCGACGGATGCTCGGCGTCCACCGGAAACTGCTGGACGCGGTGGCCGCGCGTTTCGGTGTTGAGCCGCAGGTGGTGGTGGCGGTGTGGGGCCTTGAATCTAACTTCGGGCGGTTTTCCGGCGTGCGTCCCATCGTGCCCATGCTCGCCACGCTGGCCTACGACGTCCGCCGGCCGGCGCTTTTTCGGCAGGAGTTGCTGGCGGCGCTGACCATCCTGGACCGGGGCGATGTGGATCTGGACCGGTTTCGCGGTTCGTGGGCCGGCGCGCTGGGCCAGCCGCAGTTCATGCCGTCGAGCTACCTGAAGTACGCCGAAGATTTTGACGGCGACGGCCGGCGCGACATCTGGAGCACCACGGCCGATGTGTTCGCCTCAATCGCCAGTTACCTGACGCAGCACGGGTGGAGGCGCGGCGAGCGGTGGGGGCGCGAAGTGGTGGTGTCCAAACCGGTCGCGGCCAAGATTGCCGATCAGGTGGCGTGGCGCCCGACAGGGTGCCAAGCGGGCCGCCAGATGCGTGGGCCGCTGCCGTTGTCGGCCTGGAACACGCTGGGTGTTCGGCTGCCGGGCCGAACGCCGCTGCCTGCCGCATCGATGGAGGCCTCGCTGCTGCAGGCTGGCAAGCAGGTCTACCTGCTCTACCGCAACTACGACGTGCTGCTCGACTACAACTGCGCGCATGCCTACGCGCTCAGCGTCGGCCTGCTGGCAGATCGCGTGGCCACCGGAAAGTAGCATGGACGGCGCCGTACCTCATCACACGGGAACCACCATACCGGCCGACGACATCAGGCTGGTTGCGTTCCTCTACGCCGCGTTGACGCTCGTGCTGGCCTACCCGCTGACGGCGAACCCCGCCGGCAGCGTGTTATCGGCCAGCCCTGACACCAGCCTGCTGATGTGGATCCTCTCGTGGGACACCCACGCGTTTACGCATCAGCCGCTCTCGATGTTCGATGCCAACATCTACCATCCACTGCGGCACACGCTGGCCTTTGCAGAAAACCTGATTGGCAGCGCCCTGATTGCTGCACCCATCCTGTGGCTGACCGATAACGCCGTGCTGGCGATGAACGTGGTGTCGCTGCTCTCGTGCGCGCTGTGCGGCCTGGGCGCCTATGTGCTGGCGCGCCGCGTCGGCATGGGCCATCTTGGCGCGACGCTCGGCGGCCTGGTCTTCGCCTTCTCGCCGCCGCGGTTTTTTCGCCTGGGTCAACTTCACCTGACGGCCGTTTGGTGGCTGCCCTTCGGCCTGGCATCGCTGCACGCGTATCTGGACGGCGGCCGCCGGCGCGACCTGTGGCTCTTTGCGGCATTCGTGACGCTGCAGGCCCTGTCGAGCGGCCACGGCACGGTGTTTCTGGCGCTGGCGGCGATGTGCCTGGTGGCATATCGCGTCGTGCTTGGAGAACCGGTGGTGTTTGTGCGGCGTCTGCGCGACCTGGGCGTGCCCGGCGCGCTGCTGTTGCTGCCGGCCGCGTTGATGCTGCTGCCCTATCGCAGCGTGCAGGCTGAAGTGGGATTGAAGCGATCGCTGGTGGACTGGGCAATCGATCCCACAAGCTTTCTGGCGTCGCCCTCGCACCTGCAGGGGTTCCTGCTGTCGCTTCTGCCGAATGCGCACATCAACGAGAACGCCCAGGCGTACCTGTTTCCGGGCTACCTTCCCCTCGCGCTGGCCGCCGCGGCCGTGCTCTGGCGCAGGAAGAAACCTGCGCGGCACGGTCCTTTGCAAGCCCCGGCGTCGTGGGCGCGCGCCGCGCTGGTGCTGAACCTGGCCGCATTGTCGGCCCTGGCTATCAGCGTCTGGCTGGCCGTCACGGGGCCCATCAAGATGCGGATGGGCACAACGGTGCTGTTCTCCGCACGAAGCGCGTGGCGGGCCTGGTTGGTCTTCGTTCTGTTCGTGGCGTTGCGCGTCGCATTTCTCGGTCGTGCGCCGTTTGCCGTGCGCCCGCGTCTTCGGCAGTGGTTAAGCGCCTGCCACCAGTGGTGGAGCGCGCGCCGCCAGAATGCCGTGACGTTCTACGGCTTGCTGACGCTTGTGAGCCTGTGGCTGTCGGTGGGCCCGCCGATCGGGCTCTGGCCGCTTGTGTACTGGCTGCCCGTGTTGAACTTCATTCGCGTGCCCTCTCGCTTCACCGTGCTCGCCATGTTAGGGCTGGCCGTGCTCGCCGGGTTTGGGTTCGACCGACTGAGTGCCCGTGTGGCTCCCGGGAAACGTCGCGTGCTGGCCCTCGTGTTGGGTGCCTTGCTCGTCGCCGAATTCGCCGCCGCGCCATTGGCCACCGTGCCGTACCGCGTCGAGATTCCCGCGGCCGACCGCTGGCTCGACGGCCAGCCCAAGCCGTTTGCCGTAGCTGAGGTGCCGCTGCCCGACCCGATGAACGCCGGCGCGACCGAGCGGCGCCACACCGACTACATGTTGCACTCGATGGCGCACTGGCAGAAGACCGTTCACGGCTACAGCGGAATCCGGCCGGCCCTTCACGAGAACCTGTATCTGCAGCTCAGGAATTTTCCCGACGATCGGAGCCTGCGCGACCTTACGGATCTGGGCGTGGGTTATGTGGTGGTGCATACCGATTTGTATCCGCCAGGGGAGTGGGAGGCGGTGCAGCAACGCATCCGGTTGTTTGAGGCCTGGCTGCAACTGGAACACGTCGCCGGCGAAGGTCGTGTCTACTCGCTGCGCCGGCCGCCAGCCTCTGGGATGAAACGGTAGGTTCACGAGGAGGCGTTTCTCCACGCCTCTCTCCTCCGCTGTGCGACCCGGTCCGGCGCTGAGTCGACTGTGCAACGACCGAAACCTGAGTTGGTGGGGCGTTGTCCACGGTGGAAGTCAGCCAAAGATCGCGGTCATGCCGGCGTAACCGACCTGCCGAAGCATGTCGGGTTGAAGTGTTCGACCGGTTTGCCTTCCCTCAATGGCAGCATTTCGAATGACATCGGAAACGTCGCTGAACATCGTCGCGGCGGCGGCTTCCACTGCCCGAACAGCGCGCCGAGACAGGAGCGGACGCACCTGCTCCCGCCATTCCGTCTGGAGGTGTTCTAGCGAGCGTCCAAAGGTCTCGATCGTGTCGTGGATGTACAACACATCCCTGGCTCGTTCATCTGGCCGGCGTCTGCCATGAATCAGAGTCTTTTGCGCGATGTAGGAAGCCGCGTTGGGAACGAGTACGTCCGTCGGCTGGTGGAATGGGAAGCCGTTCCCGCGATCCAGCCTGATCACCCACGACGCGTAGAACAGAACATCTAGGTGCCGCAGCTTCTGTGCGCTCACGTGGGCCACCTGCACAGTAACGTCCGGAGTGCCATCTCGTCGATGTTCGCCGCCTATGAGGGGCGTCAGAAACTCCGCATAAAACCCGCCGCCGCTCTCGCCAAGTTCGTACCGGGTCACTGGCGGTCTCTGGTCGGCGACAAATCGTTCCTGAAAGTTCGCCGCAATTAACTGTGTCCGGATGTTCCCGTCAGAAAAAGCCCGGAGCGGCAGAGCCACATCCGCGTCGCGCGTCATGAGGGGCGCATATTCAAGATGCTGCGCATACGGATGGAGACGGTGCAGCCGATGAGCCCAACCGCCGACAAAGACAGCGAGTGTCAGCTGTGGCCGAAGGGCCTCTACCAGTCGTGCAAATGCTTCAACGTCTCGTTCTGCGGCCATGCCCTACTGGGCAGCCAATAGCGGCTGCATGACTCGGTGTTCGATTTCGGCAGCTTGCGCCGCTCCGCGGGACGGGTGATTACCGACATCAAGCCAAACCTGCAGAATGTCGCAGACCGGCAGCCCGAGCCGCCACACCGCGGCCCGGAACACGGCTTGCGGCGCGAGGGGGAGCCGTAGATAGACGTCCACGGCTTCACCCGGCTGAGCACGTGCGAGACCCAGATGCTGCAGGACGTCTGCACGCTTGTGCTCGATGTAGACGTGCGGTTTGATCCCGTGCACGAACCCGTAGCCGAGCTGCTCAGCGGCGGCAAAATACCCAAGACACATGCGCGGCGATTCTGGCGCGCCGGACTTCAGCAGTTTCTCGAGCTGGCGTGCCGGGTCTCCGCGAATGATCCATCGCATCGGCCATTCCTGAGAGGATCGCAGGAGCGCGGCTCGCCAGCGGGACAACAGGTCGCCAACTCGTACGATGCGAATGAGGCTGGCGGCCTCGTCCAAGAATCCTTCGGCTTTCAGTTGTCGGACAAACCGTGAGGCGCTCATGGCGGAGACGTTCGCCGCTTGTGCGAGATGTGAGGCGTTGCGGACCTCGCCGCGGGGAGCCGACAACAGATCGGCCGGGATGTGCGGCGCCAGAAGGACCTTCAACATCCATTGATGCAGATCGGAGAACAGGTGTGACGAGGACTCGCGGCTTGAAACGACGGCTGCGTTGGCGCGCGATCGAGGGGCATTGAGAGCCTCGAGCCCTCGTCCGACAAACGCGCGTAGTCCTTCGAGGTCGAGGACGCCGACGGCAACATTGGGCGCGTACGCTTCTGCGAAGCGCCGGACCTCTTTCACAGCGACATCCGAGATGCGGGGTGAGGCAACGACGGCCATCGGAACGGCGTCGGGACCGAGACGGTGCGCCGCGGCCTGCGCCTGCAGAATCGCTTGTGCGAGCAGCGGAATCAGGCGGTCACGGCGTCCCTCTGAAGCGCTCTTCAGCTCGACGACGTAATGTAAGGCTCCGTGTCGGACGAGCAGATCGATTTCCCGGTTACGTCCAGCCGGCTCGCGGACTACGCCCCAGCCGACGTGCCTGAAGGCTTCGGCCAACAGTTGCTTGAATTGGCTAGTAATTCCGCCAGATACCGGTGGTGCTTCTGATGTCATGAAATCACATGGCCGTGATTGCTACCACGGCCTGGTTATCAACCGTGTCCATGTTAAACCATGATCCAGGACATCTGTCAAGTGTTCCGCACGGTCCGTGCGGCGCTCTCCGCAAAACGGATCATCGGTGGCCGCCACAGGAAGCATGTTATTAGCGGAACATGAAGGCCTATCTTGCGCGCTTGAAGCAGCGCAAAGCCCCCCTTGTGCTGACGGTGAATGGTCGCGCGGAACTGGTCGTCCAGGACACCGACAGCTATCAGGAACTGCTCGAACGGTTGGACCGCGCCGAGACCATCGCCGCCGTCAAACAGGGTGTCGCAGAGTTCGCCGCCAGATCGGGAAAGCCCGCCCGTTTTCCCCCAGGGCATCCAGGGCGATAGCCAGCCCTTCGCGCGCCGGCCCGTACGACGGGTCGGCGACCAGCGATTCGGCGAACCACCGCGCCGCCTCGCTGGTCTTGCCCGCTCCGAGCGCCACCAGGCCCATGTTGGCGTAGGCCGACGGGTCGCGAGGATTGGCCCGGACGCCCGACTCGAAAGCCCGCTTCGCTTCCTCCGTGCGTCCCAATGAGGCGAGCGATGCTCCGGCCAGTCCCCACACCTGTGCGTGAGAGGGATCCGCCGTGGTGGCCTGCTGCGCCAGGCGTGCCGCTTCGTCGGGACGTCCTTCGAGCAACCGCAGCGTGCCGGTGTAGTAGGCAGTGGCTGGCCGGCCGGGCCGCTGGGCGACGAGTAGTAGATGGCTCCGGGCGCCGAGTACTCCAGCGCGAGGCGATCGTCTGTCTGCACGAGGAACGGCCAGCGGCGCGACATGGTCGCGAAGTCGGACTGGCCGGGGCGGACGTGGAGACGCCCACCCCGGCAGAGGGACTGACGAACGAGGTTACCAGCCGACCTTGACGCCGAACCGGATGACGCGCGGCGGCAGTACGGTCGTCGGCCACTGGTAGGTACTGCCCGAGTTGATGTTGATGTCGGGCTCGGTGTTCGAGTTGGTAATGTTGAACAGGTCGAGCACCACCGCCAGCGTCGTCCCCTTCTTCATCGCGAACTTACGCTCGGCGCGGAGGTCGAAAATGAGCGGCGCTTCCATCGAGCGAGTGCCCGTCGGCTCGATCTGGACCGTCTGCGAGCCGTAGTTCATCGAGATGCTCGCACGACGCCCGTACGGGTTCCCCGACTGGTAGCGAACCAGGGGACTCAACCGCAGCCCCCACCCCGGCTCGTACGAGCCACTCAGCTTGATGAACGTCAGCGCGATGAGATCGCTCTGCGGCGCACCGTTCGGGTTGTACGGGATGCCGTTGAAGTCGTTGCGCCACGTCATCGCGTAGCTCGCCGTCATCGACCAGCGGTTGCTGAACCGCCGGTTGGCGACGATCTCGACGTTGCGCGCCTCCTCGTTGTAGTCGGGCACGTTCATGAAGATGGTGCTCGTCTTGCCAACGAGCGACGGGGTCAGGTCGAGCAGGTTGAGCATGGCGCCATCATCAGCCGTTACCGGCTTGCCATCGGGGCCCGGGTCGATCTTCTGCACCGCGATGGTGTAGGCCTCGGGCGGCGTCAGCACGTTGCGGGACGTGAGGAGGCGTGAGTGGCGGTTCCACACGAAGCCGGCCCGAATCCCGAACTTTTCGGCCAGTTGGCGCTCGTACCACAACGTCACCTGGTCGGTATAGGTATCCTTGGCGTTCGGATCGATGTTCTGCGTCGCCACGCCCCCGCGGGTGCCGAGCAGCGCGCCTTCCTCGCCAGAGTCCCAGACGCCGTTCAGGTTGGTGTCGGTCCACCGGTAGCGGCGCCACGTTGGCGGGTTGTTCGGGGTGACCGCCAGGGTGAGAGTGCGCGCTGCGATGTTCCAGTAGTACCGGCCGTAGCTCGCCTTGATGACATTCTTGGCGCTCCCGGTGACGTCCCAGGACAGGCCAAGACGCGGCGCCACCAGGTTCCAGTTGGTCAGCTCGCGACCGGGGTAGGACTCGGCCGCGAAGAACCGGCTCGCCGGGCGCGACTGGTCAGGGTACGTGTGACGATAGTGGTCGTACCGCAGGCCGAGATTGAGTGACACGCGGTTGCGCGTCCACGTGTCGGTCAGGTAACCGCTGTACCAGTAGAGCCGATTGTCCGAATCGAGGCCAGAGGCCAGGAAGTAGACTTCGCTCGGCACGCGGTTCCGGAGGATGTGCACGATGTTGCCCGGGTAGGACTGGTACCATTTCTCGCGCGACTGGTCCATCTGGATCTCGTAGCCGAGCTTGATGTTGTGGCTGCCGCCCCAGCGGTCGTTGTAGTAGCTGAGGGCGCCGGTCGACTGCGGCCGGTTCTGGTGCCGCATCCAGTCGCGGTTGCCGCCGAACACCTCGTTGGTGGTCAGGTCCTCCTTGCGCGGCTCGTCGGTCCAGCTCGACTGGTTCCAGTCGTCGAACCAGTGTCCCACGCGCGCCTCGGCGAACAGGTTGCTGCCGAACGTCTTGTTCCACTCGAGCTTCCAGACCCAGCCGGGGTTCCACTGGTTCCAGGTGCTCTTGGTGCCTTCCTGGAACCCGGTGTTGCCCAACAGGAATGCGTCGTGCCGGTAGGGCTGTTTCTTCAACCCGTACATCCCGTAGGCGATGATCTTGTTGTTGGCCGACAGCAGGTACGTCAACTTCACCGTGTAGTCGTTGATCGTGGTGAGGAACGGCTTGTCCTTGAGCGTTGGGTACATGAACTCGATGTGCTGGCGCCGGATCGAGCCGAAGTACCAGAACTTGTTCTTCATCACGGGGCCGCCCGCGCCGATGTTCAGGTCGCGGTTGACGTTGACGAGGTTGCCGTCCTTACGCACGCCGCGCGCGATCTGCCCGTCGGTGATATTGCGCCCCTGCAGGTTCTTGTTCTCGTAGTCGGTGTAGAAGTCGCCGTGGAACGTGTTGCCGCCCGACTTGCTGATGAACACCTGCATCACGCCGGGCGTCCCCATCTCGGCCCCCTGGGCCGCCGTCTGGACGTTCACCTCGTCGAACGAGCCGTAGTCGTAGTAGAAGCCGACCGAGCCGCTGCCCTCGAGGCCGATAATCCCCTCGATGAGCGGCTTGGTCTGGCCGCTCACGCCATACGCGCGGTAGCTCGTCTGGGTCCCGGCCGTGCTGCCGCCGACGTCGATGCGCGACATCTGGACGGCGGGCGAGGCGGCGAGCACGGCCCACATGTCGCGGGCCGCCGGCATCGAGGCGAGCGCGTCACGCGAGAAGCTCGTCTGCACGCGGGCGTTGACCACGTCGACCACCGGTGACTGGCCGATCACCTCGACCGTCTCGGCGACGGTCGAGACCTTCAGCCTCGCGTCCACCGTGGCCGTGAATCCGAGCGTCAGGGTGATGCCGCCGCGCACCAGCGTGCTGAAGCCCAACAGCGTGAAGGTGACCTTGAATTCACCCGGCGGGAGCGACGGGAACCGGTAGATCCCCTGCTCATTGCTGACGATGGTCTGAACACCCATCAGTCGGGGGCCCTCCACTGTGACGGTGACCCCCGGCAGGACCGCGCCGGTGTCGTCGGAGATCTTCCCCCACAACGACCCGCTGGCGGAGGTTCCGCCAGCCTGTGCCCACGCCGGCGCGCTCAGCGCGAGCGCGAGCAGGCACACACACAAGACACGGATTTTCATGATGCGTTCCTCCCTTATGAATCCAACACGACTGCCCTTCTGCCCGCGGCGAGTCTCCCTCTCGTCGGCCTCCATGTCAAGGGAGTGTACTCGTCCAGACGATCCGTGACACTCAGGGAGACGGGGCGAAGTCGGCGAGGGCCTCGGCGGGCGTCCGATAGCCGAGGGCCTGATGAGGCCGGTGGGCGTTGTAAGTGCGCTCCCACTTGCGGAGTTGGCGATTACGGGTGGGGACATCCAGCGCAAAGGAGACGACGGTGTAGAACTCCTCGAGCGCGAACTGCTCACCAAGTCCGGCCTGCTGTTGATCGTACCAATGCCGCGCTTCGAGGAGTTCGGTTTCCGCCTGCGGCCGAAGGACCAGCCGACGCGTCACGGCCGGTTCAGGAGTTTCCGCCGAACGTTTTCCCAGGGAAGCGCGCTACGGGGATCGGCACGATGCTCGTCAAGTCGCCGATCGAACTCCGCCGCCTGCTCGCGGGTGAGAGCCAACTCCGCCCCACGCTGAGCGTCGTCCAGACTCGCCCAGAGCGCCATGGCCAGATCTGCCCGTTCGCCGGAGGGCAATTTTAGCAGGTCCGTCAGAGTGTCCGGAGCCATGCGCTCATCCTGCCACGCCTCACGGCTTTCGGCAAGCCGCTGATGTTGAGGTCAACGCTCGGCATCAGCGGCGGCGCGAAGCGCTGTCCGCTGCAAGCCGTTCTGCCTAGCTGTTGATGGACTGTCGGGTCGTATCGCTCCCGGAGCGACTTCGGCGTGGCATCACGCCGTAGCTGCTCGCGGATGATCTTGCGCGAGCGAGGACTAGGCTTGTGGATCGAGTAGGGGGGGCGGGGGCCCCCGGGGGGGCGCCCGGCGCCCGGCACCCGGGGGGGAGA
>CAYHRK010000095.1:0-13147 GCA_964358795.1 uncultured Vicinamibacterales bacterium
AGAACGACATCAAGCGGGTGCTGGCCTATTCGACCGTGTCGCAGCTGGGCTACATGTTCCTGGCCATGGGCGTCGGCGCCTATGCCGCCGGTGTGTTCCACCTGATGACGCACGCCTTCTTCAAGGCGTTGCTGTTCCTCTGTTCCGGCTCGGTGATTCACGCCATGGCCGGGCAGCAGGACATGCGACACATGGGCGGTCTGAAGAAGTACATGCCCGTGACGTTCCTGACCATGATGGTGGGCACGCTGGCCATCGCGGGCATTCCGCCGCTGTCGGGATTCTTCAGCAAGGACGAAATCCTGTACCGCACGTTTCTGCACAGCCGGATCCTCTGGGGCCTGGCGGTGCTGACGGCGCTGATGACGGCGTTCTACATGTACCGCCTGATGTCGATGACCTTCTTTGGTCCGTACCGCGGGGCGCCGTGGGAACCGGCTCACGCGAATGCGACCAACCAGCCCGGCCATGGAGGCGGCAACGACGCGGCCCGCGGCGGTCAGGACCACGGCGGACATGGGACCTGGCATGGGCCGCACGAGGCTCCGCGGTCGATGACCGTTCCGCTGATGGCACTGGCGGTTGGCGCGATCATCGCGGGGTTTGTCGGTGTGCCTCAGGTGCTGTACGGCGGCAATGCGATCGAGCATTTCCTGGAGCCCAGTTTCGTCGCCCAGACGGCCGTGGCAGCCGGTCACGAGCGCGCGGCCGAAGCTGTGGCCGGGGCCGTCGATCCTGCCCGAGAGAGTGGCGACACGCCTGGCCACGGCGAAGGCGCGCACCTGCCGTGGTATGGCGAGCTCGGGCTGATGGCCTTCTCGGTGCTGCTGGGCGTGGCCGGCATAGCCGCGGCGTACCGGTTCTACGTGCGGGCGCCGGAGATTGCCGACAAGCTGGCCGAACAGTGGTCCGGCGCCCATCGTGTCCTCTCCAACAAGTACTACGTGGATGAAATCTATGGCGCCACCGTGGTCAGCGGCACGCTGGCTGCGGCGCGCGGTTTGTGGGTGGTCGATGCCAGGGTGGTCGACGGGGCCGTCAATGGCACGGGGTGGGTGACGATCTTCTCGTCGTGGTTCTCGCACCTGATCGACAAGTACCTCGTCGACGGGCTGGTCAATTTCGTGGGCGCCGCGCTGGAGCAATCCAGCTTCGTGCTGCGACGCGTCCAGACCGGACTGATTCAGAACTACGCGCTGGCCATGTTGTTCGGCGTGTTCGCGTTTGTCAGCATCTACCTGCTATACCGGTAGGCGGATGTAGGGCCACGGTGTCTTTAACCTCAGGACTGCAGCAGTGAGCAACGCCGCCAATTTCCCGATTCTGTCACTGATTCTCTTCACCCCGCTGGTGGGGGCCGTGCTGCTCCTGTTTGTCAGCCGGCATCAGGAAAACCTCATCCGGTGGGTCGCGAACATCGTCGGGCTCGTCGGATTCCTGGTGTCGGTGCCGCTCTGGTTCTGGTACGACCCCTCGAACAGCCAGTTCCAGTTCGTGGAGCGAATCCCGTGGATCCCGTCGGTGGGCGCCGAGTACTTCCTCGGCGTGGACGGATTCAGCACGCTGCTGATCCTGCTGACCACGATGATGGGCTCGATTGCAATCCTGTCGTCGTGGACGGCCATCAAGGAGCGGGTAAAGGAGTACTACATCTTCCTGCTGGTGCTCCAGGCCGGCATGATTGGGGCGTTTCTCTCGCTCGACTTCCTGCTGTTCTTCCTGTTCTGGGAAGTGATGCTGGTGCCGATGTACTTCCTGATCGGCATCTGGGGCAGCGACCGCCGGCTGTATTCGGCCATCAAGTTCTTCCTCTACACCCTGGTGGGCAGCGTGGTGATGCTGCTCGGTATCCTGGCGTTGTACTTCCACTACCACGACGTGACCGGCCTCTACTCGTTCGACATCACGAAGTACCAGGCGCTCAGCCTGCCGTTCAACCTGCAGTGGTGGGTGTTTCTGGCATTCTTCCTCGGATTCTCGATCAAGGTGCCGATGTTCCCGTTCCACACCTGGCTGCCCGACGCGCACACCGACGCGCCAACAGCCGGATCGGTGATTCTGGCGGCTGTCCTCCTGAAGATGGGCACGTACGGGTTCATCCGGTTCAGCCTGCCGATTCTGCCCGAAGCCACGCGATGGTTCGTGCCGATGATGATGACGCTCTCGATCATCGGGGTCATCTATGGTGCGCTGGTGGCGATGGCTCAGAAAGACTGGAAGCGTCTGGTGGCCTATTCGAGCGTCAGCCACATGGCCATGGTGATGATGGGCATGTTCGCCCTGAACCCGGTCGGCTTGATGGGCAGCATCGTGCAGCAACTGAACCACGGCATCTCCACCGGTGGGCTCTTCTTGATCGTCGGCATCGTGTACGAACGGCGGCACACGAGGGAGATTTCGGAATACGGCGGGCTGTCAAAGGTGATGCCCAGGTACGCGGCGGTCTTCATGGTGATGACGATGTCGTCGATCGGCCTGCCGGCGTTGAACGGGTTTATCGGCGAGTTTCTGATCCTGCAGGGTGTCTTTACGGCCAACCTGTGGTGGGCCGCGGTGGCGGCCAGTGGCGTGGTGCTTGGCGCGGCGTACATGCTCTGGCTCTACCAGCGAACGATGTTCGGCAAGGTGGAGAACCCGAAGAACGAGAAACTGGCCGACCTGAACCTGCGCGAGTGCGCCACGTTCGCGCCGCTCATCATTCTGGCGGTGTGGATCGGCCTCTACCCGGCCCCGTTCCTGCGCCGGCTCGAGCCGTCGGTGAACAACGTGGTGGCTCGCGTGAATGCCGTCTACGCGAAGGCGCTGGCGGCCAAGGCGAAAGACTGCGACGACAACAAGGCCCTGACGCCGTTCACGCTGGCGCCGTGTGGTGACGCGGTATCGGAACCGGCCACCGCCACCGCCACCAAAACCGGCTCATCGGGAGGGCGGCACTGATGCCAACCTGGTTTTCGCTGAACGACCTGCACTATCTGCTGCCGGAGTTGGTGCTGACCGGCGCCACGCTGTTGCTGCTGGTCGCAAGCGCCTTGACGCCCCGCCGCAACCAGCGCTGGCTTTCGTGGTTCGGCCTGGCGGCGTTGGCCGCCACAGCCATGGCTTTGATCTACGTGTCGGGTGGGCCCCCGGTCAACGTGTCGCGGGGCCTCATCGCGGTTGACGCCTTCGCCACGTTTTTCAAGGGCATCTTCCTGCTGTCGGCGGCGCTTACCCTGCTGATGTCGATGCGCTACCTCGACATCGAGGGCGCGAAGCACGGCGAGTACGTGTTCATGGTGCTGTGCGCGACCATCGGCATGATGTTCATGGCCGGGGGCACCGATCTCATCACGATCTTCATCGGCCTCGAGACGATGGCGATCGCCTTCTACGTGCTGACAGGCTTGCTCAAGCCGAACCGTCGCTCGAACGAAGCCGCCGTCAAGTACTTCCTGCTCGGCACGTTCTCACTGGGCCTGCTGCTGTACGGCATGTCGCTGCTGTACGGGTTGTCGGGCACCACCCAGTTGCACGCGCTGGCGATTGCGATCGCCGCACACGGCCGTGATCCATGGCTGGTCGTGGCCGTGATCCTCGTGGTCGCCGGTGTTGGCTTCAAGATCGCGGCCGTGCCCTTCCATATGTGGGCGCCCGATGTGTACGAAGGCGCGCCCACGCCCATTACGGCGTTTCTGTCGGTCGGGTCGAAGGCCGCCTCCTTCGCGATGCTGCTGCGCATCTTCCGCGAGGGCCTGCCCTCGATGTCGGGCGACTGGACGGTCTTGTTCTACGCCCTGTCGGTCGTCACGATGACCGCCGGCAACATCGCCGCGCTGACACAGACCAACATCAAACGCATGCTGGCCTATTCGGCCATTGCGCACGCCGGGTACCTGCTGATTGGGGTGGTTGCCGGCACCCCACGCGGTGTCGCGGCGATGATGATCTACCTGGTGGTCTATGCGTTCATGCAGATGGGCGCGTTCGCCATTGTCATCCTGATGCGCCGCGCGGATGCCGCCGGCGATGAACTGAAAGACCTGAGTGGCCTGTACTCGCGCCAGCCCGTGGCTGCCGTCGCGATGCTGATCTTCATGCTGTCGCTGGGCGGCATCCCGCCTACAGCCGGGTTCATGGGGAAATTCTGGCTGTTCAGCGCGGCCATCGAATCCAATTACGTCTGGCTGGCCGTGCTTGGCGTCGTCAACAGCGCCATCTCGCTCTACTACTATCTGCGCGTGGTCGTGTACATGTTCATGAAGGGCGAACCGACCGGCTCGCAGCCCGTGATGGCTCCCGCCCTCACCGCCGCGCTGGCGATCGCCCTTGTCGGCACGCTCGTGCTAGGCGTGTACCCACAGCCGTTGTTCGAACTGGCCGAGCTATCCGCACGGACGCTAGGCGTGGTCGGTCTGGCCGCCACACCGCTGCAGTAGCTAGCCTTCGTCTTCCCGACAAGACAAGCGGAGATCGACGATGCCTTGCCCGGGGCGGCCAGTAGCAGGGCGTGCGGGGCGAGGCTACTTGTTCGCTTTGCGGATCTTCGCGGCAAACGAGTCTACGTATTGCTTCAGGTTCCTGGCCACGGCTTCGGCGTGGACGCTGGCCCCGCCTCCGGCGATACCCCCGTCATGGAGCAGCGACACCTGTACGAGGACCGGCGCTGTCCCGTACGACAACGTGGCAGTGGTGTGCGTATAGAGAAACGCATCGTACCGGGAGAAACAGAAGCCGGTCGTCATCGCCGTCGTGGTGACATGGACGTACAGGTAGGTGTCGTCATCGGTATTGCGCACCACCTTCAATCCGGCGTCCGTCAGGCTCTTCGTGACCATCGTCTCCAGCGTGTCCTGGCGCATCCCGCACGTCGTGGCCGCCGGGTCGAGATCCTCAACAACGACGCCGAGCGATGTCAGGCCCTTCAGTTCGGCGTCCGGCTGCTGGGCCATCGCGGGGGCCGCGGCGCGATCGGCGGAGGCAGGCACAGAAGGCTGTCCCGGCTCACCCGGCTTCGCGGGCTCATAGACCCGCGTCACCGTGTCGCGGCCCCCGCGGTCGCCGGATCGGGCTCCGCCCGGCGCGACCATGTCCATGCCGAACCCGACTTCGCGGGGGAACTGGCTCAAGGCACGGTTCAGCGACCAGCTTCCCGCGAGCGAGGGTTCTTCGAGAGCGGCCACGGCCCCACGGCCAGGGGCCGTCACGACGAAGGCGGCAAGCAATAACACCATCGGGCTCAACCGGATCATACGTACTCCTTCCACCCACAGAATGTACGGGGATTGGGAGCTCTTACGCAACAGGCCTCAGGATGATGCCTTGCCCGAGGCAGGCTTGGTGACCGATACTCTCTTGAAGGCAACCGCATGGTCGACCGTCCCACGAAACAGGCTGGCGAGGCGCTTCGGACCATTGGGGCACTCAGCACGGTCGGTTTGTCGTTCGTGCTCGCGATCGTCATCGGCGTGTGGATCGGCCAGATGCTCGACCGCTGGCTCGGTACCAAGCCGCTGTTCTTCTTCGTGTTCTTCTGCCTCGGTCTGGTTGCCGGCATCCTGAATGTGTACCGCACCGTGTCGCGCGTCATGTCGAACCCGCCAACATCGACACGCCCGCCAGGCCTCGGACCGGCTGATCTCCACACGCCGCCGCTCGACGACGCTCCCGAGCGCGACTTGTACAAGTCCGACCGCTGAGCCGAATCGGACACCGTCCGCCATGCATGCTCAGACTGAAACCGATCGCTCCCTTCGCCGCGTCCAGCGGGATGCCGCCATCATCTGCGGGCTGATGGCAGCATCGGCGCTCATCGCCCAGGGCGGCAGAACCGATGGTGCGCTGGGCGTGCTGGCTGGGGCGGGGCTGATGGCCCTCAGCTATGTGGCCATCAAGGGCAGCGCCGACGCGGTTGTCCAGCGGACCAGCGCACGAGCCGCAGACGGTGAGGCGGGCGGCCGGATGTCCGGCGTGGTGTGGCCGACCATCAAGTTCATCGGGCGCTACGGTCTACTGGCGCTGGGGGCATGGCTGGTGCTGGTGCCCCTGCATGCGAACCCGCTCGGTGTGTTTGCGGGCGTCTCGGCGCTGGTGTTCGCCATCGCGATCGAGTCGGTCCGCTTGTACCGGACGCGTTTCTAGTTCTGGATTCTCGCGTTCTTGGGTCGCCATCGCCGAATGCGACGGCGCCCGCGAGACGGTTCGACGGTTTGATGGGCGGTGTCGTGAGCAGGCCGTGGTAGGCTACCCTCTGGGCCGTTCGCCCTGGTTCCGCGCCCTTGTTCGTGATGTTGCCATCTCTACCCCCATCCCTGCGCCTGACGCACGATGCCGTCTAGCACCTCACGGCGGTCACGATGGGCGTTTGTCACCGGTGTCATCGTGTGCCAGTTTGCGGTGTTTGAGGCCGGTCTTCGCCTGAAGGGCGGGTCGGAGGCTGCCGCCGAGTTCCAGCGCCTGTTCACCCCGGATTCCGCCATCGGCTACCGCCTCAAGCCGGGCGCCCGATCGCACTTCAAGACGGCAGAGTTCGAGACCGACATCTCCATCAACTCAGCCGGGGTTCGAGACGAAGAACTGGGTCCAAAAGCACGGGACGAGCGCCGGATTCTCGTCTTGGGCGACTCGCTGGTGCTGGCCGTTCAGGTCCAGGTACACGAAACATTTTGCCGGCGTCTGGAAGATCGACTGAATCGCCACTATCGCGCCAGTGGGATTCGCTATCGTGTCATCAATGGGGGCGTACAGGGGTACGGACCGGTCGAGGAGTACCTGTTTTTCCGCGACGTGGTTCGCACGCTCGATCCCGATATCGTGTTGGTCGCGCTCTACGCCGCCAACGACGCGATCGAAGCCAACACTTCGGCGGCCCGGCTCTCGAATCCATCGGGAGCAGCCGATCCGGTTGTGGCCGGGGCCACGACGTATTCCTGGATCAGGCGCACCGTCAGGCGAAGCATGGTGCTGCAGGTTGTCAGGCTCAGGCTGGTGTCGCTGGCCGAGCGACTGGGCCGGGCCGCCGACGTGAGCCCGGCGCTTCGAACCTACCTGCCGGTGGCGCCGACAGACGTGACCGACGGGCTGGCGGTCACCCGCGACTGTGTCGATCGCATCGCCGCCCTGGCGACAGAGCGTGGGGCGAAAACCGCTGCCGTCCTGCTTCCCGCGCGATTTCAAGTCAATGATGAGGATTTTGGACACCTTGCCACCCTGGTCGCATCCGCGGGTGTCACGCTGGACCGGAACGCCGCGACTGCCAGGTTTCGCGCCGCCTTGAACGGTTCCGCGGTGCCGCTGTTGGACGCGCTGCCCGGGCTGCAGGCCCAGAAGGATCCGGCCAGGTTGTTCTTCAGGCAGACCGCGCACTTCACCCTCAGGGGACACGAGGTTCTCGCCGAGCAGATCGAGCGGTTTCTGGTGTCGTCACGGCTGATTCCGCCGCAAGAGGATCGGCCCTGATGGTCTTCAACTCGGTCCACTTTCTCGTCTTCTTCGCAGTGGTGTACGCCCTCTACCGGCTGCTGCCGCACCGCTGGCAGAACTGGCTCCTGCTGGTGGGCAGCTACTATTTCTACGCCGCCTGGGACTGGAGATTCCTGGGTCTGCTGTTGGCATCCACGATCATCGACTTTTATTGCGGGTTGTACATCGCCAGCCGCGACTCGCGCCCGCAGCGCAAGGCCGCCCTGGTGCTCAGCCTGACGTTCAACCTGTCGATGCTCGGGTTTTTCAAGTACTTCAACTTCTTCGCGGCCAACCTGCAGGGGCTGTTCGGTTCGCTCGGCCTGCACGTGGGGCTCACGGCGCTGCACGTGCTGCTGCCCATCGGCATCTCGTTCTACACGTTTATCACCATGAGCTACGTGATCGACGTGTACCGGCGCCAGATCGAGCCCACGCGCCACCTGCTGGACTTCGCGCTGTTTGTGGCGTACTTCCCGCATCTGGTGGCTGGCCCCATTCTGCGCGCGTCGTTGCTGCTGCCGCAGATCGTGCGCCGGCGCGAGATCACAGCCGACCAGCTGACCGAAGGGCTGTGGCTGATCCTGTTCGGCTTCTTCAAGAAGATGTTCGTAGCCGACAACCTCGCCACGATTGCGAATGCCGTCTTTTCGCCCTCGGCGCATCCGACAGGCTTCGAGGTGCTGCTTGGCGTGTATGCCTTCGCCTTTCAGATCTACGGCGACTTCTCGGGCTACTCCGACATCGCCCGCGGCACGTCGAAGTTGATGGGCATCGAGCTGAACCTGAATTTCCGGTTCCCGTACTTCGTTCGCACGCCGCAGGAGTTCTGGGCACACTGGCACATGAGCCTGTCCGCCTGGCTGCGCGACTACCTGTTCCTGCCGATCGGCTACGCCTTATCGCGGCGACTGGACGGTGTCCGCTGGTTCGGGCTGCGCGACGATCTATGGATCTACGCGGGAGCGACGATGGTGACGATGCTGCTGGGCGGACTCTGGCACGGTGCGGCGTGGACCTTCGTGCTGTGGGGTGCCTATCAAGGCGTTCTGCTCGTGGTCTTCATGCTGGCAACCCGGATGCGCCGACGTCGGGCACGAACCCGTGCGGCCGCCACACGAACACGGTGGCGGCGCGCGCTCGAGGTGACCGGCATGTTCCACCTGACCTGCCTGGGCTGGCTGATCTTCCGCGCCGACTCGCTCGGCCAGTTCGCGACGCTCGCATCGAGCCTGGTGACTCGGTTCGACCCCAGCCTGAAGGCACTGATCGAGTATGGCGTCCCGTTGGCGTTGACGGTCGGGCCGTTGCTCGTCATCCATGGCATCGAGTTCGCGAACGACGATTTGTCGATCGAAATGAGATGGCCGTTTGCTGTCATATCGACCGTCTGCGTGGCCCTGACCTACCTGATCGTCCTGTTCGGGAACTTCGAGGGCACTCAGTTCATCTACTTCCAGTTCTGACGATCGGCACCGTGAACCAGGCTTCATCTGATGCTTTACTGCCTGCTACGCCATGCGATATCCTTGTTTCTTTGTAGAGGCCGTCAGGGAGTCCAACGGTAGCTGCGGTCGGTCGGCGTTGGCGGCCAGCGATATCCGGTTATGGAAAAGCTCCACCACGAACTCTGGATCGTCCAGGCCTTCAATGCCGTCTTTGGGCCGCTGGTGTCGAAGGTGCTGGCGTTGTTCGGTATGCACGCGCAGCACGCCGAACAGCCGATCCCCGACTATCTCGTGATGGTGTGCCTGATCGTGCTGGTGCTGTCTTTGGTGGCGTTCGTGCTGCGTTCGCGCCTGAGTGTCGACAACCCGGGCAAGCTCCAAATCGTGTTCGAGGACATCGTTGGAGCCCTGGGAGGCATGCTTGACGACCTGGTTGGGCCCAAGGGCCGCAACTACCTGACGCTCATCGGGACCATCGGCATCTTCATCCTGTTCGGCAACCTGATGGGCCTGATTCCCGGGCTGATGGCGCCCACCAGCAGCATCAACGTGACGCTTGGTTGCGCCTTGGTGGTGTGGATCTACTATCACTACCAGGGCATCAGGGAACAGGGTGTCGTCGCGTACTTCAAGCACTTTGCGGCTCCGCCAGGGGCGCCGCTGTTTATCGCACCCATCATGCTGCCCATCGAACTCATCAGCCATCTCTCGCGGGTGTTGTCGCTGTCGCTGCGGCTGTTTGGCAACATCTTCGGTGAAGAACTGGTGATCGTGATCTTGTTCAGCATCGTGCCGTTCCTGATTCCGCTGCCGATGATGTTTCTCGGCCTGATTACGGCGACCCTCCAGGCATTCATCTTCGTCATGCTGACGATGATCTACCTGGGTGGCGCCGTGGCGGCCGAGCACGGCCACGAAGAAGCGCCCGGACACGAATCGGTCCACCACGCCGAGGGCGTGGCGGCCTAGCGGTGATACGTCGGACATACTGAGGAGGCTGTGGTCGTGAAGATACGATTTGCTCTGATGCTTACGTTCGCGTTGGTGGCTTTTGGACTGTTCAGCCCGTTATACGCGCAGGGTGGGGAACCCGCAGCGTCATCGTCGATGGCCGTGGAAGTGGCGCGCTGGTCGATTATCACCGGCGGCTTCGCGTTGGCGATTGCGGCGGCGTTCGGCGCCCTGGCACAGGCCAAGGGTCTGAGCGCGGCCGTCGAGGGTATCGCCCGCAACCCGGCGGCCACCAACGACATCCGCGGCAGCTTGATTCTGGGTCTCGTGCTGATCGAATCGCTCGTGATCTACGTGCTGCTGGTCTCGTTAATCCTGTTCTTCATCTACCCGTTTGGCGCTCCGGTCGCCAAGTAAGGACCCGGAAGGAACTAAGGGGGTCCACGATGGCATGGTTATTTCTTTCCGGGTCCTAACCAGACGGGTGGATGCCCGGACCCCGGCGGCGGGCCCATCGCAGGTGGGCCCGCCATCGGCACTGGCCCGGCATGAGGGCCGGTTGTGCGCCGCTGGTTGTCGCTGACACCGTTTGACGGATTGCTGCTCCTGATGGTCCTCATCTGGGGCGTCAACTTCACCGTCGTGAAAGCGGCCCTGCGGGAGATCCCGCCTCAAGCGTTCAATGCCCTACGTCTGGTCATCGCGTCGGTGCTATTCTTGTCCGCCATCCTCGCGAAGGGCGCGCCCCGCCTCGCACGCGCAGACTGGATTCGCGTCGCCTTCCTGGGTATCGTCGGCCATTTCGTCTATCAACTGTTCTTCATGGGCGGGCTGGCGAGAACCACAGCCTCCAACAGCTCGCTGATCCTCGGCTGTTCGCCTGTCGCCGTGGCGCTCGCCAGTGCCATGGCCGGGCACGAGCGAATTCCGCGCGGCCAATGGGCCGGGGTTCTCCTTTCGGTCGTGGGGATCTTCCTGGTCGTGGGCACCGGCGCACATTTCGGCGGCCCCTCGTTGACCGGCGACGTTCTGACGTTGTGCGCGGTGGTGTGCTGGTCTATGTACACCGTTGGGTCGCGATCGCTCTTGACCAGATACTCGCCGCTGACCGTGACGGGACTCACCATGATGTTCGGAACCCTGCTCTACGTGCCAGCATCGGTGCCGGAGTTGCTACGCCTCGACTGGGGGCGGATCCACCCGTGGGCGTGGATCGCGTTGGTGTTCTCGTCGGTCTTCGCGCTGAACGTGGCCTACCTGATCTGGTACACGTCGGTGCAGCGCATCGGCAACATCCGCACCTCCGTCTACTCGAACATGACGCCGATTGTGGCTATGACCGTTGCCGCCATCTTCCTGGCGGAACATCTCACCCCGACGAAGCTGGGCGGGGCGGCCGCGATTCTCTGCGGCGTCGCCTTGACCCGCCTCGCCTCCCGCCAGGCTGCCGCCACCGAACCGCCGGCCGAAGAATAGGCCGTTACCGTTAGGCGTGTCACGAAGTCTAGTACCTCGCCGTTTGCCGAATCGCGTCGAGCACGGTCGACGCGTTCGGCAGGATCACCTCTTCGAGGTCGGGGCAGTAGGCCACCGGCGTATCGAGCGACGCCACGCGGCGAACCGGCGCATCGAGGTGGGCAAAATGATCCTGCGCAATGCGCGCCGCGATCTCGGCACCGAAACCACACGTCAGCTGGTCCTCGTGCGCTACGACCACCCGGTTCGTGCGCGCCACCCATTCGCCAATCGCCTGCCAGTCGCAGGGAACCAGCGTGCGCAGATCGACCACGGCCACGCTGATACCGTCCTTCTCGGCCTGCTGCGCCGCCAGCAGCGCCCGCTGCACCAGTGCGCCCCAGGTGATCACCACCACATCTGATCCGTCGCGGCGCACTGAGGCCTTGCCAAACGGAATCATGAAGTTCGACCCGGGGTACTCGCCCTTGTTGTAGGTTTGCCGGTAGAGGTGCTTGTGTTCCAGGAACATCACCGGGTCGTCGCATCTGATGGCGGTTCTGAGCAGACCGACCGCATCCTGCGCGACCGACGGAAACGCGATACGAATGCCCGGCGTGTGGGCGAAGATGCTCTCGCCAGACTGGCTGTGGTACGGAGCGCCACCGCGCAGGTAGCCGCCGATGGGCACGCGCACGACCATCGGGCACGACCAGCGGTTGCCCGATCGGTATCGCAGCATCGACATCTCGTCGCGCAGTTGCTGCATGGCCGGCCAGATGTAATCGAAGAACTGAATCTCCACAACCGGCTTGATGCCGCGCACCGCCATGCCCACCGCCCGGCCGATGATGTTGGCTTCGGCCAGAGGCGAGTTGAAGACCCGATCGCTGCCGTACGTGCGCTGCAGGCCGTGCGTCACCTTGAAGACGCCGCCCTTGCCCTGCACCTCTTCCAGGCTGGCCTCGCGGCTGCAATCGGCCACATCCTCGCCAAAGACGACGATGCGCGGGTTGTGCGCCAGTTCATCCTTCAAGGTGCGATTAATCGCGGCCACCATCGTGTCGGCCTTGCCATCCGGCTGTGGATCGGTGCTGAACGCGGATGACGAGGGCTCGATATCGGGAGAGTACACCCACAGCGCCGCCGTCTCGCGGGCGGGTTTGGGGGCCACCAACGCCTGTTTTGCAGCCTCATTGACCTCTCGTTCCACGTCGGCCTGGATCGCCTCGATCTCCTTGACCGTGGCCAGTTCGTGCACGCGGAGGAAATTGATCATCTTCTTGATCGGGTCGCGCCGGCCTTCCTGCTCGCGCTCCCCGGGTGTCTTGTACAGCCGTTCATCATCAGACAGCGAGTGCGAGTACGGGCGAATCACTTTCGCGTGAACCAGCGCCGGTCCTAGGCGCGCGCGCGCATAGTCGACGGCGTCCCGCATGGCGCGGTAGCTCGCGACGAAGTCGGTGCCGTCCACCGCGATGACCCGCAGGTGCGGAAACGCCCGCACTAGATCGGACACACTGCCGCCTGGCATCTGCACCTCGGCGGGCACCGAAATAGCCCAGCCATTGTCCTCAACCAGGTACACCACCGGCGCCTTCCGGCTGCATGCCGTGTTCAACGACTCCCAGAATTCGCCTTCACTGGTCGACCCTTCGCCCAGCGACACATAGGTGACCTCGTCGGCCTTGCAGAGCGCGCCACGGTTGTCGATGCCGGCAAGCTTTTCGTACAGCAGCGCCGCCTCCGCGCATCCGACCGCCTGCAGACACTGCGATGCGGTGGCACTGCCCTGCGACACGATGTTCCAGCGGGTATGTCCCCAGTGGGAGGGCATCTGCCGGCCGCCCGACGCT
>CAYHRK010000096.1:0-13144 GCA_964358795.1 uncultured Vicinamibacterales bacterium
GCCCGGATCGCAAGGCGCGACGACCGAGCATACTGGGAGTATGTGAGGGAGGAGCAACGCCGCGAGGCGGGATGCCCCGCCCGGGAATTAGGCGACAGACTACTGGGACGGGGCACTAGGTGGCAGTCGGAGGATGGCACCACGCTCCTGCTGGTGATGATGCTGCTTTTTCTCCTGGCGGGCCTGGTGGGCGCCATGCTTGCCAGTGCGGCGACCGACACCATGATGTCCCGCAACTCGGTATCGGCGGCACAGGCTCAGGCCGCAGCCGAGGCGGGGTTGAATCACGCGATCGACGTCACCCGCACGTACCTCCGAAACTGGGAGGCGAACTTCACGAATACCAACGATGCCGTGTCGCGCCTCCTGCGCGGCCCCGACAATCTGGACGCAACCGCAGCCGACAACGGCAGCCTGTCATGGCTCCCGGATGGGCCGGCGACGCCCCCCGCCACGGTGGGCCTGGGCGGGCTCTCGGGGGTGTCGTACGTCGCCCGAATCCACGATGACGACGACCCCGCGCTCGGCAACAACTGGATCGCTGCTGATGTGACGAGAGTCGGCGAGGGTGTCGCCGGCGTGGCCGAGCCCACGCTCGATCACAACGGCGTGTTCGTGGTCCGGGCAACCGGTTTCGCGGGCGACAACACCGCGGTGAGCGTCGAGGCCGTCATGAAACCACTGCCGTGGCCGGCCATCCTCACCAACGGGAATCTCGACCTGCGTGGCAGCCCTCAGATCCTCGGAGATGGCGGATCGGTACATGCGAACGGCGACATCCGCGAGGTGGGTAACACGGCCGTGGTCCAGCTCGATGTGACGGCAGTTGGAACGGTGACGACCAACGGCAACTGGACGCCGGTGCAGGGCCTCGTCGAGGGCGGCCAGTTGCCGATCCCGATTCCGGCGGTCAACGTGTCCGATTACGTCTCGTTGGCCACCTATCGCCTCGGCGCCGATGGCGCGATCTACGATGCGGCCACGGGAATCGCTATCTGCACCGATAATGCCTCGTGTGCGGCGAAAGGCTTCACGTGGTCGTCGCAAGACGGTGCGAAGGTCTCGCACATGGCTGGCATCGACCGGACCTGGAGCCCCGGCGGCACGCCGAACTGCACCACCCTTGCCGCCAACGGCGTGGCGAATTGCGGCCAGGGCGTATACTACGCGCAAGCCAGCGACGTGGAGATTGCGGGCAACATCGGGCGTTCCGGAACCCCGTCACCCTATGCGATGACCCTGCTGGTCGACGGGTCGGTCAGCATCACGGGTACACCGCAATTGGCGCCGGCCATCGCTCGGCCGAACATCCTCATCGTGACCAACGGCGACCTCGACATGGCAGGCACGGCCAACTGCATCCTGTCGGGGCAGGCCCGGGTTCGCGAGCAGTTGAACTTGTCTGGCACGATGACGCTGACCGGGCAGTTGCTCATTGAGAACCGCTGGGACCGCAGCACCAAAGTCACCGGCGACAGCAAGGTGAGTGGCAACGCCACCGTGACCAACGATCGGCTGGCGGTGTACGATTTCACGGTTGCCGGCTGGCGAGAGTTCCGGCGCTGAATACCCGCCGGCGGCGCGTCATCTAGTGGAAGATCAGACGATGAAGCCGGAGAAGACGACACACGATGTCGCCAAGAGCGACGCCGAGTGGAGACAGGAGCTGAGCGAGGAGCAGTACCGGGTGTTGCGGTGCCATGGGACCGAGCCAGGTGGAACCAGCCCGCTCAACAAGGAACACCGTGCGGGCACCTTCACGTGCGCGGCGTGCGGCGAGCCGCTCTTCTCGTCGGACGCCAAGTTCGACAGCGGCACCGGCTGGCCCAGCTTTTCGGCGCCGCTAGGCGACAGCGTGGGCACCACCTCGGACCGCAGCTACTCTATGGTGCGCACCGAAGTGCACTGTCAGCGCTGCGGCGGGCACCTCGGCCACGTCTTTGACGACGGGCCGGCGTCGACCGGTCAGCGCTACTGCACGAACGGCGTGGCGATGAAGTTCGAGCCCAAATGACGAGGGCTGGCTGAGCTACTTCTTCACGCGGATGGCGTAATCGGGCCAGCAGGCCATCGAGCCCACGGCCGGCCACGCCTCGTCGTCTCCGGCCACTCCGGGTCCGATCGCCCCTCCCCGGCCACCGCCGCCGGCCGGCGCCGCGGCAGCCGGAGCCGTAACACCTTCGGATCCAGCGCCTTGGCAATCTGATCGCGGGCGTCGTCGAGGTGCAACCTCGTGGCGCGGTCGGTCGTCTTGCCCATCGCGGCCACAATCTGCGCCGACAGGGCCTTCAACTCGCCGCGGACAAACGCGCGGGCATCATCGGTAGCTGGCGTGCGGCCGTTCAGCTTGTCGTTCATCAGGTCGAGGTAAGAACGCTGCAGGTTGCGCCGCGTGGCGCCAACGACGCCGCGCAGAAGTCTGCCCGCTCTGGCTCGGCCTGTCAAGAACGGCGCATGGCTCACCCGCGGGTGCCGGGGTATGATGCCGGTCAGAGGACACATGCTCGGACGACAAACACGCGGCTCAGTGGTTTGTACCTCGTGCGGCAACCTGGTGGGCGTGAATGACGAGACCTGCTACACCTGCGGGCGCCGGAATCCCGGGTTGTGGGGATTCGCGCCGCTCTTGCGCCGGCTGGGCACCGACCTGGGGTTCGTGCCGCTGGTGATGTGGGGCTCGACGGGCCTGTATGTCGCCACGTTGCTCGCCTCGGGCGGGAACATTCGTATGACCGGCCTGTTCTCGTTCCTGGCGCCGAGCACGACCAGCCTGTTCCTGTTCGGCGCAAGCGGCGGGATGCCGGTCTTCGAGTACGGCCGCTGGTGGACGGTCTTGAGCGCGGGCTGGCTCCACAGCGGCATCCTCCACATCCTGTTCAACATGATGTGGGTGCGCCAACTCGGCCCGGCCTGTGCCGATCTGTACGGGGCGGGCCGCATGATCCTCATCTACACGGTGGCGGGCATCGCGGGTTTTTCCGCCAGTTCGGGCGCGTGGCTGTTGTTTGGCGGCATCCCGATCCTGGGAGGGGCCGGGTTCACGGTTGGGGCATCAGCACCAATCTTCGGATTGCTGGGTGCGTTGGTGCACTACGGGCAGCGGTCCGGCAGCAGCCTGATGCGCAGAGAAGGCCTGCAGTACGCGCTGATGCTCGGCGTGTTCGGCCTGATCATGCCGGGGATCGATAACTGGGCGCACGCCGGTGGCTTTGCCGGCGGCTGGCTGATGGCCAGGATCCTCGACCCCCTGAAACCCGAGCGACTGGACCACCTGCTGCTGGCGCTTGGCTGCCTGATGGCAACGATGGTGGCCATCGCGGCGTCGCTGCTGCACGGGATGGCGCTGTTCGCAAGACAGTAGAAACGCAGAAGGCAGTAGATCGTCCCGTCAGACGTTCTTCAAGATCGCCAACAGGAAGTCCCAGTACTTCTCGACCGTATCGATGTAGATCTTTTCGTCCGGCGAGTGCACGCCCTCGAGCGTCGGTCCCATCGACACCATATCCATGCCAGGGTACTTCTCGCCGATGATGCCGCACTCCAGCCCGGCGTGCACGGCCTTCACCTCGGGCTGCTTGCCATAGAGAGTCTTGTAGGTGGCGATGGCGTTCTTCAGAATCGGCGAGTCGAGGTTCGGCTTCCAGCCGGGATAGCCGTCCGAGCCGGTCACCGTGGCTCCGCCCAGACCGAACACGGCCTTCACACTGTCTGTAATCTCGATGATTTCAGAGGCGACCGAACTGCGCTGGCTGGTGGCAATCGACACAACTTTCTTGGTCGTGGTGATGACGGCCAGGTTGGTTGACGTTTCGACGAGCCACGAGATGTCGGCGCTCATCTTGATGACGCCGTGCGGCATGCCGGCCATCACCTGCGTCAACTTCTTCTGCAGGCGCATCTTGAACACCTTGCCCCGGCCCTTGGCGGGAGTGGCCGAAATCTCGAGCGTCGGCTCCACGCTGGCCAGTTCAGCCCTCACCGTCGCGTTCATGGCTGCCACGATCGTCTTGGCGTCTGCCAGTTTCTTCTTCGGGACAAAGACCACGGCCACCGCATCGCGCGGAATGGCGTTGCGCTTGTTGCCGCCGTCGATGCGGGCCAGACGGCCGCCGATGCCGCCCAGCTTCATGATGACGCGATTCATGATCTTGATCGCGTTGCCGCGACCTTTGTCGATTTCGAGACCCGAGTGTCCGCCACGCAGGCCGCCCACCTTGATCTCGAGACCCACCGTGCCGGCCGGCGCAGCATCGGTGTCGAGCGTCCACGTGCCGGTCGTATCGCGGCCACCCGAGCATCCTACGTATAGCGCCCCTTCTTCCTCGGAATCGAGGTTCAGCAGCGTCATGCTTTTCAGGAACCCCGGCTCGAGGCTGTGCGCGCCGGTCAGACCTGTTTCCTCGTCTATCGTGAACAGGAATTCCAGCGGACCGTGCGTCAGTGTCTTGTCGGCCATGATGGCGAGGTTGGTGGCCACCGCCACACCGTTATCGGCGCCAAGCGTGGTGCCGTCCGCCATCATCGTGTTGCCCTTGCGCACGAGCGTGATGGGGTCCTTCAGAAAATCGTGTTTCTTGTCGGGCCGCTTCTCAGGAACCATATCGAGGTGGCCCTGCAGGCACACCATGGGCGCCTGCTCGCGGCCGGCCGAGGCGGGCTTGCGAACAACGACGTTGCCGGCCGTGTCGCGGGCACTCTCGAGGCCGAACTGCTTCGCCATGCCGACCACGAACGCCGCCGCGGCCTCCTCGTGCTTCGAGGGACGCGGGATCTTCGAGAACTCGGCGAAGTACTTCCAGATGCCAGCGGGTTTGAGTCCATCAATCGCGGATGACATGTCGAGGCTCCTTTTCAGATCGTCAGTCGGGGTCCTGAGCGGGGCTCCCCAGACTGTAGCACGCCTGCCGACCCCTTTTGTTCTAGAATCCCCCCATGATCATCAGTCCTGAACTCCGAACTGCTTCCCTGATTGCCGTCCGCGACTGCATGGGTGTGGTCGCGGGCGAACGGGTCCTTGTGGTGACCGACGCTCCGCTGCGCACCATCGGCTACGCCATCTTCGAGAACGCACGGGACCTTGGCAACGAGGTGTTTCTGGTCGAGATGCTGCCCAGGAAGACCAATGGCGAAGAGCCGCCCCCCGAAATCGCTGCCCTCATGACCCAGGTGGACGTGGTGTTGTGTCCCACCTCGAGGTCCCTGACGCACACCGATGCCCGCCGCGCTGCCAGCGCAAAGGGCGTACGGGTGGCCACCCTGCCTGGCGTCACCGAAGAGATCATGGTTCGCTGCATGAACGCCGACTACCACGCCATTGCGGCGCGCACATTCCACATCTGCGATCTCATGCGAGCCACCAAGGTGATCCGCGTCACCGCACCGGCCGGCACCGACATCACATTGCCGATTGCGGGGCGCGAAGCCCACGCCAGCTCGGGTCTGTTTCGCGAGAAAGGTCTGTGGGGCAACCTGCCAACGGGCGAATCCTACCTGGCGCCGCTCGAAGGTCTGTCGAACGGCGTGGTGGTGGTCGACGGGTCGATGGCCGGCGTCGGCATGGTGGACGAACCGATTCGCATCGTTGTGAAGGACGGATATGCCACCGACATCTCCGGCGGCCAGGCTGCCCGCCGATTCGGAGCGCTGCTCGAGCCGCACGGGAAGGATGGCCGTACGGTAGCCGAATTCGGGATCGGCACCAACGATCGGGCGATCCTTACAGGCGTGATCCTTGAAGACGAGAAGGTGATGGGCACCATTCATATCGCCTTTGGCGACAACAAGTCGATGGGCGGCACCGTGGGCGTGGCCAGCCACCTCGATGGCCTGGTGAAGCAGCCCACGGTCTGGTTTGACGACCGGCTGATCATGGAAGCGGGGCGCCTGGTCGAGTAGGGCGATCCGGTTATTACAATTTCGGCAGGAGACCGCCTGTTTCGTTATCCTCCAGCCCCCATTTTTCGCTAGTCTCAGACGCCCCAGACAGCATTATCAGGGCTGTTTCGCTTAATCCGACCGCCGACTGGCACCGAGAGAACAGGTGTGCGTCTTGCACAGTGGTGGAGGGGTCCGACTATCCGTGGCGTGGTCACCGCCTGTCCGCCGGCCTGGGGATTTATCCCGCAACCGCCGCAGAAGGGGCTTGATTTCGCGAATCGCGCAATTGCCCGCCTGCTACCCGGCGGGCGGAAGGATCGTGCTCCCGAGGGCAGCAGGAACCCTGCAGGGTGTGCCGTTGTTGATCGGGGTGTCCCGGGCCCCGGACTTGGCATGTCGAGCCCGGCCAAACCGGGGGGATGTAGCTATTCTGGGCGCGTATTTGGCCGATAGATCTGGTGTACGTCCTGCGTCGGGATCAGTGTGTGAGTTTGTCGGATGGGACGCCCGTGGAGGCGCAATCCGACGCGAACTGAGGGCATGATGACAGGCCACATGGGGCTGGCGGGGCACCGCGACCGATGTCCACAAGTCCGCGCTCGCCTGTACTCCAGGTGCGCCGGATTCACGCTCGTGGAGATCGCCGTGGTGGTCGGGATCATGGGGATCATGATGGCCATGGCGGTGCCGTCAATCAACACCGCGCTGATTGACGCGCGCGCGAACGGAGCGATGCGGGCGGTGCAGGGACAACTGCGGACCGCGCGCGACGCCGCGGTCTCTTTGCGCCGGGTGGTCGAGGTACAGTTTGTCGGGGCCGGCGAGGTCCGCAGCACGCGTCTCGAGGGCACGACACGGACCCTGCTGCAGACGACCTTTCTCGAGAATGGCATGCAGTTCCAGGTGAACAGCGGCGTGCCGGATACGCCGGACGCCTTCGGAAACGCGCGTGCCGTCGATTTCGGCGGACCGACGACGATCTACTTCCAGCCCGATGGCACGCTCGGTGACGGAACCGGTCTGCCAATCAGCGGCACGGTCAACCTGGGGGTGCCGACTCGTGCGCTGTCGGCCCGAGCCGTAACGGTACTGGGTCCGACAGGGCGGGTTCAGGCGTACCGGTGGGACAGCGTGGCATGGCGATAGGGAACCGGAGTACGACGATGACGCGACCGGTGACTGGCTATCGTGATGGCGAGCGAGGGTTCACCATCCTCGAGACGCTTGTGGCGATTTCCATCCTTGCTGTTGGTCTGCTGGGGCTCGCCGCCGTACTGGCCGCCGGACTGACCAGGTTCGCCAGTGCGCCTAGCGAACTGATCGCCCAGCAGAAGGCCGCCGAGGCCATCGAGAGCGTGTACGCGGCGCGTGACACGCGCAAGGTGACGTGGGCTCAGGTCCGCAACGTGCAGGGCGGCTCCGGGTCCGACGGCGGGATCTTCCTGGACGGCCCTGAGCCGCTCAAGAGCCCGGGACCGGACGGCCTCGTGAATACCGCGGACGACGGGGCGATTGAGACCCTGGTCCAGCCCGGGCCAGACAACCTGCTGGGGACGACGGACGACATCACAACGCCGCTGTCCCAGTACACCCGGGAAATCGAGATCCGGGACATCTCGTCGACTCTGCGCCAGTTGCGCGTGACGGTGAAGGTCACCGGAACCCAGGGGGAGCGCGTGTACGTGCTCACCACGCTGATCTCGTCGTACGCCTAGGGAAGGGAACGCATGCGCCGTAGAAGGCCCGAGCGACGCTCCAGCGAGGCGGGTTTCAGCCTCATCGAACTGATGGTGTCGCTGGGGCTGACCCTCGTCGTGCTCGGTGGTTCGTTCCGCGCGATGGACGATGCGCGCAAAGCGTCGGAGGCGGCCGCGATGATCGCCGACGGGAGCCAGAACCTCCGCATGGCCGTGACGCTCATCACCCGTGACGCCATCCAGACAGGTCGTGAGCTGCCCAGCGGCGGTATTCCGATTCCCCGAGGCACCGGGGTTTTACAGATTCGCCGTCCCGGTCCACCCGGCGCGGTCCTGACCTTCCCGTCAACCTGGACGACCTTGCCGTCCATCTGCCCGGGCAGCGGCTTGGGGCCAACCATCAACGGCGTCGCGACCGACATCGTCACCGTGGCGTATGCCGACGCGACGCTGGCCCTGATCGCATACCCGTTGACGTCGATCCTGTCCGATGGCTCGGGCATGACGGTCGACAACCGCACGGTGATTACGGATGCCCTCACGGGGCTGCGCGCCGGCGACCTCATCATGTTCACGAACGCGCTGGGGAACGCCATCCAGACCGTCACCAGTATCACTGGCCAGAACGTGTTCTTCGCGTCAGGAAGTGCCGACGATACGTTTGGCTTCAACCAGCGGAACGCGACGTCGGGCAGCATCATGCAGATCCGGAGCGGAACGACGTTTCCGACAACGTCGGCCACGCGCGTGACCATGGTGACGTACAACCTCGACGCGACGACCGCACCCGGTCAGGTGCGGCTGATGCGGACTGAACGATTCCTGGCGCCGCGCCTGGTCGCGATGGGCATCGAGAACCTCCAGTTGACCTACGACATCGTCGACGGTACCACGAACCCCACGAACCAGGTCGACGCGGTGGCGCCCAACAGCCCGTCGCAGATTCGCAAGGTCAACCTCTTCGTTTCGAGACGCTCGGAGGAGACGTTTACGCAGACCCGCCAGCGTATGCGATCGTCGATCGCCACCCAGGTGAGCCTGCGGAGTATGTCATTCATGGATCGGTATCGATGAGGAACATGCCCATGACGAACCGCACGCGCGCGTCCGAACGAGGCATCGCGCTCATCGCGGTGCTGTTGCTGCTGATGCTGGTGTCGGCGGTGGTGGCCGGGTTTGCCTCGGTCATCATGAACGAGCAGCGGCTGCAGAGCGTGGAGCGGCAGCGGTCGGACGCCTTCTACGCTGCCCATGGCGGCCTCGAGAAACTCACGAGCGACGTCGGCGGCCTCTTTGCCCAGACCTACGCACCGACAGCCAGCCAGGTCACGGCGCTGGCAGCCGACACGCCGGCTCTACCGGGCATTACCTTCCCCACCACGTCGGAGGGCATCGGCTACGGCGTGACCTTTACACCGGACGTCAACGGGAATCCCTCCTCCTCATCACGCTCGATCACGTCGGGGCCGTTCCAGGGTTTTACCGGCCTCGTGACCCCGTACACGCTGTCGGTGACGGCGCGAACGTCAGCTGGAGGCGAGGCGCGGCTGCAGCGACAGGTGCACACGGTCGGGATCCCGATCTTCCAGTTTGGCATTTTCTCAGAGGTCGACGTCGCGTTCGAGCCGGGACCCACGTTCACCTTTACCGGGCGCGTGCACACCAATGGCAACCTGTTTCTGGGGGCAGCCTCGGGGCCGCTGACACTGACGGAGAAGATCACGGCTGTTGGGGAGGTCATCCGCGAATACCTGCCGAACGGGTCCGTCAACTCGTACGGGGATGACAACCTCGTGTTGATCTCGACTGCGCCGGGTGCGTACCGCTCCCTCAGGCAGCCCGAAGGCAGCGTGGTGGGCACGATCGGGTCGGCACTGAACGAACCGACGTGGTCGAATCTGTCAACCGGGACCTACAACAGCAGGATCGTCAACGGCCGCACAGGCGCCCGACGGCTGGACCTGCCGATCGCGACGGCCGCCGCTGGCCCGATCGCGCTGATCCGCCGTCCCGAGTCCGGCGAAACCACCAGCTCGTCGGTGTTCGGCGAGCGGTTCTTCTCAAAGGCGAGTCTGCGGATCCTGTTGTCGGACAACGCCTCGGAGATCACGTCACTGGCGGGCGTGACTGGGACGCCGCCCGTACAGCTGGGTGCCACTCCTCCGGCGGGCTACACGGTCGACGCCACACACCCGCCATTCGCGCTGGCGCCAAACAACCCTCACCTGAAGGTGCCCACTGGCACGCCGGTCGTGGGCGGATACCTCAAGGTCGAGAAACAAGTGTCGGAAGATGTCTGGCAGGACGTGACGGTTGAGATCCTCAACCTGGGCATTGCGGGTCCAAACCAGCAGCGGACGAGTTGTACCTCGCCGAATGCGAACGCGGTCATTCGGCTGCAGCATCTGATGGATCACTCGACGAACTGCAACACCGGAAGCATCGATCCGACGTACTACTATCCCAATACGCTGTTCGATACCCGACAAGGCAAGCTCCGGGACGTCGAGCCCGTCACCTCAGTGCTGGTTCAACTCGGCGGCGTCATCCACTACATCGAACTCGACGTGAACAACCTGTCCCGCTGGTTCCGGGGCCAGATCGGGTCGACTGGGAGTTCGGCCCTCCATGTGGATGGCTACACAGTGTATTTCTCCGATCGGCGCGGCAATCGCGACGCCGCGAATCAGGAGACCGGTGAATACGGCTTCGAGGATTTCGTGAATCCGGCCAGCACGACGGGGACACCCAATGGCGTGCTGGATGACGGGGAGGATGTCAACAGCAATGGCTCGCTCGAGACGTACGGTGCGACACAAGGAGGCGGCGGACTGGCGTGGCAGAGCCCGCTGGATGGCTCTGCCAGACCGTGGACGCCTGTCATTGCGGACGTCGCCAAGAAAAACCCGGCGCGGTTTTTCAGGCGGGCGCTGAAGTTGACCAACGGGCGCGCCGGTAACGTCGTGGCGCCGGGGCTGACCGTGGTCTCGGAGAACCCGGTGTACGTCCAGGGTGACTACAACGCCGGTCCATCGTTCAGCGTGGCCCACGTGGCCTGCGCGGTGATTGCCGATGCGGTCACGCTCTTGTCGAACAGTTGGTCGGACTACACCTCGTATGCGTATCCCTACCAGTCGTCACGGCGTGTTCCCACGGAAACGTGGTACCGGATGGCCATCATGGGGGGCAAGGGCCACGACTTCCCGCGTCCGTGGACGGGGAGCCTATTGGGCTCGGATGGCGGCGTCAACAACTTCGTGCGCTTCCTCGAATTCTGGATGAGCAGGACCGTTCATTACCGTGGGTCGATGGTGAGTTTGTGGTATCACCGACAGTCGGTCTACCCCTTCCGACCCGCGTACTCCAGCGGCGCCAACTGCAACACCTACTTCCCTCCGAACCGTGATTTCCAGTTCGATACCGACTTCCTGCAGTTCAGCCTGTTGCCGCCGGGAACGCCCATGTTCCGCGACGTCAACGTGCTCGGGTTTACGCAGGTGCTCACGGCGCCGCGGTAACGGGCTAGTTTTCCACAGGATTCCACAACGCCGAATCCTGTGGAAACCTGACCCGTCCCCAGATCTATAATCCCGTAGCCCCCTCGTGCCGGTCCGTTCTGAGGGCCGGCGTACGTCTCTCCGACTGCAAGCTATCGAGCGCACGGTCTTGCGCCTGGAGGTCTGCATGGATCACGACGACAAGGAGCGGGACATCCGGCTCTCTCCGGGTGTCAGCCGGCGCGGCTTCATCGCGTCGGTCGGAAGCGGGGCGATGGGCGTGGCAGCCGTGGCCACACTTGGCGCGACGACGCCGGCTGAGGTGCCGGCCGACGCGTCTGCCGCACAGATCGATACCAGCGACACGATGAGCACCATCGTGATCAACGTCAACGGCCGCCGGCACAAGATGCTGGTCGAACCGCGTTGGTCGCTGTTGTACGTGCTTCGCGACCGGCTGAACCTGACCGGCACCAAGGTCGGCTGCGAGCGCGGCGAGTGCGGCGCGTGCACGGTGCTGGTCGACGGCAAGGCACGCTACGCCTGCCTCACGCTGGCGGTAGAGGCCGATGGCCGCGACATCACCACGGTCGAGGGCCTGATGAAGGGCGAGGATCTCGGCACTACGCAACAGGCCTTTGCCGAAGAAGACGCCTTCCAATGTGGCTACTGCACGCCGGGACAGGTGATGGCGGCCGAGGGGCTGATTCGCTCGAACCCCTCGCCCACGCTCGACGAGATTCGGCAGGGCATGTCCGGCAACATCTGCCGCTGCGGCGCGTACGCGCACATCTTCACGGCGGTGGCGAAAGCGGCCGACCTGAAACGGCAGGGGAGGTAAGCCATGGAACCCAACGACACCTACTACTGGGATGGGCCGCTGCCTGAAACACAGGCGCCTTCGACCACGCCGGATCCGTGGAAGGTGACAAAGGTTGTAGGCAAAGCGCTCGTGCGCATCGACGCCTACGACCGCGTCAGCGGATCGGCGGTGTATCCATCCGACGTCGTGCTGCCAGACATGCTGCACGCCGCCGTGCTGTCGTGCCCGCACGCCCACGCGATGGTGAAGAAGGTCGACACAGGCGACGCCGAGAAGATGCCAGGCGTGCACGCCATTCTGAAGGACGGGGTCGTCGGCACCAACATCCCGTGGTTTGCCGGCCGCGGCGGATTCTCGAGCAGGCTCTTCGATCCGCACTGCCGATACGAGGGCGACGAGGTGGCCGTGGTGGCCGCCGACACCATCTACCAGGCCTGGGACGCGGTTCGCGCCATCAAGGTGGAGTACGACGTCTTGAAGTACGCCGTCACCGTAGAAGACGCGCTCAAGACCGACGCGCCGGCAATCCGCGACAGCGGCAACGCGATTGCCCCGCCGCCGCCCTACCAACGCGGCGATGTGGAGGCCGCCTTCAAGACGGCAGGTGTGATCGCGGTCGAGCACACGTTCCACACCCCATGCGAACTGCACAACCCGATGGAGGTGCACGGATGCGTCGCCAAGTGGGACGGCCCACGCCTGACGATCTGGGAATCGACTCAGGGCGTGTACGCGGTGCAACAGGGTGTCGCGCGCGCGCTGAACATGCCGCTGGCCAACGTGCGTGCGATCGGCCACTACATGGGCGGCGGGTTTGGCGGCAAGCTGTCGCACGGCAAGTACTCGGTGATGGCGGCCCTGCTCGCGAAAAAGAGCGGCCGGCCGGTGCGCCTGTTCTTGAGCCGCGAGCAGGTGTGCCAGTCGATGGGCAACAGGCCGGCAAACACGATCGTGCTGAAGGCCGCCGTGCAGAAGGACGGCACGCTGGTGGCCTTCCAGTCAAAGGTGACCGGCTCGGGCGGTGCCTACTCGGAGGGCGGCACCGGCGGTGTGGACTTCGTGATCCGCGAGCTCTACAAGTGCCCCAACGTGCAGTGCGAAAACCAGGGCGTGTTCACCAATGCCGGACCCGAGCGGGCATTCCGGGCGCCGGGACATCCGCAGGGGGCTTGGGCGCTCGAGATCATGATGGATGCACTGGCCGTCAGGATCGGGATGGATCCCGTCGAGTTCCGATTGAAGAACATCTC
>CAYHRK010000097.1:0-5174 GCA_964358795.1 uncultured Vicinamibacterales bacterium
GCCAAGCATCGGTCCTCCGATGGAATCTGACAGACCGTACCTCCGGACGGCGTTCGATGCAAGAGTGCCGTGTCTGGCTTCCGGAAATCGATGACAATTCCACTATGATGTGACCGCCGCCCGTCGAGGGCCTGTCTGACGTTCGGCACCGTCCGGTGGTGTTTCTGCTACAGTGAACGCGACCGGCTTCGCTAGTGTCCCGAATCAGAAGTTCGGTGACAAATAGTCCGGAGCGCGGCGCCCGGATCGCAAGGCGCGACGACCGAGCATATCGGGAATATGGGAGGAAGGAGCAACGCCGCGAGGCGGGATGCCCCGCCCGGAATATGTCGGCGAACTTCTGATTCGGGACACCAGTTGGAGGATACGAGTATGGACGTGCGATCGATGACGGCGCGGCGTGGGTTGATGATGGCCGCTGCGGTGCTGATGGTAACACTGCCGGTTGGATGGTCTGCGGCAGCTCAGACGCCGGACCCGGTCAAAGCCGTGGATCTCGTGGGCGCCTGGGAAGGTGTGGCGCAGGGCGCCAACGGCGACGTGATGTTGAGCGCGAATTTCACCTTCGAGGACGGCAAACTGGGAGGCACCATCGAGTCGTCGATGGGCCGTGTGGATATCACCGGCGCCACTCTCGCCGACGATACGCTCAACATGACGATCGACATACAGGGCATGGCAGGGACCTTGACGGGAAAGGTCCAGGGTTCGCGCATTGATGGTGTGTGGGTGGTTGGTGAGCAGAGCGGGCCGTTCGTGTTGACCAGGTCGGGCGCGGCCGCCACGCCGGCGACGGCTGCGACGCCCGATCCTGTCAGCGGTGAGTGGGAGGGCGAAGCCGTAGTACAGGGACAGCCCATGCCCTTCACACTGACGCTCAAGCTGAATGGCGATACGGTGACAGGGGAGATGGCCTCGTCGATGGGAAAAGTGCCGCTGGCCAGCGGGGCCTGGAAAGACGGGACGCTGCTCATCACCTTTCCTTACGTGGGAGGCGAACCGGTGAGCATGGGCGGCCAGATTCAGGCCGCCAAGATCGCGGGCGTGCTCGACTACAACAACGGCGAGATGCAGGGGACGTGGACCGCGACCAGGAAGTAGCGGCCACCCCCACAGGAGAGCGATCATGGTGTCTCGATGGTTGATGACGTGGATCGTCGGCGTGGCGCTGGTGCTTGGTGGACCAGTTGCGCAGGCAGAGCGCACACCCGAAGCGCCCAAGGCACAGAAAGAAAAACTGTCGGGCTACGCCGAGTGGCGCACAGGGTCAGCCCTGATCGTCGACGGCCAGCGGCTGGTCATCGGACCAGCGACGAAACTGAAGCTCGGCAAGGTCGCCTCCTTCGATGCCATTCCGCTGGGCTATGAGGTGTCGGCGGAAGGGACCCGCCTGCCCGACGGGGCGTTGCTGGCACAGCAGGTGGAAGCCAGGCCGAATGGCGAAGGTCTGTTCGAAGGTGACATCCGGCAGGTCACCAACGAGATGGAAGCGGAGTGGATGGAGGCTGGCGCCGTGCTGGAGCGGATCGACGAGCACACGGTTGAAGTGGTCGGGAGACTCCTCGAGACAGGCCCGCAGCCCGATCGCGTACGCCAGATCGTCCGTCGGGTGGCTCCCCCCTACCTGAATGTGGATCGGCTGCGGGTGCACGTGGTGGACACCAGGGAATGGAACGCCATGGCGATGGGCAATGGCGCCATCTGGGTGTTCACGGGCCTCTTGAAGGACATGGATGACGACGAGGTGGCCATCGTCGTCGGTCATGAACTGGCGCACTACAGCCACGAACACTCGCGCCGCGAGTTCAAGAAGGCGATGATCGCTCAGGCGATCGTGCTCGGCGGGGCGGCGGCGACGCAGGTGATCACGGACAACGACAAAGCCATGGCTGCCGCCGCCGCCATCGGCATAATCTCTTCGATGATCTACTTGAACAAGTACAGCCGCGGATCGGAAGACCAGGCGGATCGGGTGGGACTGCGGTATGCGCACCAAGGCGGCTTTGACGTGCGCAAGGGGCCGAGGCTGTGGCGGCGGTTCGGCGAGAAGTACGGCGACACGAACGGCCTCCTGAATTTCTTCATCGGTGACCACTCGACCGCCAGTGCCCGCGTGAAGCACCTGGAGCGCCAAATCGCGCTGAACTACACCTTGGCCCGGTGACCCGTCAGCGCAGTGGGTGCCGTAGCCGAAGGCGAAGGCGCCCGCGAGAGGGCTCGGCACTTCGAGGCGGCGCTTCGCTAGCGTGTCGGGACTGGATGCACCGACCGATCCACATCCACTATCGCAACCACGCCGAATCCCGGCAGATTGCCCACGGCGAATCTGGCATCCCGGATGGTGACGCGGTAGTGGCCGTCGCGCATCTGGTGCACCTCGTAGCTCGGAAATCGCAGCCAGCGGCGCACGCCCTGCGCGCTCGGGCTGCCGAGTGCGGCGACGACAATCGGATCGAGGGGACCACGGGGCTCGGTGGCCGGTTGCACGTTGGCGTTCGGGCCTCGTGTCCAGTCCACCGGAACAAACAGATAACGATCGGCGGCGACGGCAATCACGAGCCGCCGGGTGGGTGCCGCAGGCACGGGCATCGCCGCGACGCGCTCGATGCGCCAGCCCCGAGTCTGCGCCAACGTCCGTACCTGGCGCTCGGCCAGGCGCGATCCCGCGATCATCACACCCACGTAGAGGCAGGCGCCGATGATGGCCGCCACCGCTACGCCCTGCCGCCGAGCGGCGGGCACCAACAACCGGGCGACGATCCATCCGGCTGCGCCACCGAGCCACACGACGCGGGCCGCATTCGACACGAGCGGGCTCACCATCATCAGCGCGGTCGTGCCGGTGGCAAGCAGTATCCAGGCGACGATGGCTCTGGTGCGAACCGTCCAGGCGAACATGACGGCACCGCCCAGCAGGAGCCACAACCACGGATCGACGATGAAAAGCGCGTCGCCGTAGAACCACCGATCCGAGAACGGCGTGAGCAACCTGACGCCGTAGTTGTTCAACCAATCCAGGAACACGTGTGACAGCACCCCCAGCACCGACAGAGCCAGCAACGGCAGAAACCTGGTCCGCTCGGATTCGGGACGACGGCGCCGCCGGATCATCCGGTCGATGACCAGCATCGCGCCCGCCAGCAAGAGGGGCAGCACGCACATGGCCAACACGCCATGCGTCCAGCCGCGGCGCCACGCGAAGGCCAGGTCGGCGCTGTGCACGTAGCATGCGCCATCTAGATCGGGCAGGTTGGCGGCCACGATCAACGTAGAGGCGGCAAGTGGCGAGCGACGATTGAGACCCGCCTCGGACAGGCAAGCCCCCGCAAGCGTGTGTGCGAAAGGCTCCATCGAACTTCTGATGATACCCTACCAGGTTGCTTGGCCTGCGCGGAGGCTGTAGGATGGCAAGCTGTTCTCAACTTGATGCGGAAGCTCAGGGCGAACGCGTATCTGGCAGGAAGGACGAACGAATCCTGTCCCTCCCAGTGGAGAGACAACGGGGACACGACCCACGTGAACCACGCATGACCTACCGCCAACTGGGCCGCACCGGTGTCCGGGTGTCGCCGCTCTGTCTGGGCACGCTCAACTTCGGCGGCCCCACCGCCGACGCCGACGCCATCATCATCATCCACGCCGCGCTTGATGCGGGCATCAACATCATCGACACCGCCGACAGCTACCTCCGGGGCGGATCCGAGATCATCGTGGGAAAGGCCCTGGCGGGCCGGCGGGATCGAGTGATTCTGGCCACCAAGTTCCACTACACAGTTGGGGACGACGCCAACGCCGCGGGCAATTCTCGCTGGCACATCATCCAGGCGTGCGAGGCATCGTTGCGGCGGCTCGGCACCGATCACATCGACCTCTACCAAGCGCATCGGCCCAGCCCCGAGATTCCGGTAGACGAGACGCTCGGGGCACTGACCGATCTGGTGCGCGCCGGCAAGGTCCGGTACATCGGCTGTTCAACACACCCGGCCTGGATGGTGATGGAGGCGCTCGGTGTGAGCCAGCGCTGCGGGCTTGCGCGCTATGTCAGCGAACAGCCGCCATACAACCTGCTGGACCGTCGCATCGAAAACGAGCTGGTGCCGATGGCGATGCGCCACGGTCTGGCGATCCTCCCGTGGGCCCCGCTTGGGCAGGGCGTGCTGGCCGGGCGATATCCAGAAGCCGGTTTGTGGCCCGCAGATTCCCGGGCCGCGCGGCTGCCGGGCAGCATCTACGCCCAGCGCGTCACGGCGCGGGGCATCGAGGTGGGGCACCGGCTTGCCACCATCGCGCGCGACTACGGAAAGACACCTGGCCAACTGGCGTTGCTCTGGTGCAAGGATCAGCTGGGCGTCACATCGCCTGTTCTTGGACCCCGCACCCTCGATCACCTGACTGATCTGCTGCCGGTACTGAACATGACGCTCAGTGATGAGGAACGCACCGCCTGCGACGCGCTCGTGCCGCCGGGCGGCGTGGTGGCAAACTTCCACAATACCGCCGGCTGGATGAAGACGCCCGTATGAAAGTCGCGTTCATCGGCACCCACGGCACGGGCAAGACCACGCTGTGCTACGACCTGACCGCCGCCTTGAAGCGGCACGGCGTCAACGTGGACATGGTGAAGGAGGTGGCGCGCCTGTCGCCCCTGCCGATCAACCGGAAGACGTCACTGGAGGCGCAGATCTGGATCCTGATGACGCAGGTGGCCGAAGAGATCCGCTCGGCCAGCGTACACGACGTCGTGGTGTGCGATCGCAGCGTCCTCGACAACTACGCGTATCTGTTCTACTCGTGCGGACGGCAGAAGCCGATCGAGCGATTCGTGGACTACTGGATGAAGTCCTACGACCTGCTGATCAAGGTGCCCATCGTCGACGCGGCTGCGGCTGATGGCGTGCGCGATACTGACGAGTTCTTCATCCGAAATATCGACCAGTTGGTGGATCAGCTGTTGACCGAGAAGAAACTGGCATTCGAGCGCCTCGATCCGTCTGGCCGCGACACCTGGATCGACGTGACCCGCCGACTGGTGACACAGCATCCCTCGCTGGCCTCACGCCTCATCTGAACGCCCAGCTAGCGCCCTCCGCGCCTGGGCCCTCCCGCGCGACTTCCACCCTCCCGGCTGCCGGGCCGGGCCGGGGCGTGCCGGTCCAGGATGGCCTGGAACTTCG
>CAYHRK010000097.1:5274-13124 GCA_964358795.1 uncultured Vicinamibacterales bacterium
GTCAGGAGCGCCGGTGCGGTTCTGAGGACCGTGTGCGGCCGCCGGCCCTTGCCGCCGAGGTCCTCTGGCCATGCGAGCTGCCGCCAGACGGTCGCGAATGGGGATCTCGAGCCGCTCGTCAGTCTTGCGGGCGTAGTCGAAGCCGGGCAGCGTGACGCGCGGCAGCGGGCTGCCGAGCACACGTTCGATCGCGCGCAGTTCCTGTTCTTCGTCGGGCGACACAAACGTAAAGGCGTCTCCCGTGGCCTCGGCCCGGCCCGTGCGGCCGACGCGATGGATGTAGGCATCGGGATCGGCGGGCACATCGAAATTGACGACATGGCCCAACGCTTCCACGTCGATGCCTCTCGCCATGATGTCGGTGGCCACCAGGATTTGCTGCTGGCCGGCCTTGAATCCTTCCAGCGCGGCCGTGCGTTGGTTCTGGCTCCGGTTGCCGTGGATGCGCCCGGTCGAGATGCCGTGCCGTTCGACGAAATCGGCCAGGCGATTGGCGCGGTGCTTGGTCCGCGTGAACACGATCGCGTTCTCGATGATCTTGCGTTTCAGCAGTTCCACCAGCAGCGCCGACTTCAGTTCGCGGCCCACAGGATAGGCCGCCTGCGTAATGCCCACAGGCGGCGACGATTTCCGCTCGAGGTTGACGGTGAAGGGGTTGCGCAGCATCTCGTGAGCCAGCACCACGATCTCGCGCGGCATGGTGGCGCTGAAAAACAGCGTCTGCCGCTTCGCCGGGATCTGTCGCAGGATGCGCCGGATGTCTGGCAGGAACCCCATGTCCAGCATGCGATCGGCTTCGTCCAGCACGAGCACCTCGAGGTGCGCCATTCGCGCGTAGGGCTGGCGCAGGTGATCGAGCAGGCGCCCGGGCGTCGCCACAATCACGCCGACGCCGCTGCGAAACGCGTGCTCCTGCGGGCCCATGCCGACGCCTCCGAACACGGCCGCTCCGGTCATCGGCGTGTGCACAGCCAGTTCCTCCAGGTGTGCGTGGATCTGGGCGGCCAGCTCGCGAGTGGGCGTCAGGATGAGCGCGCGGGTGGCGCCGCGAGGCTTGGCCATCAACCGGTGCAGAATCGGGAGCAGAAACGCGGCGGTCTTGCCGCTGCCCGTCATGGCGCAGGCCAGGATGTCTCTGCCCTCCGACGCCGGTGGAATCGTCTGATCCTGGATGGGGGTCGGGCGCAGAAACCCGAGTTCCTTGACGCCTTTCAGCAGGTCAGGATGGAGCGGAAAACGGGAAAACGGCATGCCCTAGCATACCTCCTCCGCGCCAGCCGACGCCCAGAGCCTCCGCACGACCGACACCAGCACGAGGCCGCTCAGCACGAACGTGGCCAGCAGGAACAGCGCGGCACCCATTCGGCCGTACAGGACGTTGCCCACCGTAAAGAGCGCCGACCAGATCATCGTGCATCCGGCGACCCAGCCTAGAAGGGCGAGCGGAATATTCTCGCCTGTGGCTCGTGCGGTGTCGCCGGCCAGGCCAGCCTCCTTGCGGATCTGCGTCCATCCCGGGCCGAAGGGCCGCACCCTCCTGTAGAACTCGACCAGCACGCGGCGATCGGTTTCCGGACCCAGAAACGCGGTGGCGATCCAGCAGACCGTCGTGAAGCCGATCGTGATGAGCAAGGCCCTGTGTGTACTGAGGTGCACGCCGTTCTTGGCCAGCACCAGGAACAGCATCGAGATGCCGAACGAGCTGATCATGGCCGCGACCTCACACCACGCGTTCACCCGCCACCAGAACCAGCGCACCAGGTACAACAGCCCGGTGCCCGCGCCTACCTGCAGAATCACGTCGAAGGCGTCCTTGGCGGTGTCGAGCACGAACACCAAAGCCGACGAGCAGATGAACAAGCCCACTGTCACTATGCGACCCGCCATCACGTAGTGGTGTTCAGTGGCGTCCTTGCGAATGAAGCGGCGATAGAAGTCGTGCACCAGGTACGAGGCGCCCCAGTTCAGGTGGGTGAGGATGGTGGACGAATTTGCGGCCACCAGCCCGCCGACCATCAGACCGATGAAGCCCACCGGCAGAAACTTCAACATCGCCGGGTACGCGATGTCGTGGCCGAGCAGGCTGGGGTCAAGGTCTGGGAATGCCTTTTGGATGTCCGACAGCTCCGGGTACACCAGGATGGAACACAGCGCCACGAGAATCCAGGGCCACGGCCTGAGCACGTAGTGCGCCACGTTGAAGAAGAGCACCGCGCCAAGCGAGTCGCGTTCCGACTTGGATGCCAGCATGCGCTGGGCGATGTAGCTGCCTCCGCCCGGTTCCGCGCCGGGATACCAGACCGCCCACCATTGCACGGCGATCGGCATGACGAAGACCGCAACGGCGAGGTCCCAGTTGCTGGTGAAATCGGGCAGCAGGTTCAGGTAGTTCAGTCCGCCAGGCCCCCGCATCGTTGACAGTTTCTCGACCAGGCCGTGCAGTCCACCGACCGCGGGAGCCTGCAGCGCGAAGTACGCCGCCGCGATCACGGCCGTCATCTTGATAAAGAACTGGATCGTGTCGATCACCAGCACGCCCCACAGACCCGAGTGCGTGGCGAATACCACATTCAGCAGGCCCACGAACGCCAGCGTCTGCCAGCGCTCCATGCCAAACAGGATGCCGGCGATCTTGCACGCGGCCAGGTTCACCGTGGCCATGATCATGCAGTTGAACAACAAGCCCAGGTACACCGACCGGAATCCCCGCACCACGCTGGCGGCCTTCCCGGAATACCGGATCTCGTAGAACTCGAGATCGGTCATCACGCCCGACCGGCGCCAGAGGCGGGCGTAAAAGAACACGGTCGACACACCAGTCAGGACAAACGCCCACCATACCCAGTTGCCCGCCACGCCGTTGCGGCGCACGATGTCGGTCACCAGGTTGGGCGTGTCGCTGCTGAATGTCGTGGCCACCATCGAGAGGCCCGCCAGCCACCATGGCACGGCCCGGCCCGACACGAAAAACTCCGACGTACTCTTGCCGGCCCGCTTGGCGAAAAACAGCGCGGGGACAAAACACACGAGCAGCGACAGGACAACAATCACCCAGTCAATCAGTTGGAGATGCATCGCTCTGAGCTCCTCGCTGGTTGGGCGCCGGGCTTGGTGCCCCGATTCCGAAAGCCGCCAACGTCATTCTGGACCGGGGCACGCGGCCGGGACACGATAACATACACCACGGCTAGCGGCGGGCTTTGGCGGGCATGTCCTCGGTAAACCGCCACGATTCTATGGGTCGATCGTACGCGACAAAGCTGTAGGTGATTGGCGTCTGGGATTCCCCCTGGCGGGTCAGATGTGGACGGTCTTCACCGGGTTCCCGCACCACGTGAGGAACCGCTCAAAATCGGCGAACAACAGCGTGAAGGTGGCGGTATTCGTGTTGGGATGAAATGCCACGCGTTCGCTGGCCGCCAGGCCGGCGTCAAGCACCACCGTGACATCGTGCGCGGTGTTATTGATGAGGCCGAAGGGGGAGACCGATCCCGGCATCAGCCCAAGGTGCTTCAGCAAACGCTCGGGTGAGGCGAAGCTGAGCCGGTCGTCGCCGATGACCGTGGCGAGTCGCTTGAGATCGACCGGCTTGCTGTGTTCCACAACTACCAGATAGTGACGAGCGCCTTTGTTGTTGCGAAGAAACAGATTTTTGCAATGCGTGCCTTGAATGCCGGCCCAGTGCACCAGCGCCTCGTCTACGGTGAAAACAGGCGGGTGGTCGAATCGCTCGAACACGATGCCGAGCTGTTCGAGGACACTCGACACACACTGGATGGGATCAGCTGGAGGCTCCACCGGTCCAGCTTACTTGATACGCATCGGCTCCCGCAGACCCTGCCGACGTGTACGCCCATTATTGAAGTAGACGGGCTGATATGATGCCCGTGGTCCGCGCCGAGGGTTTCTCTCAGGCGCCTGACGGGTCGGTTGATGACACGTGCCCGCCGACCGGGACCGGGCCGAGATGTGGGTGACGTCAACCAGTGAGGCCGATGCCGTGTTAGCTGGCGTGTTGCGCAAGATCTCGCGTGTCGCAGGATTCGGATTGGCAGCGCTTGGAGCCGCCGTGGCCCTGCTCGGCGTCTGGCTGATGGCAGGGCGATCCACCGGCATCGAAACGTTCGTGGTGGAGTCGGCTGCGCCCAGGCGGGCGTCGGCGATCATCTGCATCACGGGCGGGATTGGCGTCCATAACCTGCCCACACCCGAAGGTTGGGAGCGCGTTTATACCGCGGTGCAGTTGCTCGCCGCCAACTACGCTCCGCTCGTCGTGTTCAGCGGGGGCGGAACCGAACGGGTCAGCGAGGCTGAAGTCTACGCCGAAGCCGCGCGATGGCTGGGCAGTCAGCCGGAGGCCGTCCTGCTCGATCCGATTCCCGGCGGGACCGCCGATCATCCCCGCAATCTGCTGAAACTCGATCGAGGGGTCATCCGGCAGGACACGCCGCTGCTGGTCGTGACCTCGCGGCTTCATTCGAAGCGCACGGCGATGTGCTTTCGCAAGGCTGGATTCACCAACTTCAGCGTGGTGACGTCGTTCGAGGCCGTCACCTCTCCGGTGGCCCGGAGCCGGCGCCAGTCGAGCATCCCGGCGTTCAAGCCCAGTGGAAAAGACTACGGCGACCCGCTGAACCGCCTTCGATGGGGGCTCGACGACCTGCTCGTCTCGCTGCGGGAACTCGTGGCGATTGGCGTCTACCGGTACCGGGGAGAGGCGTAGCAGGAATGACGCCCCCGAGCGATTGGCCAGCTATTTCCCCTGGCGGGTCGCCTTCCACGAGCCTGTTCCAGCAGCCGACGAGAATGTGCCCTCCAGGCCTCGGCCGTTCACGTGACCCGAATAGCTGACGCCTCCGGCGGTGAAGCTGATGTCTGCCCCACGTAGCCGGCCTTCAGCAATCGCCTCGGTGGTGGTGCCCGACTGCAAGTTCCCCGAGATCATCTGAAAACTCTGGGTGAGACTGATCGCGCCATTGGCAAGCTGCCAGGTACCTTGCACCTGGGCCGGCACGATCCAGAGCAGGGCGGTGCACCATGTCTCGCACCCATCGGTGACCCTCACCTCTTCGTCGGGCGTCCAATCCTCCATCCTGAAGGAGTTCGACACGATGCGCGTGCCCGGCTTGAGATTCAGCATCCGCGGACGGAGCTTGAGGTTGATATCGGGCAGCAGGAACATCGTGACGACGGTGGCTTCCGAGAAGTCGGTCTCGAACAAATCGGCTTTGAGGAACGTGGCCTTGCTGCCGACGCCCTCCTTCGCGGCGTTGGCCTTGGACAGCTCCACCATGTCCGGGTTGTACTCAATCCCGAGTGCACGGGCTCCGCGCTTGACGGCCGTAATGACCGTGCGGCCGTCGCCCGATCCGAGGTCGATCAGGTAGTCCTGCGGAGTCACCTTGGCCATGTCGAGCATCTTGTCGACCAGCGTCTGGGCGGTAGGCACCCACACCACGTCTTTACCCGGTTGACCAACCTGCGGCTGATACTGCTGGGAGGCCTGCTGCGCGTCGGCGACAACACCGGCTGCGATCACTGACGCGCAGACCGCCGCCAACGACCACCGGAGCAAACGGGTTGCGTTCATCTTGGGCCTCGCTGTTCACTCAACCAGTACGCCTGATCGGGCTCAACAAGATACCCCGGTGGCGGGCCATGTCAAGCCTGCACCGGTGCGCCCCAGTTGCCGTGACGCACACCGCAGGCAGACCCGAGCCCTCCGACTACTTGAAGGACGCGCCAACGCTCACGACGACCACCTTCATGCGAGGAGCACGCTTCACCACGTCGGTCTGTACCTGAGGGTTGATGGCGTAGAAGCGGAAATCGAGGGAGAAGCCCACGTGCTCGCGGGAGAACCACCGGGCGCCGCCTCCGTAGTTGATCGTCTTGCGACGCGCGCTGATGTCTGTCGGGACCGCCTCCGTGCCAATGGGCATCCAGGACCAACCGAGTCCTCCGCTCAGGTAGCTCCACCCTTCGCGGCCTCCGAAGTTGACCGACACCTGAGGCGACACGGCTCTGTACTGAACCATGGAGCGCTTCCCAGTCAGCGTTCCGTCTACATCGGTCGGGCTGCGCTGGGCACGCGACCACAACATCGTGGCACCGAAGCCGATGGTGGCGGCGCGCCAGGCGATCGGATAGACATGCGCGCCGACGCACACGCCCCGGCCCCACGTTGGCAGATCCGTCGCCGCCAGTCCATATGGCTCGGCGAGTTCCGCGAGCTGCGGGAAATGAGGCAGCGAAACATGTACATCGACCACGTACTTGCCAATCGGGCCGTCCACCTGCGCGGAAGCGACGCCGACGGTCATCACCAGCCCCAGACTGACCAGACCGAGGAGCTCGACGCCGCGAACAGAGGGTGTCTTGGGACGGTTGGACACGCGGTGGCCATTGGAGGGGTCCATGCGTGTGATTCTATCCGATGACGGTGGTCGGTCCGATGCCTCGATCGTGCCCACGTCGCTGGTGGCCAGCTGTACTCGGGCGTGGGCAGAGGCTTATCGAACTGACTTGGTTTCGGGGACGCCGTCGCAGCCCAGGGCAAATGCCATCGCGTCGCAGACTTCTCGCATTCGCTGGGGCGCGAGCTGCGCCACGCGCCGGCCCAGACGCGTCTTGTCCACCGTCACAAGGTTGTGCAAGTTCACGGCGCACGCGTGCTTCATGCCGTCAGACTCGGTCAGCAAGATCTGGCTGGGCACATCGCGGATCGAAGACGTGATGGGCGCCACGGTGAGGCGAGTCAGGTACTCGGCGGCCCAGTCGCGCGTGAGGACCAGCACGGGCCGCGGCTTGTCGGGCGCCGGGAACTCGCACAAGCGAATATCGCCTCGCGCTACTCGTCGGGCCATGCAGCGACGCCATCCCAGGCTCGGAATTCACGGTCGGGCGCCTGCTCGTACCCTCTGCGGTCGCGCGCCTCGCGCTCGCGAATCTGCAACTGGTCGAGATAGTCGCGCAGGGCCGCGCGGACCAGCGCAGATCGGTTGACCTTGATACGGCGCGCCGCCTGATCGGCTTCTCGAAGCAAGCGTTGCCCCAGGACCACCTGAACCGTCCCCATACTGGTGAATCTACTCCACAGTCTATTCCACAGTCAACTGCCGGGCCAGCGCGGCGTCACTCGTCGAATTGTTGAGGCCGAAACGGACTCATCGTAAGTCTTGTGGCGTCCCCATCGGGATTCGAACCCGAGTCTCGGCCTTGAAAGGGCCGCGTCCTGACCCCTGGACGATGGGGACGCGATCGGCGGTCGGGTGCGTCGGCAGGGCAGAGGCCATACCGGCGAACATCAAATGGTACCATGGCCCCGGGCTGGTCGCAACGCGGACCTGGCCCCGAGACCGGTTTTGGTAAGATTGCCGCCCGAGGAACATGATGTCAACGACCACGGCCGTCGACGCCACGATCACGCACCGGTTCACTGCCCTCGAGCATGCGATCGGCAACACGCCATTGTTCGCCATCGACTTCACGTATCGAGGCGAACCGCGCGTGATCCACGCGAAGTACGAACAGGTCAATTTCACCGGCAGCATCAAGGACCGGATGGCCCTGCACATCCTGAGGCAGGCATACCTCACTGGTGACATCCAGCCTGGCGACACGATTGCCGAGGCCACCAGCGGCAACACCGGCATTTCATTTTCCGCGATCGGCCGCGCGCTTGGTCATCCAGTCACGATCTTCATGCCCGACTGGATGAGCAGCGAGCGGATGGCGTTGATTGCGAGTTTCGGCGCGTCGATCGTGCCCGTGAGCCGGGCTCAAGGTGGTTTTCTGGCTAGCATCCGGATGTCGGAGGAGTTGGCGGCGCGCGAACCCCGCGTCTTCCT
>CAYHRK010000098.1:0-12901 GCA_964358795.1 uncultured Vicinamibacterales bacterium
CAGCGACGTGCGCGGATCGGGTCCGGGCGGGGCCGTGCTGGCCACCGATGTCGTGACGTCCGGGGCGGCGCCCGCAGAAGACCCGGGTGACACCTGGCGGGTCATGGCCGAGCGCGTGACCGCGTCGTGGACCACGGTGCCCCAGTTCTTCGTGGCCCGAGACGTGGACGCCGACGCGCTGGTGGACTGGCGCAAGCGGCTCGCCGCCGAGGCCGAGGTCACCGCGGAGATCACCTACACCGACCTGCTGGTCGCCCTGGTGGCCCGATCGCTCCGGCGCCATCCGCGCCTCAACGCGCGCTGGATTGACGGCACGATCCGGCATCACGACGAGATCAACATCGGAGTCGCCACCGCCGTCGAGCGAGGTCTCGTCGTGCCCGTCCTCCACGGGGCCGATCGCCTGCCGCTGCGCGAGCTCGCCGCGCGGCGCCAAGCCCTCGTCGAGCGGGCACGCGCGGGCCGCTTGCGGCCAGCCGACCTCGTCGGCGGCACCTTCACCATCAGCAATCTGGGCATGTACCACGTGCACGCGTTCACGGCGATTGTCAACGCGCCGCAGGCAGCCATCCTGGCCGTGGGGCGCATTGCCGACCGCGTGGTGGCGCATGAGGGCCGGCCGGCCGTTCGCCCGCAGATGAGCGTGACGCTCTCGTGTGACCATCGCGTCGTGGACGGGGCCCGTGCTGCCGCGTTTCTCGCTGATCTTGCCAGCGCGATCGAGCATCCCGAGAGTGTTCTCATCGGCGCCTGAGCGACGCCGCCTTTCTGCCCTGCGGGGCGCGTTGACGGTGCACGGCGGTGGATGGCTGCGGGCCGGGCCATCTGTGGCTCGGGCTTTCGACGGTCCAGGTGAGCCCCGGGTGACTGCCTGGACACTGACGACGAAATCGAGAGGAGAATGACGTGGCGCCAGCTCCTGGCAAGCCGAAACCCTTCTACCGCAAGCTCTGGGTCCAGGTCCTGATCGGCATGGGCGTCGGCGTCGTGCTGGGGGCCGTGGCCCCCGAAACCGGCGCGGCGATGAAGCCGCTCGGCGACGGGTTCATCAAGCTGATCAAGATGATCATCGGGCCGATCATCTTCGTGACGGTCGTGGCCGGCCTCTGCAAGATGTCGAACATGAAGGAGGTCGGGCGCATCGGCGTGCGCGCAATCATCCTCTTCGAGGTCGTCTCGACCCTCGCCCTTCTGATCGGCTTGGCCGTCGGCCTGATCGTCAGGCCGGGCGCCGGCCTCAACGCGGATCCGGCGACGCTCGACGCCGGGGCGGTGTCGGCCTACGCGGGCTCGGGCGGGTCGGTGTCGCGCGCCGGGAGTGTCGAGTTTTTCATAAACATCATTCCCGAGACGGTGGTCGGCGCGTTTGCCACGGGGTACATCCTCCAGGTGCTGTTCTTCTCGGTCCTCTTCGGACTCGCGCTCCTGCGGCTGGGCGAGAAGGGCCGCCCGCTCGTCGAGCTCATCGAGATGCTGTCGTCGTCGTTGTTCGCGGCCCTGGCGCTGATCATGAACCTGGCCCCCATCGGGACGTTCGGCGCCATGGCGTTCACGGTCGGAAGATACGGCGTCGGCTCGCTCCTGCCGATGGGCAAGGTCGTGGGCGCTGTCTATCTCACCTGCATACTCTTCATTCTCGTCATATTCGGTCCCGTCGCGCGGCTCGTGGGCTTCCGCATCACGAAGTACCTGGCCTACATCAAGGAAGAGATTCTGCTCGTGCTTGCCACTTCGACCTCCGAGGTGGCGCTCCCGCGGCTGATGACCAAGCTCGAGCAGTTGGGCTGCCGAAAGAGCGTGGTCGGGCTCGTCGTGCCCACCGGGTACTCGTTCAACCAGGACGGATCCGCGATCTACCAGACCATCTCGGTGATGTTCATCGCCCAGGCGATGAACATCCATCTGACCTGGGGCGAGATCGCCACTTTCCTCACCGTCCTCCTGTTCACGTCGAAAGGCGCGGCGGGGGTGTCCGGCTCGGCGTTTGTGGTGCTGGCGGCGACGCTCGCGTCGGTTCAGACCGTGCCGGTCGCCGGCATGGCACTCCTGCTCGGCATCGAGCGGTTCATGTCGATGGCCCGGGGGACCACCAACATGATCTGCAACGGGGTCGTGACGCTCCTCGTGGCCTGGTGGGACGGCGCGCTGGACAAGGCCCAGATGGACCGCGTGCTGAACGGCAGGGAACTCCCGGCGCCGGAACCTGCGGCAGGCGTGAGCGATTGATCGCGACGGCGCCTTAGCACAGAGTTTCGCAACTGCGGTGACGCTGCGGAATCGTAGGGGCCGACCTTGGTCGGCCCGCCCCTCGACACGCTCGGGGCGCCCTGAGCCCGTCGAAGGGCGCGGGCAGAGCAAGCTCCGCCCCTACGTGGAACTCGAAGACGTCACCGCAATGGCGGGACATCTCGGGAGTGGACCGATGCGAGGGAGGAATCACGATTCGGCGTGGCCACGCGCGCGCCGCATCACGGGGTACCGCCAGGCACGGGCCCTTTGTGGGCTCGGGGTGCTAGCCACGCTTATCCTGGCTGGCGCGGCCGGATCACGGGCAGCACAAGCGCCCGCGGCGCAACCGGTCCGCGTCATTGCGTTTGGTGGCGTCTCGACCGTCCCGCTGCTGATCGCGGAGGCCCGGGGCATCTTCTCCCGGCACGGTGTGAAGGTGGTCGTGGAGTTCACGCCCAACTCCCAGGTTCTTCGGGACGGGCTCGCCGCCGGGAAGTACGACGTCGCCCACGCGGCGGTCGACAACGCCGTCGCCATGGTCGAGACCGCTGGCGCCGACGTCGTTATCGTGATGGGCAGCGACGATTCGATGAACGAGCTCGTCGTCCAGCCGGCGGTCGAGTCGGTGGCCGCGCTGCGGGGAAAGACCATCATCGTGGACGCGCCGAACACCGCCTACGCGCTCCAGCTCAGAAAGATCCTGCTCGGCCGCGGCCTCGTCGCCGGCGAGGACTACACCGTCAAGCCAATCGGCGGGACGCCGCAGCGCCTGGAGGCCATGCTGCAGAACACGGAATACGCCGCGTCGATGCTGAACCCGCCGTTCTCGCTGCAGGCCCGGCGCGAGGGGCTCAAGAGCCTGGGTTTCGCCTCGCAGCTCATCGGTCCCTACCAGGGCATCGGGGCCTTCGCGCTGCGCTCGTGGGCGCGGGACAATCGCCAGACGCTCATTCGATACATGGCCGCTTACATCGAGGCGCTGCGCTGGTTCCTGGATCCGGCGAACAAGACCGACGCGATTGCGTTTCTCGCGACGGGACTGAAGCTGCAGGCCGGGGTGGCCGGCGAGACCTACGCGCAGGCCGCGGCGTCTCCGGGCGGGCTCGCACCAGACGCGCGGTTGAGCATCGACGGACTGAAGAACGTCCTGAAGCTGCGGGCCGAGATCGAGCGCCAGTGGGACGGAACACCGCCGCCGGCCGAACGCTACTACGACCTCACGTACCACGAAGCCGCGCTGTCGAGACTGGCCGGTCGAACGAAGTCATCCAAGGTCGGGTTGTAGAACAGACTCTATGGCTGCCGAGTACGACCTGAAAGTCTGGCGCGTGAACGTGCGCACGCAGACCCTGACCAGGGAACCTGTGCCCGCCTCGTGGGAGCGGCTTGGGGGGCGCGGGCTGCTCGCTCGCATCCTGCTCGACGAGATGGACGCCACGTGCGAGCCTCTTGGCCCGAACAACAAGCTCGTCTTCGCGCCGGGCCTGCTGGTCGGGCACATGTTGAGCGCCAGCGACCGTCTCTCCGCCGGCGCCAAGTCTCCGCTGACCGGTGGCTTCAGGGAGAGCAACTGCGGGGGCAGCACCGGATTGCACATGACGAACATGGGCATCAGGGCGCTGATTCTCGAAGACATGCCGTCGGAGCCCGGCTTCTGGATCCTCCACCTGAGCTTGAGCGGCGCGAAGTGGGAGAAGGCGGACGACTTCGTGGGCCAGGGGGTGTACGAGGTCGCCCCGAAGCTGCTCGAGCGGTACGGGAAGAAGGTGGCCATCTCGCTCATCGGCCAGGGTGGCGAGTACAGGCTTGCCACGGCGGGCATCCAGAACCTCGACAAGGAGAGAGTCCCGGCCCGGATCAACGCCCGCGGTGGTCTCGGCGCTGTGATGGGCTCGAAAGGACTCAAGGCGATCGTGTGGGATGACACCGGGGGGCAGAAGCCACCGATCGCGGATCCCGAACTGTTCAAGAAGGCGCAAAAAGCGTACACGCAGGCCGTGCTGGCCCACCCGCAGTCGCACACGTACCGCGACTACGGCACGGCCGCCAACGTCCTGATGGTCGACGCGTTGGGCGCGCTGCCGACGCGCAACTTTTCGGCCGGCAGGTTCGAGCAGGCCGAAGCCGTCAGCGGCGAGCACCTGCGCGAGCTGCTGTTGCAGCGCGGCGGAGAGTCGAACCCCTCGCACGCCTGCATGGCGGGCTGCACGATCCGCTGCTCGAACGTCTTCGGTGGCGAGGACGGCAAGGCGATCGTCTCGCCCCTCGAATACGAAACCATCGGCCTGTTGGGACCGAACCTCGGCATCGGCGATCTGGACGTCATCGCGCGCCTGAACTGGCAGATCAACGACATGGGCCTGGACACCATCGAGGTCGCCGCCGCGATCGGCGTGGCGTGCGAGGCCGGGCTGATGAAGTGGGGCGACGGCGACCGGGCCATGGAACTCCTCGACGAGATTCGCCGGAACACGCCGCTCGGCCGCATCCTGGGCGCGGGTTCCGTCATCACGGGCAGGGTGCTCGGCATCGAGCGCGTGCCGGCGGCGAAGGGCATGGCCATGTCGGCGTACGACCCGCGTGCCATCAAGGGCACGGGCGTGACGTTTGCAACCTCGACCCAGGGTGGGGACCACACGTCCGGGCTGACGCTTCGCGCCAAGATCGATCACCTCGACCCGAAGGGCCAGGTCGAAGCCTCGCGGGGGGCGCAGATCAATTCCGCCGGGTACGACACGCTGGGCATCTGCCTGATGGCGGGCTTCGGCTACTCGGCCGCGCCGGGCGTCGTGCGCGATCTCCTCAACAGCCGCTACGGCTGGAACCTGGGCGACGATGCGCTGCAGGTGCTCGGCAAGGAAACCATCAAGCTGGAGCGCGAGTTCAACCGCAGGGCCGGCTTCACCAAGGCCCACGACCGTCTTCCGGAATTCTTCACCCGCGAAGCGGTCCCACCGCGCAATGCCGTGTTCGATGTCTCCACGGAGGAGATGGACCGGATCTTCGACGACCTCGACTAGCGGCCGCGTTGACGGTGGCGCCGGTGAACGTCGGATTGAGGCGGTGCGCACTTCATCGATGTCTGGAACGGCCGTCAGTGACCGGCGGCGACAACGACCGCGTTAATGAGCGAGGTGATGTATGTCGAGAGGTTCAGACTCGTCCGAACACAACACCCGAGCATCCGCAGATGAGCGCAAAGGGATCAGCCGGCGAGCGCTTCTCAGGGGCGCGCTGGCCGCGGCCGGCGCAGGTGTTGCCGGCGCCGTGAGCGCACGCGCGCAGGTGACGGGACTCATGCCTGGCGGCGGCACAGTTCCTTTCCGCCTGCCGATGGGTGCGCTGCCCTACCTCGACCGGAAGCAGTACATCAACAACATGGAGATCATCTCCTTCCTGCCGGGCGTGGAGATCGCGGGCGGCGAGCCGCTGATGAACATGTGGGCGAAGGGCCCGCAGCGAATGATCGGAGCGGGCCAGGGGTGGCTCGACATCAGCGACCCCAGGAAGCCGGTCTTCGTGAAGGCGCCGAGCAGGATTCAGGGCTGCGTCGCGTACAACACGCAGCTCAAGAAGTGGATCATGATGTCGTCGGCAGGGCAGCCGATCACGAGGGCCGTTCCCGAATTCCCGTACGGGCAGTACCACAAGGAGCTCGCCGACGAGTCCAACAACTACACAGGGCTCAGGGGTATCCGCACCTACGACATCACCGATCCCGCCAAGCCCAACCTGCTCCAGGAATTCAGCATTGGCAAGACGGGCTGGGGCACGCACATGAACTTCTACGACGGCGGGAAATATGCCTACCTGGCTGCCGGCTGGGATGACCAGTTTCGCATGGAGAATGCCCAGCGCACGTTCGGTTCGGGGCTGATGATTGTGGACCTGTCCGATCCGGCCAACGTCAAGGAGGTCTCGCGCTGGTGGGTCCCCGGGCAGCGCTACGGAGAAGAAGAAGAGTACAAGAAGTACGTGTTCGCCGGAGATCGCGCCGCCTGGAACGGGACTCACAGCGCCCCCAGCGTCCCCGTGCGCGTCGAGGATGGAGGCAGGTACGGCTACGGCGGGTTTGCCCACTTCGGCTTCTACGTCTTCGATTTCAGCGACATCACGAAGCCAAAGCCGGCCGGGCGCCTGCTGTATGACTTCGAGACCATCGGCGGCATCCCCTACCACACGGTCTACCCCGTGATTGCCGACGCGGCCCATCCCCGACTCCGGAACATCGTCATCGGCGTCTCCGAGACGATCCAGGCCGACTGCCGGGAGCCGGTCAGATTCCCCAGGGTCTTCGATGTGAGCGACCCCGCGAATCCCAGGATCATCGGACTCTTTCCTCGTCCGAAGGCGCCGAAAGACGCGCCCTACGCCGACTTCTGCATGGCGCGCGGCCGGTTCGGCACGCACAACACGCAGGCCTGGCTGGCGCCGGGGGCGTCGCGCCCGGAGATCCTCGCGATCGCGTGGTTCGTCGCCGGCATGCGCATCCACGACATCTCCGATCCCACCGAGCCAAAGGAAGTGGCGTGGTTCGTCCCGCCCCGCGACGGAGAGATGGACGACTACGAGAGCTGGTGGCGGGGAACATCGGAGACGTCGTTCGTGGAGTGGGACCGGAACCTGATCTGGCTCGGGACGCACGCCGGCACCTACTGCCTCTCGTCGCCGGCGCTCGGAAAGCCCGTGCTCGAGCCTCGCCGGATCGAGAGGTGGACGGCGCCGCACTGCAATGTCGGGTGGGACGACCAGACGCGTGCCAGCGTGTATTTCGGACGATCGGCGAGCCAGGTGGGGTAGGAGTAAAGAGGAATTTCAGGATTTCAAGATTTCATATTGAAGGATTACGTGCGCCACGGTTGAGACGCGCTCGAGAGAAGTTTTAGGCGGACCTCGCCGTTAGTGGTGCGGTCGTAGGGTCCGCCTTTAGGCGGACCTGGTAGGGTCCGGCTGCCCTCGACTGGGCTCGGGCCAGGGAAGCCGGACCCTACGATCGCGTGCAGGTCGCAGGTTCGAGTACGACGTGGAGCGCAAGGAGCGAGACTGATGATCCGGACGACTGCGTTGATCTGTTGCGCGTGGCTGTGCGCCGCTGGGGCCGTCCTCGGCCAGCAGCAAGGGAAAGTGTTCGGCCCCGCGAAAGTGACCGAGCCGTGGGAAGCCTTCGTCTTCACCGAGCCGGTCGTCAATTCCGAGATTCCGGTGGACATCACGCTCGTCGAGACCGTGGACGGCCTGTTCACGCCCATCGGCATCCGGCGTCCCAAAGGCCGAGGACCGTTCCCCATCGTCCTGTTCTTCACCGGCAACGGCGGCGCCGGCGTGCAGCAGGTGCGCGACTACGTCAACAACCGCGCCTACACGATGGAGCGCTTCCTCGCCGAGGGCTACGCGGTCGCGTGGTTGAACTACCGGGCCGAAGCGTGGTTCGCCTACACCGGCACGCCCCTCGGGGTCGGGCGCCAGCAGGCGAACCAACTGATGAGCAGACCGCCGCTCGAATACGACGACCTCAGGACCATCGTCGACTATGTCAAGCGCCTGCCGTACATCGACGGCGGCAAAGTGGGACTGGCGGGCAACAGTCACGGCGGCGGGATGATTCTCAGGGCGGCGGCCGAGGGCCTGGACGTGGCGGCGGCGATCGCGTCGGAGCCAGATGCCAGCGAATTCCTCCAGATGCCACCCGACGCGTTCGCGGGCGAGAATCCGTTGTATCCGACCATGGAGTCCGCGGCGCCGCATCTCGACAAGAAGGTAGCTATGGAGCGCATCCGCCGCATCAAGATCCCGATCTTCTTCATGAACCGGGATCGCGACGAGCTGCAGGGACTGTTCGAAACCGCGTATGCGTGGATGAAGGAGGCCGGGTGCAACGTCGAACGGGTTTCGTACGATCACCCGGTGCACGGCTATCTGATCCGCGTGCCCAAGGACGATAAGGGGGTCTACCACCCAGACACGATCCAGGTGCAGGCAATTCAGCAGGCGCTGGATTTCTTCAAGAAGTACATGCGGCCGTAGGTCCGGCACACGTTCAGGCGGAGGCCTTCGGCGCGTCCATCGGAACGCTCTCCACTTCCATGTCGAGGAGATTGACGCACAACACCCGGTTGCGCAGGAGCGTTCCTGTCCCGAGCAGGACTTTGATGATCTCGGCGACTTGGAGGCTGGCGACCGCCGCCGGGGTGAACGCCGGATTGCCGAGATCCGCCTCGATGCCCTTGCCGCCGGACCAGCGGCTGTAGAGGCGTTGAAGGGTTTCTTCCCCGGGGAAGACGGTCGTCACGTACCCGAACCAGCCGGCGATCGTCCCGTGCACAAACGGGATCCCCAGTCTGTTGCAGGCCGCGGCCAGTTCGAGGCGAGCCTGAACGCTATCGAGCGCATCGGCGACGACATCGGCGCCCGCAATGAGCTCGCCGGCGTTGTCGAGTGTCAAGGCGGCCTGGACCGCACGCACGGCGACCGCGGGATTGACCTCGCCGATCCGCTGCTCCGCAACGAGCGCCTTGCTCCGGCTGAGGGTTGCCGGCGTGGAGAGCAACTGCCGGTTGAGGTTGTGCTCCTCGAATGTGTCCGGATCGATCGCGACAAGGTGGCCCACTCCCATCCGGGCCAACTCCTCGAGGAGATATCCCCCAAGACCACCGCAGCCGACGACCGCCACACGACTTCGGAACAGCTTCAGTTGCTGCGCCGTGGAGATCATCCGCCGGTTGCGCAGGTAGCGCATCGGCAGGAAACCCGCCTCCAAGATGGCGTCCTCCGCTTCGGTGTAGGAGAGGTGGAAGCGACGGATCGCCTCGGCCTGATGAGACCACGCCAGCAGGTCTCCCTCGGCCCTTTCCGCCAGGAACTCGCGCAGCGTGCCGATGTCAGCCGTGGTTACCCTCCCCCCACCACGGGGAACAAGGCCAGCGTGTCGCCGTCGGCAAGCCGGTGCTCGAATTCCGCCTGACGGTCGTTGACGAGCACGAGGCCGATCTCATCGTCAAGGAGCGCCAGGTCACCTGCAACGGCAGCCACGGTCATCCCAGCGGGATACTCCATGGTCTTCGTGTGGAATCTGCCCGCTCGAAACGAGAGAAACAGCCGGACCGTGATGCGCATAGCGGTGTCGCCGGCATTCTAGCATCGCCGGCACGCCAGCGAGCCAGGTGTCCCGCACACCGCCGGCCCTTCTCGGGCCACGCGTGCGTTACTGCTTCCGGCCCAGCGGATACAGGTCCTTCACCGGCGCGTTCTTGTACGGAATCGTCGTCAGGTCCGCGGGGCCGAGGCCTGGCGCATCGATGACCACGACCGCCTTGGCCAGTCCGTCCTCGACGAAGCCGCGCCAGAAGTGCACGCGCGACTTGATGACGATCATGTCCGCGTTGGCCAGACCGATCTTGAGATCGTCGATGATGCCTGCGTCCGTCACCTGGTCCAGCACCGGCGTGAGGATTACGCGGTTGTTGCTGCCGAACTTGATGACGGCGACCGTCGCGTGCTGTTGGTACTGATCGAGGTATTCGAGCGTGCCGTCGATCTTCACGGGCTTCCCCGCATACTCGTCGGCGTAGCCCCCGATGTTCACGCTCACCGTGTCGCCGACCTTGGCCTTCGCCTTGATCTCCTGAATCGCCTTGTCGTCGGCGATCGTCGCCACGACGAAGTTCTTTCCGCCCTGCTTGATGAGCTCCTCGAGGATCCACGTCGAGTTGCCGGTGCGATCCGAGTGGTCGGCCACGACGACCGGCGTCTTGCCGGCGCGCGCGGCCGCGACCGCTTCAGCCACGCCTTCCTTCACCTTCGGGTACTTCTTGCCAGCGAACACCTCGCGCTTCTTCCAGATGAAATCCGACATGTCCTGCGCGATCCGGTCGGCCAGCTTCTGGTCGTTGTTGGTCATGACCATGACCGTGGCGCCCACGTCCGGCACGTCCGCGTACGCGAAGCCGAACGCCACCGACACGAACGCGTCGGGTGTGCGCTCCTCCCAGATGCGCGCGCGCTCCATGATCTCCATCGCCGGCGACGCGCCCGTGCCCTGCACCACGCTCGGCGTGATCACGCCAGGCTTGGCCGTGGCCTTCGCCGGCGTGTAGGCGCCCTTGATGATCCGCATGAGCAGACGCATCGCGCGCTCGCCCTGGAGCGCGGCGTCGTAGTGCGGGTAGCGCTTGACGATGAAGCCGGCGTCGGCGGCGTCGAGGAATTCGTGATCTTCATTCGCGTGGAGGTCGAAGGTGGCGACGATCGGGACGTTGCCGACGACCTTGCGCACGCGGCGGACCAGCTCCGCCTCGGGTTTCGGGACGCCCGTCACCGCCATCGCGCCGTGGATCGCCAGGTACACGCCGTCCACCGGCCCCTGCGCTTTCAGGTCCTCTGCGATGCCGTTCGAGTACTTGTCGAAGGCTTCCTGGGTGATCCAGCTTCCAGACGATCCGCCCTTGGCGTCGCGAGGCGAGAGGATGCCGAGGAGCTGAACGTTGTCGTACTCCTTCGACGCCGCGACGAACCCGCCGATGTAGCCGCCCTCTTTCAGGACCTCTTCACCGCGAACGGGCGGGCCGTAGAACTCCCATTCGGCGATGCCGGTCGGGTCGGGACAGAACGTGCAGGTTTCGTGTGAGAACGTGGCCACGCCGATCCTGATCGGCTTCGGCTGTGGGGGTGGGGCCTGTTGCGCGCACGCCGCGACGAGACCCGTGAACGCGAGAATCAATAAGGATGAGTGCAGGGACTGGCGAAGGGGCATCGGGACGACCTCCTTGGGGGGACAGCATACCCCAAGCCCAAGGCCCCACGCCTCATCCCTCGACACGCTCGGGATGGCCTGAGCACGTCGAAGGCCAAGCCCCACGCCTCAAGCCTTGAGTCTCGTCTTCGCCTGCTCCATCACGCGCCGCGGATCCAGCTCGGCCACCTGACACCAATAGAACAGCATCAGCGATCCCCCCAGAAACGCGCGCGCGCTGGCGCGATCGGAGAGGGAGCCGTTCAGCGCGTGCGCGTCTCGAAAGGCTTGATCGATGACGCGCGCGGCCAGGTGACGGTGTCCGGAGGGCAACGGCGAGGGCCCGTTGTTACCGGAGTTTCGGGTCGCTCTCGACATCATGGAGAAGCTGGGCGACCGACCGCGTCGGCCTGGTGCCGCTCCAGATCACGGCGGCGAAGATCACCCCGAAGATCAGGGCGAGGTTCAGCCACACGAAGGTCGTGGTTGACAGCGTGCCGGGCACGAACAGGGCCCAGACGACGATCGCCGTTGCGGGCCACACGGCGACATAGTTCCATCGATTGAAAGACTTCAGCAAGACGTTCCTCGTTGCTTCAGGCGGGTTGATCGGTGCGTGGCGCGCCTGAATGTGAAGGCCGCAAGGATGGGCCCGTCGGCGCGCACTCAGGAAACGAAGCGCTACGTCACGCTGGCTGGCTCAGCTATCGGTCTTATCTATCTCAACAGCCACTATACACCCGTTGCCGCAGCGCATGAGTTTTCTTTCGGAATCACCAGCACGCCCTGGATCGCGAACCGTCGTCCGGTCCCCGCCAGCCCCATGAACTCGCCGGCGTGGGTCGCCTGTGCCGTGAACGACTGCGCGACGCGATCGCCATCGATCACGAGCGTCTCGCCCTTGAACGTCCAGTCGGGGAAGATGCGGGAGAGCGAGCGGTACGCGGCCAGGATGTCTTTGCGTCCCCTGACCGTCGCGAACATCGGACTGTGGACGGTGCCGTGTTCCGTGTGGCTGGCGGCGAGCGCCTCGGGGTCGCGATTGGCCCAGGCCCGCTCGCGGCGAGCGAACAACGTGAGGATGTCTTCGCGGGTCATCGCATCCCTCCCGCGTCAGTCGTCGCGCAGCCCTTCAGGGCTGCCGGGCCGCCAAGTCTTCAGCCCTGTGCGTGTTGTTGGGTCGAGGCCGCCATTATACGCCCTGAGGTATCCTGCTCGCGATGCCGATCGAAACCGTCTTTCTCGACGCTGGCGGCGTGCTCGTCTTCCCCAACTGGGAGCGCGTGAGCGACGCCCTTGCGCGGCACGGCGTGCGAGCGGACGCGCGTGCGCTCGCCGCCGCCGAGCCGCATGCCAAGCGCCAGCTCGACGTGCCGCAGACCGTGCGCGCGACGAACGATCGGCAGCGTGGCTGGCTGTACTTCAACCTCATCCTTGGGCAGGCTGGCATTGCGGTGTCGGAACGAACCGACGCCGCGCTGGCCGAGCTGCACGCATATCACCAGCAGTGGAACCTGTGGGAGCACGTGCCGGACGATGTGCCGCCGGCGCTCGACGCGCTGCGCGCACTCGGTCTGACACTCGTGGTGGTGTCGAACGCGAATGGCAAGTTGCGCGCGCTCTTCGAGCGCATCGGTCTCGCCTCACGCGTGGATTTGCTGTTCGACTCGCACGAGGAAGGCGTGGAGAAGCCCGACCCACGGTTGTTTCAGATCGCGCTCGCGCGCGCCGGCGCGCGGGCGGACACGACGATGCACGTGGGCGACCTGTATCACATCGATGTCGTCGGGGCGCGGACGGCGGGGCTGCGCGCGGTGTTGCTGGACCCAGGGGGGCTCTATCTCGATGCCGACTGTCCGCGCGTGGCGTCGCTCGGCGAGCTGGCGACGCTGATCAGAGGAATGTAGCGCACAGGCCTGCACCTACCTTGCAAGCCCCTTGCGG
>CAYHRK010000099.1:0-12576 GCA_964358795.1 uncultured Vicinamibacterales bacterium
GGCGCGAGTGATCTGGACAGGAGAATCTTACACCGCTGCGCGGCGTCAACTACTAATGCGACAGACAATATTGGCGCCGCTCAGAGAATGCTGGCTCGGCAGTTCGAAGCGGACGTACCGAATCAGCGCTGGGTCGGCGACACGACAAAGGTCGTCATTGGCCACAGCGGCAATCTCTACGTGGCGGCGATCTTAGATCTCTTTTCCCGGTTCATCGCGGGCTAGGCGGTCAGCGCCGTGAATAATCGGCACCTCACCATCAAGGCGATCGAGATGGCGCTGAAGCGGCGGTGTCAGCAGGCGCAAGGACTAGCAGTCTGAACCCGCTCGGACCCCGAAGCCGTATAATGCCCACGCCAGACGCAGTTGCTTCCGGTAGGCCGCGTCGGAAGAGACGCAGGGGCCGCCGTCACCCCCCTCGTTCTGCGGCCGACACAGAAGGCATGGGCTAGGCATGAGTCCAGCATCGCAGATTGTTGATGAGCTTGTGCAGCTCGGGCGAAGCCGGGAGGATCATGTTCCTCCATCGCTTGCAGACGAGGCTGTTGCCTGGCGGACCCTCGTGTGTGGCAACGAGCCTTGGCTCCAGGTCGCACAGGAACGCACACTTGAGGAAGTGGCGGATCTAATTCGAGGCTTGATTCTGTACTCTCACGCGTCCGGGCGCCAGATTGGCGGAAGCGTCTCTCCGGTAATCGTGCTGTATCGCTTCCTGACGGAAGCGCTCCCTCCATGGGAGCCAACGTTGACCAACTGGATCGTCACTCACCGCACCAATCCATACGAGCCTTTCGGAACACTCGAAGACGAAGGCGCGACCTCGTATTCCGAGTACGTGGAGCGCCGTTGGGCCCGAGTGCAACGCGCCCGGGCGAACCAAGCCGCTGAATCAGTACGACCGCAAGAATCGCTCAAGGCCCGGAGGGCTCGCGAACGTGGCGAATCAACCCAACGACTTGCCGGAGCCGTCCGCCGAGGAGACCTCCGTGCGGTCCAGGCGTTACTGGCAAAAGGGGCCGAGATCACACGGGTGCTCCCGACCGGTGAATCGCTGGTGACGCTGGCAGTGAAGAATGGACGCGACTCAGTAGCTGCGTTCTTGACGTCGATGGAGATTACGTGAGCGTACTGCCCAAGCGGCTGGACCCGACGGCGGCTCGCAATTCTTGAGCTGGCGAGGGTGAGCGCGAGCCAACAAGTGGACACGGAAGGATCGTCAGGTGCCTCTGCAGACTGCGCTGAGACTCCCCGTTGTTTCGCTGGCCGCAGAGCACCTCATGATTGGGTACGTTCTCCGCCGGAATATCTTGACGTACAAGGCCCCACCCAACCAGGAGGGCTACGATCTACTGTGCGTCAATCCAGATCCAACTGTGAAGTCCCGCGTCGTTCGGGTACAGGTCAAAAGCCGGTACCAATCCGATTCGAATCGAGTCTTCATGGTTCGGCGCGAGAGGCTTGGGGGAGCCGACTTCGTCGTTCTGGTGTTCCTGAACATCGGATACTTCTACAGGAGGTTACCTGTGCTCCAGGGAGCTCGGCCACCAGAGTTCTACACGTTGCCGGTGAACATCGTTCGGCGCCTTCACTCCGAGACGCAGGCAGGCTGGCAGAGGGTGCTCACCAAAGGGGTCGATCTGTCTCGGTATCGTGACGAGCGCGGATTCGAGCAGATCGCACGAAGACTCCGCGTGCCATATCCAAGCCGTGGCGCCACGTAGTAGGTGCGTGGCGCGGAAGGCGTTGGAATTCGGTGGCATAATCCGCGCGAATGATCGCCGCAGCGAGCGTTGGCACGGTCGGGCCGGACCGGTGCCCAGCCGGAGTGTCCTGAGAACCCGCGCACTCGCACTTCGGTCACTTCTTGATACGACCTCTGCCGTCACGCTTGACCTGATCTGTCACAAGTCCGGGGTATAGTAGGCGCGGTCCCCAAGCGCCAGGAGGGCTGCGCTTACAGGCTTTCCGGAGGCTCCTCCGTGTTCGTTCAGCCAGATCAGGTCCGCGTGCGATAGCGACGGCGACGGCCCCATGACGAGACTCGAAGATCTCCAGCCCAACGCCGCGGTTCGCGGCATCCTGCCGGATGCCATCATCACGGTCGTTAGCGTCCAGTGGTTCGGTTCCGAAGCGCTCGAGCTGACCTACAAGGACCCGTCCGGTCGCGTGGCGAACGTGCTGCTCTACCGCCACGACGAATCTCACGTCGAGATCGTGGAGCAGGGCCGACCCTGGAGCTTCGACGGCGACGGCGCGTTGTTCCGCCTGGTATCCGAAGCCCACCGGATTCGCCTCGCCCACCTGTTCGATCCGGTCCTGGCCGTTCATACCTCGCTCGTCGACCCGCTCCCTCACCAGATCACGGCGGTCTACGAGGCCATGCTCCCGCGGCAGCCGCTTCGTTTCCTGCTGGCAGACGATCCCGGAGCCGGGAAGACCATCATGGCCGGGCTCCTGATGAAGGAGTTGGTGGTCCGGGGTGACCTCCAGCGATGCCTGGTGGTCTGCCCGTGGAGCCTGGCGGAGCAGTGGCAGGACGAACTCTATCGGCGTTTCCACCTGCCGTTCGAGATCCTCACGAACGACAAGCTGGAGTCGGCCCGCACCGGCAACTGGTTCATGGAAACCAACCTCGTCATCGCGCGCCTGGACAAGTTGTCGCGCAACGAGGACGTCCAGGCCAAGCTGTCGGCCCCGGACTGCCGGTGGGACCTCGTAGTGTGCGACGAAGCTCACAAGCTGTCGGCCACCTTCTTCGGCGGCGAGGTGAAGTACACCAAGCGGTACCGGCTCGGGCAACTGCTGTCAACCATCACACGCCACTTCCTCCTGATGACGGCCACGCCCCATAACGGGAAGGAAGAGGACTTCCAGCTCTTCATGGCGCTGCTCGATGGCGACCGTTTCGAGGGTCGGTTCCGCGATGGCGTGCATGCGGCGGACGTCTCGGACCTGATGCGCCGGATGGTCAAGGAGAACCTCGTCAAGTTCGATGGCACTCCGCTCTTCCCGGAGCGGGTGGCCTACACGGTGCCGTTCCGCCTCTCCGACCCGGAAGCGCGGCTCTACAAGGAGGTCACCGCCTACGTCCGCGAGGAGTTCAATCGCGCCGAGGCTCTTCAGAACGACAAGCGCGCGGGCACCGTCGGATTCGCGCTCACGATCCTGCAACGCCGGCTCGCCTCCTCTCCCGAGGCCATCTACCAGTCCCTGAGGCGACGAAAGGAACGGCTGGAGAAGCGCATGCGTGAGCTCGAGCTACTGCAGCGGGCCGCGTTCGCCGCGACGATCGGCAAGGACGTACCGACGCTCGATGCCGAAGACCTCGATGATCTCGAAGACGCGCCGGAATCGGAGATCGAAGCGAGAGAAGAGGAGGTCGTCGACCAAGCTACGGCGGCCCGAACGATTGAGGAACTGAAGGCGGAGATCGAGACCCTCATCCGCCTGGAGGCTCTGGCGCTCTCCGTTCGACGTAACACCGAAGACCGCAAGTGGCGCGAGCTGGCGGCGCTGTTGGCCGAGATCTTTACACCCACGGCGATGGCGAATCAGGTGGCCGAGACAGCGCCCGCCTTCGGCACGCCGGATCCGCCTCGCCCGGTGCCTTCGCCTCGTCAGAAGCTGATCATCTTCTCCGAGCACCGCGACACGCTGCACTACCTGCACGACCGCATCACGACGCTGCTCGGTCGCACGGAAGCGGTGGTGTGCATCCACGGTGGTATGGGGCGCGAGGAACGAATGAAGACCCAGGAGTCGTTCCGGCACGACCCCTCGGTACAGGTACTCGTGGCCACCGACGCCGCCGGTGAAGGCGTGAATCTGCAGCGCGCGCACCTGATGGTCAACTACGACCTGCCCTGGAACCCGAATCGGCTGGAACAACGCTTTGGACGGATTCACCGGATCGGCCAGACCGAGGTGTGCCATCTGTGGAACCTCGTGGCCGAGGAGACCCGTGAAGGCGACGTGTACCGCACGTTGCTCGAGAAGCTCGAGGAGGCGCGCGCCGCGCTGGGCGGCCAGGTGTTCGATGTCCTCGGCAAGGTACAGTTCGAAGGAAAGACCCTGCGGGACCTGCTGATTGAAGCCATCCGGTACGGCGAGTTGCCTGAAGTCCGAGCCCGGCTCACGAGGGTGGTGGCGCAGGCCCTGGATCGTGCCCACCTGGAGAACCTGCTCGACGAGCACGCGCTGGCCCACGACAGCATGGATGCCAGCCGCGTGGCGCGTGTCCGCGAGGACATGGAACGCGCCGACGCCAAGCGGCTACAACCGCACTACGTGGAGTCGTTCTTCCTGGAGGCCTTCCAGCGACTGGGGGGCACCGCCAGGAAGCGCGAGGCCCGGCGGTACGAAGTGATGCATGTACCCGCCCTGGTGCGCAACCGCGACCGACTGATTGGCATCGGCGAGCCGGTCTTGCCGCGCTACGAGCGGGTCGTGTTCGAGAAGGACCTCATCGCCCCGTCGGGTCAACCCCTGGCCGCATTTCTCTGCCCTGGGCATCCGCTGCTCGATGCCACGCTGGATGTGACGCTGGAACGCCACCGCGATTTGCTGCGCCGAGGCGCCGTGCTGGTCGATGATCGCGACATCAGCGACGAGCCTCGCGTGTTGTTCTACCTGGAGCACGCCATTCAGGATGCGAGCATCATGCCCACGGGCGAGCGGCGTGTGATCTCGAAGCGCGTGCTGTACGTGGAGATGGATCGGGCGGGCGAGACGCGACATATCCAGTACGCGCCCTATCTCGACTATCGCCCACTCCAGCCTGGCGAGTCCGACTCCACATCGATTCTCGGCCGCCCCGAGTGTGCCTGGATGACTCGCGAGCTGGAGGCGAAAGCCCAAGGGCACGCGATTGCGAGCGTCGTGCCGGATCATCTCAACGAGGTGCGCGGGCATCGCATGAGCCTCGTCGACAAGACCCGTGCGGCCGTCAAAGACCGTTTGACGAAGGAGATCACGTACTGGGATCACCGGGCCGAGGAGTTGAAGCTCCAGGAACAGGCGGGCAGGAGCAGCGCACGATTGAACTCCCAGGAGGCCCGCCGCCGGGCCGACGACCTGCAGGTCCGGCTGCAGAAGCGGCTCGAGCAACTCGACCGCGAAGGGCAAATCTCGGCGCTGCCCCCTGTGGTGCTGGGCGGAGTGGTGGTGGTGCCGATCGGGCTGCTCGAAAAGATGGCCGGGCGCATCCCGGCGACGCCCACAACCACACCGGAGACCCAGGCATCGGCAGCCCGTGCTCGCGAGGCGGTGATGGAGGTTGAGCGCACGCTCGGCTTCCAACCCACCGATCGCGAGTTCGAGAGACTCGGCTACGACATCGGGAGCCGCGACCCGCTCACGGGCAGGTTACGTTTCATCGAAGTGAAGGGCAGGGTGTCAACCGCCGCCACCATCACCGTAACCCGGAACGAGATCCTGTATTCCCTCAACAAGCCCGACGACTTCATCCTTGCCATCGTCGAGTTCAGAGACGATGGGGCGCAGCTCGTCCACTACGTGCGGCAGCCGTTTCAGCGCGAGCCAGACTTCGGTGTCACGAGTGTGAACTACGACTTTCCCGGACTGCTGGCGCGCTCGGAACCACCCCGGTGACAACCGAAAACACCGGCGGCCATGGGAGCAATTCGGTGCATCATGGATGAGCTGTATCGCGAAGGGCGAATCGAGATGAACGACCCTGCCGTCAGTCGGGTCGAGGCGATCAACAAGTCGTCGGCGCGAATCGCGGTAGGCGGATTTGGCGGCGGAGCTGATCCGAACCGCAACCTGGAAGAACCAGGCGCACCTGGGCCACGTGGAGGGACGTATGACCGCCTATAGTGACCAAGACTTGGAGAGTATGCTTTCCGACATCGAGTCCGACCTCGCGGAGCGCAAGGAGTCTTTCAAGGGCGATGCGCCGACCAAGACACGCGAGGCCGTCTGTGCGTTCGCCAACGATTTGCCAGATCGCTGCCAACCCGGCGTCGTCTTCATCGGCGCGCGAGACGACGGAAGCCCGTCTGAGCTCGCCGTGACCGACGATCTGCTTCGCCAGCTCGCGGATATGAAGACCGATGGCAACATCGTCCCACCGCCCACGCTCACCGTCACGAAGCACATCCTGCGAGGCCACGAGATGGCGGTCGTGACAGTCTGGCCCTCGGATTCGCCGCCGGTTCGATTCAAGGGTCGCATCTACATCCGCATCGGGCCGCGCCGCGCCATCGCCTCGGCGCAGGACGAGCGCATCTTGAACGAGAAGAGACGGCACGGGGATCGTCCCTTTGACGTGCGGCCAGTTCCATCATCGGCTTTGACGGACTTGGATCGGAGGCGATTCGAGGACGAGTACCTCTTCGCAGCCTTTGCACCCGACGTCCTCGCCACCAACGATCGCAGCTACGAGCAACGCCTCGCCGCGACCAAGATGGTGGTTGCCGCCGACGAGTCCACACCCACAGTGCTCGGTGTCCTGGTGCTGAGCACTCGAACGCGCGACTTCATTCCGGGGGCATACGTTCAGTTCCTGCGGATCGCCGGCCGCGAACTCGCCGACCCAGTCTCGGACGAACAGCTGATCGATGGCCCCGTGGCGGAGGTGCTCCGTCGCACGGATGAAAAACTCAGCGCACACAATCGTACCGCGGTGGACCTGACCAGTGACGATCGGGAACGGCGTACTTCTCTGTACCCGACGCCCGCCCTGCAGCAGATCGTGCGCAATGCGATTATGCACCGCAGCTACGAGGCGACGAATGCCCCGGTACGCGTAACGTGGTATGACGACCGCATCGAGATCACAAGTCCCGGCGGACCTTTCGGTGCCGTGACGGTGGAGAACTTTGGCCAGCCGGGCGTCAGTGATTACCGCAATCCCAGCCTCGCTGAGGCGCTTCGCGTCCTGGGCTTCGTGCAGCGATTCGGTGTCGGCATCGCCACGGCGCGCAGAGAGCTGCAAGCGAACGGCAATCCTCCGCCAGAGTTCGAGGTCAATCCGTCGCACGTCGGCGTCACACTGAGGCCAGCGCCATGAAGACTATCGCCTTCTTCAACAACAAGGGCGGCGTGGGCAAGACCTCGCTGGTTTACCACCTGGCCTGGATGTACGCCGACCTTGGGCTCCGCGTGCTCGCGGCGGATCTCGATCCGCAGGCCAATCTCACTACCATGTTGTTGGACGAGGATGGCCTCGAATCGCTCTGGCCTGACGGGATGCCGGGCAGGACCATCCTCGCGCCGTTGCTCCCGCTTCTGGAAGGCGAGGGCGGGATCGCCGATCCGCATGTCGAGGACATCGCGGGCATCGGGCTTCTGGCCGGTGATCTCGCCCTCTCGGGATTCGAAGACGAGCTCAGCCAGCAGTGGCCGTACTGCCTCGAGGGCAAGGCCAGGGCCTTCCGAGTGATCGGAGCATTCCACCAGATACTAGCGCGTGCCGCGCAGTTGCGCGAGGCAGACATCGTCTTGATCGACGTCGGTCCTAACCTCGGGGCGATCAACCGCGCTGCCTTGATCGCCGCCAACCACGTGGCGATCCCTCTCGCCCCGGATCTGTTCTCCCTGAAGGGACTTCAGAACCTCGGGCCTCGTTTGCGGGAGTGGCGCAGCGGATGGACGGAGCGCCTCAAGATGAGTCCCGCGGGGTTGGACCTGCCGCAGGGCCAGATGGATCCGCTTGGCTACGTCGTGATGCAGCACGCGGTCCGCCTCGATCGACCGGTGAAGGCTTACGCGAAGTGGATGGCGCGCATTCCGGGCGTCTACCGTGAGGCGGTCCTCGGGGAAGCGACCCCTCAGGCAGGCGTCACCATCGCCCGGGATCCTCATTGCTTGTCTACCTCCAAGCATTACCGCAGTCTGATGCCCCTCGCTCAGGAAGCACACAAGCCCATGTTCTTCCTCAAGCCCGCAGACGGCGCGATAGGCGGTCACGGCCAGGCCGTCCAGGACTGCTATCGCGACTTCCTCACCCTCGCACTCGAGATCGCCAAGCGAGCGGGAGTAACGCTGCCGTGATCCACAAGGAAGGCTCATCGAAGTCGCGCTGCCGCACGAAGCCATCTACAAGGCAGCGAGAGAAGAGAAGTCCGTCCCGAGGCACGGTCATCCGCAAAAGCTTCCCTAGTGGTGGGCTCAGCGGCCGCTGGCAGCGGCGCGAGCGGTGATCTTTGCGCAGATGGTGGACGACCCGTCGGGTTACGTGGATGTGATCCGGGCGGACCCCAAGCTCCGCCGGAAGGCTGAGACCGCCCTTAAGGCCCGTATGAAGCTGTGGGAGCAAGCCCGAGCCCTCTCAAAGAAGGCCAAGGGGTCAGGGCTCTCGGTCCCGGAACCAGGTCCGGCACCGACCCTCAACGATATGCTCGCCGATTTGGAGCGGCAGCGGCTCTTCCGCATCATCGAGGACCTGGTGCTGTGGGAGAACACCACCAACGAAACAGTGCTGCAGGCTGCGCGCGACGAAATCTGGCAATCTTGGCGGCGTGCCTGCGCTGAGAACGCTGACCATCCCCGCGCGAAGGAACTGTTCGACCGGCACAAGCTGCCCGCATTTCATGATCCCTTTGCCGGCGGAGGTACGCTGCCGCTCGAAGCTCAGCGGCTCGGACTCAAGGCCTACGCCAGCGACCTGAATCCGGTCGCCGTGTAGATCAACAAGGCCATGATCGAGATCCCACCCGTTTTTGCGGGCTCGCCGCCCGTGAATCCGGAGGCACGCAAGGAAATGGCCGGCGGCGGCTGGCACGGTAAAGGTACGCAGGGACTCGCGGAGGATGTGTTCCATTACGGACAGTGGATGCGCCACGAGGCTGAGAAGCGCGTCGGCCGCTTCTACCCGAAGATCGAAGTCACGGGCGAGATGGTGAAGGGGCGGCGAGACCTGAGGCCTTGCATCGGCAAGAAGCTCACCGTGATCGCCTGGCTCTGGGCGCGCACGGTGAAGAGCCCGAACCCGGCCTTCGCCCGTGTGGACGTGCCGCTCGCCACGACCTTTCTGCTCTCCACGAGGGCGGGCAGGGAGGCTTATGTCGAGCCGGTGATCGAAGATGATGACTACCGCTTCACGGTCAAGATGGGTAGGCCGAAGAACGCCGATGCCGCCAAGAGCGGGACGAAACTCGCGCGTGGCGCGAATTTCAAGTGCCTGATGTCTGGTACGCCGATCGCGGCTGACTACATCAAGGCCGAGGGCAAGCGCGGCCGCATGGGTGCGCGACTGATGGCAATCGTGGCTGAGGCGGACAGTGGGCGGGTATATCTCCCGCCGACGCCGGAACACGAGGCGGCGGCCCGCAAAGCGAAGCCGGAGTGGAAACCGGAGGTGACGATCGCCGGTACCACGCAGTATCTCGGCGTGAAGCCCTACGGTATGGAGCGTTTCGACCAGATCTTCACCGACCGCCAACTCGTCACCCTGACGACTTTTTCTAACTTGGTGGGGGAGGCGCGCGAGCGCATGGTCGGCGACGCTGCCGCGGCCGGCTTGCCCGATGACGGCAAGCCCCTTCGCGAGGGGGGCACCGGCACGACGGCGTACGCCGATGGTCTGATTCCCTATCTTGCGTTTGTCTTGTCGAAGACGACCGACTACAACTGCGCGCTCGTACCGTGGTACACAAAGGAAGATCGTCCGGGCCATCTCTTTTCTGCCTATCGCCACCCCGATGGCAAGGCCGGAGCTGAGGCATTTTTCCTCCATGGCATGACCCAAGCGATGCAGCGGCTCGCCGAGCAGGCTCACCCAGCCTTCCCGGTCACCATCTATTACGCCTTCAAGCAGGTCGAGAGCGACGGAGCCGACGGCATCGCCAGTACCGGTTGGGAGACCTTTCTTGAGGCAGTGATCCGCGCGGGCTTTGGCATTAGCGGAACCTGGCCGATGCGCACCGAAAGAAACGCTCGGTCTCGAGGAATTGGGAGCAACGCGCTGGCCTCCAGCATCGTCCTGGTCTGCCGCAGGCGCGCTGCCAACGCGCCCACTGCCACGCGTCGCGCGTTCGTCACCGCGCTCAGGGTCGAGCTCCCGCCGGCGCTCGACCACCTACAGCGCGGCAACATCGCCCCGGTGGACCTCGCGCAGGCGGCCATCGGCCCGGGCATGGCGATCTACACGCGCTACTCAAAAGTGCTCGACGCCGAGGGCAAGCCACTCCCCGTGCGCGAGGCGCTAGCGCTCATCAACGAAACCCTCGCCGAAGCACTGGCCGAGCAGGAGGGCGACTTCGACGCCGACAGCCGCTGGGCGCTCACGTGGTTCGAGCAGGCTGGCTTCGCCGAGGGCGAGTACGGCGTGGCCGAACAGCTCTCCAAGTCCAAGAACACGAGCGTCGGCGGCATGGTCGGGGCCGGCATCCTCGAATCGAAGCGCGGCAAGGTACGGCTGCTCAAGCCCGAGGAGCTTCCCCGCCGACTGGGACCCGACGACCGATGCTCGCCTCACGGCCTGGGAGACCGTCCACCACTTGATCCGCGAGCGAAGGACTATCAGCAGGAGAACTGGTTGCTGGACCCCAACTCGTACTGGGTGAAGATCGGTCGCGCCGCGTGGGACGACCTGGAGCGGCTCGCCGACCCGGTCGAACCGCTCTGGATCAACGGCCACAGCACCTACAATGGACTCTACGAGATCGGCGAGAGGTTCCTAACGGTGAGCCTCGGCGAGCCGCACAACGCTGCCTGCTACAAACTCATCGCAGCCATCATCGAGAAAGGCGTGGGAGCCCGAGCATGAGTTCTGTGAAGTATCCCGTGCTCACTATCGGGCACTCAACCCACTCGCTTGAGGCGTTTCTGGCACTGCTGCAGCAACACGACGTGACGGCGCTGGCGGACGTCCGCTCAGCGCCGTACAGCCGCTTCAACCCGCAGTTCAACCGGGATGCGATCGAGCAGGGATTGATCGCGCGTGGCATCAAGTACGTGTTCCTGGGACGCGAGCTCGGTGCGCGCTCGGACGATCGGTCGTGCTACGAGAATGGGCGAGTTCAATACTCACTCTTGGCACGCACGGACCTGTTCCGCACTGGGATCGAGCGTGTTGTCCGTGGCGCGAGCGACCACCGCGTAGTCTTGATGTGCGCGGAGAAGGAGCCCCTTGAGTGCCACCGCGCCCTTTTGGTCGCTCGTGCGCTGACCGACCTCGGGATCGTCGTGCAACACATTCTGGCGAACGGTCGATTGGAATCACACGAGGCCACGATGGAGAGATTGCTCGACGTGGTTGGGCTACCGCATCGGGACCTGTTTCGCTCAGAGGATGAATTGATCGAGGAGGCTCTCGTTCGACAGGAGGAGCGGGTGGCATACGTCGACGTCAAGCTGACTGCCGACGCAGCAAGGGAAACGCTATGAGAATGTTCACGATCGGGTTCACGAAGAAGTCCGCGCGCCGTTTTTTCGAGCTGTTGAGCAAGTCGGGCGCTAGGCGTGTCGTGGATGTCCGACTGAACAACGTCTCGCAGCTCGCCGGCTTTGCGAAGAAGGATGACCTCGCATACTTCCTGAAGGAGATCTGCGGCATGGAGTACATTCCACTGCCGGAGCTGGCACCAACTCAGGAGATGCTGGACGAGTACAAGAAGCCGCGCGGGGACTGGGGAACGTACGAGACCCGATTCCTCGCACTCATGAAGCAGAGACGCATTGAGGAGACGGTTCCGAGAGAGGTCATCGCCGACGGTTGTCTGTTGTGCGGCGAGGACCAACCGCACCACTGCCACCGTAGGCTGGTCGCGGAGTACCTAAAGCAGCATTGGGGCGAAGTTGATATCGCCCACCTTGGATAGGGAGCGCGCGCGATGGCCATCACCAACCACGAACGTGTCGGCAAGGCGCTCGAACTGCTCAAGGCAGGACTCGGCCCCTTCATCGAACGCGAGCTGAAGAGCGCATTCCAGGAGAAAGCGGCCGGACAGGCCTTGATGTTCATGGGCGACGACCGCCTACTCGCAGGGAAGCCCCTCCCCGATTGGGACGCGGCGGCGCTGCTCAAGCTGATGTGGGAAGCGTGGAACAGCGTCTTCAGGAAGACGTTCGGGCAAGCAGAGCGAAGTCTCGTGAGCGAACTGCGCAACCACCGCAACCAGTGGGCGCACCAGCAGGCGTTTTCGAGCGACGATGCCGATCGGGCGCTCGATTCAATGGGGAGGCTCCTGTCGTCCGTCTCCGCGTCTCAGGCCGAGGAGATCGGCAAGATGAAGATGGAGCTGCGCCGTCTGATCTTCGATGAGCAGATGCGCAGCGACAAGCGGAAGAGCGCAGGAACAGCGATTGAGAGCGCCGCGGTTGGCAATCTGAAGCCCTGGCGCGAAGTCGTAGCGCCGCATAAGGATGTGGCCAGCGGCCGTTATCAGCAAGCGGAGTTCGCCGCCGATCTGTGGCAGGTGCACCTGGGTCAGGGGGTTGACGAGTACAGAAATCCCGTCGAGTTCTTCCGCCGGACCTATCTCACCGAGAGCCTGAAACGGCTTCCGACGGGCGCCGTCGAGCGCCTCTCTGGCAGGGGCGGCGATCCGGTGGTCCAGCTCCAGACCAACTTCGGCGGTGGCAAGACGCACTCGATGCTGGCGCTCTACC
>CAYHRK010000100.1:0-7167 GCA_964358795.1 uncultured Vicinamibacterales bacterium
CGTCGCAGCGCAGGATGCCGCCGAAAATATTAATGAAGACGGCTCTGACGTTCGCGTCCGACATGAGGATCTTGAACGCGTTCTTGATCTGCTCGGCGGTCGCTCCGCCGCCCACGTCGAGGAAGTTCGCCGGCTCGCCCCCCGCCAGTTTGATGATGTCCATCGTGGCCATGGCCAGACCGGCGCCGTTGACCATGCAGCCGATGGTGCCGTCGAGGCGGATGTAGTTCAGCGAGTACTTCGACGCTTCGACCTCGAGCGGATCTTCCTCGCTCAGATCGCGCAGTTCGCGCAGGTCGGGATGCCGGTAGAGCGCGTTGTCGTCGAAGTTCATCTTGGCGTCGAGCGCCAGCAGATGGCCCTCGGCCGTGACGATGAGGGGGTTGATCTCGATCATCGAGGCGTCGGTCGCCTTGAAGGTCTCGTAGATCGCCGCCATCACCTTGACCGCCTCGCCGACAACCGGGCCCTGCAGCCCCAAGGCGAACGCCAGATTGCGCGCCTGATAGGCCTCGAAGCCCGCGGTCGGGTGGATGTATTCCTTGAAGATGAGGTCGGGCGTCTCGGCCGCGACCTTCTCGATTTCCATGCCACCGGCCGGACTGGCCATCATCACGGGACGCTCGGCCGCGCGATCGAGCACAAGGCCGAGATACAACTCTCGGGCAATCGACACGCCTTGTTCGATGAGGACGCGCTGGACGATCTTGCCCTCGGGACCGGTCTGGTGGGTGACGAGCTTCATGCCGATCATGGCGGCCGTGAAGCGTTCGGCCTCTTCCATGGTCTTGGCCAGCTTCACGCCGCCGCCCTTGCCGCGGCCGCCTGCGTGAATCTGCGCCTTGACGACCACGGGCAGACCCAGTTGCTGCGCGATCTTCACGGCATCGTCGGCGTTGTAGGCGACGTCGCCGCGCGGTACCGGCACGCCATACTTGGCGAGGACCGCCTTTGCCTGGTATTCGTGGATTTTCACGGGATGTCGAGTGACGGGCCCTATGGAAAGGTCACGCCGCGGACGCGAAGGGGCCCGCCGTCCACTTCTCCGCGGCGCTTTGGGGACCAAACCGACTCGGCATCGTACCGGGCAGCGCTCGCCACGTCAAGCGGGAGGGAGGTCGCGCACCGACGGGAATCGGGGGGGGGGAGCCCGACGGTCCCCGACGGTCCCCGACGGTCCCCGTTGACATTGGCGTCAGAGGCATCTAGCCTTTCACCGTCGGAGGCTGTTCACGGAGACCCGCCCCTGCGATCAGACTCCCATCAGAGGAGGATTCCTATCGTGTGCAATCTGCGTAGCTTTTTCATCGCTGCCGTCTGCGGCGTCTGCGTCTGTGCGGCCGCCGTGCCCGCCTCCGCCCAATTCGACACGGCAACCGTGGTTGGCACGGTCAGGGACAACACCGGCGGCGTGATCCCCGGCGCCACGGTCACGTTGACCAACCTCGATACCGGCGTGGCCATTGTCCGAGTGACCGAGCCGAATGGGAGTTTCGAGTTCATCACCGTGCGGATCGGACGGTACAAGATGGCGGCCGAACTGCAGGGATTCGCCACCGCGGTGGCCGACAACGTGCAGATCACGGTCGGCGCGCGTCAGCGCGTGGATCTGCAATTGTCGCCAGGCCAGATCAGTGAGACCGTGCAGGTGACGGGAGCCGCGTCGGTGCTCGAGACCGATTCGAGCCAGCGCGGCCAGGTCATCTCCGCCAGGCAAGCCGTCGAGCTGCCGCTGAACGGCCGCGAATACTCCGCACTGGCGCTGCTGAGCCCCGGCGTGCGGCTGTCGGCGTTGAACACGGGCGGCTTCACGCCGCGCGAAGGCTCGTTCAACGTGAACGGCATGCGCAGTACGTTCAACAACTTCCTCCTGGACGGCCTCGACAACAACGCGTACGGCACCAGCAACCAGGGGTTCTCGAACCAGGTGATGCAGCCGTCACCCGACTCGGTGGCCGAGTTCAAGGTCGTCACCAACAACATGAGCGCGGAGTACGGCCGGAGCGGCGGCGCCACCATCAACGTCGCGTACCGCAGCGGCACCAATCGGTTCAGCGGCGCGGGGTGGGAGTTCTACCGCGACACCAAGCTGAACGCGGCCGGGTACTTCCTGCCAACCACGGGCGGCAAGCCGCCGCTCGAGCGCAATCAGTATGGGTTTGCCTTTGGCGGACCCATCCTGCGGAACAAGGCGTTCTTCTTCGCCGACTACGAGCGGTTCCGCCAGACGCGCAAACTGGTCGCCTTCCAGACCATTGCGAATCCGACACAGCGCCAGGGCATCCTGGCCGTGGACGTGCGGAACCCGATCACGGGCGCCGTGTTCGCGGCGGGCACCCCGATTCCCATGACCTCGTTTGCTCAGAAGGTGTTGAGCGCCCTGCCGAACCCGACGAGAACGACAGCCGCGCTCAACTACGATCTGCTGCAGCAATTCAAGAGCAACAATGACAAGTACAGCGGCAAAGCCGACTTCCAGATCAAGGCTTCGCTGACGGCGTTCGTGCGCTACGGTTACCGCAAGGTGGACAACGTCGATGATCCTCCGCTGCCGCTGCCCTCGGGCGGCGCCGGCAATGCGATTACGTACGTGACCAGCAAGCAGTTCGGTTCGGGCTTCACGTGGGCCCGCTCGGGCAGCTCGTTACTCGAGGGTCGGTTCGGCTGGTCGGCCACGCAGGCGGGGAAAAACCCCCACGGGCTGGGCACGGCGTCGGCTCTCGATGCCTATGGCATCACCGGCCTGCCCACCGATCCGCGTATTGCGGGCGGCCTCCCGACGCAGCTCATCTCCGGCTTCTCCGATCTGGGCCGGCAGGCCACCAACCCGCAGTGGCAGTACCCGACGCTCGTCAACACCAAGCTGAACTACACGTGGGTGCGGGGCCGCCACTCGTTGAAGACCGGCTATGAATTCCAGTACGTCCAGACCCAGGTGCAGGATGTGAACCCGCTGTACGGCCGTGATGCCTACACAGGACAGTTCAGCCGGCCGGCCGGCGTAGCCGCCAACACCATCTACAACCTGGCGGATTTCATGTTTGGGCTTCGCAGCCAGTACGCCCTCAGCAGCATCCTGATCGCCGACCTGCGGCAGCGTCTGCAGTTTGGCTACGTCCAGGACGACTTCCGCGTGAACGACCAGCTGACGCTGAACCTCGGCTTGCGCTACGAGTACGCCACGCCACAGTGGGAAAAAAACAACATCCTGTCCAACTACGACCCGGTGGGGAAGAAGATGATCATCGCCAGCGGTGGGTCGCTCTACAACCGCGCGCTGATCGATCCGGATCGCAACAATGTCGGTCCACGCCTTGGACTGGCCTGGACGGTGCTTCCGCGCACCGTGGTCCGCGGCGGATGGGGCGTCAGCTACATCCACTTCCACCGCGCCGGTGCGGCCAACATCCTGTCGATCAACGGGCCGCAGTCGGTCAGCGCCGTGGCGTCGCAGTCCAACCCGCTGGCCACGACGTTTCGCACGACCCAGCAGGGCTACCCTGCCGGATTTGCGGATCCGTCGCAGTTCAATCCGCTGACGGCCAACATCACCTACATGCCGAGGGACTACTCCTCGAGCCGCGTGCAGAGCTACTACGTGTCGGTGCAGCGCGAGCTGGCAGCCAACATGGTGGTGGACGTGGCCTATGTCGGCAACCGCGCTGATGGCTTGCTGATGCTCGGCAACTACAACCAGGCGGTGCCGAACAACTCGGCCGGGTCGTTGTCGCTGCAGTCCCGGCGGCCGATTCAGGAGTTCTCCGACATCACCTACTCGTTCAACGACGGCAAGTCGCGCTACAACGCCCTGCAGCTGAAGTACGAGTACCGGATGCGCCGGGGCCTGATGTTGTTGAACGCCTTCACCTGGTCGCAGGCGAAGGACAATGGCGCCGGAACGCTGGAAGGGCCAAACGGCAATACGCCTGGCCCGCAGAACCTCTACGACATCGACGCCGACTACGCCGTGTCGTCCTACGATCAGCCTTACAACAATACGACCAGCTTTGTCTGGGAACTGCCGTTTGGACAGGGCCGGAAGTGGCTGTCGGAGGCGAACCCGGTCGTCAACGGGATCCTGGGCGGATGGACGCTGAGCGGCATCAACACGATGACGTCGGGCGAGCCGGTCACCATGACGTACTCGCCGGCCGCCGCGTTCCAGGTGTCGGGCATCCAGCAGGACTTCCGCGGCTCGAACAACTACCGGCCCAACGTGATCGGCGACCCGTACGGTGACAAGAACTCGATCACGGCCTACCTGAGCACGACCAATGTCGTGATCCCGACGGACCCAAGCCAGCCGTTTGGCAACTCGAAGCGCAACAGCGTGCGCGGACCGAGCTTCTGGCAGCTCGATTTCGTGGCGTCGAAGAACTTCAAGATCCCGGTGGGACCGCAGACCAACCTGCAGATTCGCTTCGAGGCCTTCAACCTGCTGAACCGCACCAACTTCCGCGCACCAAGCGGCAACCGCAGCTCTGGCGCGTTCGGAAGGATTACGTCGACCTATGACGCACGCCAGATCCAGCTGGGCGTCAAACTCACGTTCTGACGGTCGTTTCTGCACCAACTCCCGGGGGGCGGCCGCATGGCCGCCTCCCGGCCGTTCTCCGGAGAATGCAATCCATGCACACTCGCTGGTACGTTCTGGCCGCCTGTGCGGCGATGTCGAGTCTGGCGTTTGCGGTGCTGCACGCGCAAGCGCCCTCGCCAAAGAAGGTGTTGATCGCCCACCGTGGCGCATCGGCCTATGCTCCCGAACACACGCTCGACGCCTACAAGCTGTCGATGGCGCAGGGCACCGATTTCGTGGAACAGGATTTGGCGGTCACGAAGGATGGCGTGCTGGTCAGCATTCACGACCTGACGCTGGAGCGCACGACCGACGTGGAGGATGTCTTCCCCGACCGGTTCGTCGAGGAGAAGTCGGGCACATCAATCATCCGGCATTGGTACGTCCACGACTTCACCCTGGCCGAGATCAAGCGGCTCGATGCCGGATCGTGGTTCGACAAGAAGTTCGCCGGTTTGCGAATCCTGACGTTTCAGGAGGCGATCGATCTGGTGAAAGGCAAGGCCGGCCTCTACCCTGAACTGAAGGATCCTGAGTTCTACAGACAGCGGGGCGTGAATCCCGAGAAGCTGTTCGCCGACATCATCAAGAAAAACGGGCTGGAATCGGATCCGAAGACGCCGCTCATCCTGCAGTCGTTCGACGATGCCACGCTGAAGGCGGCGGCGATCGATCTGCCGACGGTCCCCCGGGTGTTCCTGGTGGCACCGCAAACGGTCGACCGGCTCAACTCAGCAGAAAAACTGAGGGAGATCGCCCAGTGGGCCACCGGCATCGGTCCCAATAAGGCTATTCTGGAGAAGCTGCCCGATCTGGTCACCTGGGCCCATGCGGCCAAACTGACCGTGACACCCTGGACGTTTCGCGCCAGCGCTCCGGGAAAATTCCCGTCGGTTCGGGATGAAATGGCGCATTTTCTGTTCACGCTCGGGGTAGACGCGCTCTTTACCGACAACCCCGACCTGTTTCCGCGCACGAGGTGACGAGTCGGCAGAGACATCACGTCCAGGAGTTAAGGATCTCGGCCGGGGACCGCCGAGCTCTCGCGGGGGCGCCTTCGGCTACGGCCGCCCAAGGGCGATCGGCGCCGGGAGAGGCAGCGCCCTCCCGTCGTTCCCGCTCTCCCTTCGTCATTCCCGCGGGCGCCTTCGCCTTCGGCTACGGCCGCCCAAGAATGCGGGAATCCAGCCTGGACCCCTGCCCCGCATCAAGTGCGGGGCAAGCTTTTCGAGGCGCTGACAGACGGGGTGCGGGGGTGACGAAGAACTTGCTTCATTCGGTAAGATGAAGCCCATAGAAGATGCGGTGTGAGGTGGCGCATCGCCAGCAAATCAGGAGTTTCGAACCGGGAATCGGTTTCCCACCAGCACGTCGTACATCCAGCCTCCCAGGACGCCGCCCATCAGCGGAGCCACCACGGGCACCCACCACCAGTGGTTGCCGGCGCGGAACACCTCACTTCCCCAGCCCGCCACAGCGGTGAACAGGCGTGGGCCGAGGTCGCGGGCGGGGTTAATCGCGTAGCCGCAGTTGACACCGTAGGCGGCGCCAATACCGACGACGAGCAATCCGACGACAACAGGCACCAGGCCGGCCGGAACCGGGTTGTTGCGCGAATCGGTGATGCCGAAGATCACGCCGACCAGGATCGCGGTACCAACGATCTGGTCGATGAAGCCGCCGGGGAACGTCGAGAGATACGCCTGCGGGTAGGTGGCGAAAATGCCGGCGGTGCCCTGCGTTCCGAGCACCTGGCGCACGCCCCCGTCAAACGCCGCGAGTCCCTCCCTGTACGTCAGGTAGACCACGGCTGCCGCGACAAACGCACCGGCGAACTGACCGGCGACATACGGGCCGACCTTTCGCCACGGAAATCCGCGATGCACCGCCACCGCCAACGTGACGGCGGGATTGAGGTGTGCTCCCGAGACACCGGCCGACACATAGCAGCCCATCACGACCCCAAGGCCCCAGGCCAGGTTAATGGCCAGGTAGCTACCCGCCGTGCCCCGGCTCACGATGAACTGCGCCACCACGCCGGCGCCAAAGAGGATCAGAACGAAGGTACCCAGAAACTCGGCGAGCACTTCCCGGAAGGTTCCACGCGGCATTGCGTATCTCCTAAATCTGGTGACGAGGGTAAACGGCGCAGAGTATACCTTACGCGCGGAGTCTGGTAAGCTCTCTCTGTTTTCCGCCCCAAAGTCCCCCTCCGCCTCATCAGGAGCACATCAGTGACCTACATCCTTGCGCTCGATCAGGGCACCACCAGCTCCCGCGCCATCCTCTTCGATCACGCCGGTGAGGTGGTCGCGGTGGCGCAGCGCGAGTTCCCGCAGATGTTCCCGAAGCCCGGGTGGGTTGAGCACGATCCGCGCGAGATCTGGGCGTCGCAAATCGCGGTCGCAACCGAAGCGCTGGCGCGGGCCCACGCAACCCCGGGCGATGTGGTGGCGACCGGCATCACCAACCAGCGGGAAACGACGGTGGTCTGGGATCGTGACACCGGCGACCCTGGCCGCGGGCAGCTACTTCGTCGGGGTCCTGGCCGACCCGGAACCACGGCGACTGCTTCTCGTTACGGAGGCGGA
>CAYHRK010000100.1:7177-12470 GCA_964358795.1 uncultured Vicinamibacterales bacterium
GACCCGATCTATCACGCCATCGTCTGGCAGGACCGGCGAACCGCCGACCGATGCGATCGGCTGAAGGCGGACGGGTTCGAGCGCCTCGTACGTGAACGCACGGGGCTTGTGATTGACGCCTATTTCTCGGGCACCAAGATTGCCTGGATACTCGATCACGTGGACGGGGCACGCGCGAAGGCCCAGGCGGGCCGGCTCGCCTTTGGCACCATCGACTCGTGGCTGGTCTGGCAACTGACCGGCGGGCGCGTCCACGTCACCGATGTCAGCAACGCCTCGCGCACGATGCTGCTCAACATCCACACGCTCGCCTGGGACAAGGAGCTGCTCCGGATGCTCGATGTTCCCGCCAGCATGCTGCCCGACGTCCGAGCGTCAAGCGCCATCTACGGTCGCGTGGCACCCGGGCTGGGGCTGGACGGCGTGCCGATTGCCGGCATGGCGGGCGACCAACAGGCGGCCCTGTTCGGACAGATGTGCGTAGCGCCCGGCCTGGCGAAGAATACGTACGGAACGGGCTGTTTCCTTCTGCAGAACACCGGCACCCAACCGGTTCAGTCCACTAACCGTCTGCTCTCGACTGTCGCGTGGAAGGTGGGTGCTCGCACCGACTACGCCCTCGAGGGCAGCGTGTTCATTGGCGGCGCGGTGGTGCAGTGGCTGCGTGACGGCCTGGGGCTCATCCGCCACTCGGGCGACATCGAGGCGCTGGCGGCCTCGGTGCCGGACAACGGCGGCGTGTACCTGGTGCCGGCGTTTGCCGGGCTGGGGGCGCCCCATTGGGATCCGTACGCCCGAGGCACCATCGTCGGAATTACGCGTGGAACCAGCGCCGGGCACATCGGTCGCGCGGCCCTGGAGAGCATTGCCTATCAAGTTGGCGACCTACTCGACGCCGTGCACCGCGATTCGGGCATTGCGCTCGGTGAGTTGCGCGTGGATGGCGGGGCCGCACGCAACGACGCGCTGATGCAGTTCCAGGCCGACCTGCTGGGCGTGCCAGTGGTACGGCCGCGGGTGACGGAGACGACCGCGATTGGGGCGGCCTATCTGGCGGGATTGGCCGTAGGATTCTGGTCGTCTCCTGCTGAAATCGCCGACCAGTGGCGGGCGGAACGGCGATTCGAACCCTCGATGCCCGCCGCACAGGTCGAACGGCTTCGCAGCCGGTGGCAAGACGCTCTGGCTCGCGCCAAGGGGTGGATCGCCGCGGGAGCGGAGGTATGAATCGCGCCGACATGTTGAGCCGGGTCGGGCAACGCCACGAAGCGTGGGATATGGTGATTATCGGAGGCGGAGCCACCGGCGTGGGCATTGCCGTGGACGCCGCGTCGCGCGGCTATGACGTGTTGTTGCTCGAGCAGCACGACTTCTGCAAGGGCACGTCCAGCCGCAGCACGAAGCTGGTGCACGGCGGCGTGCGGTACCTCGAGCAGGGCAACATCTCGCTAGTGATGGAGGCGCTCAAAGAGCGCGGCATCCTGCGACGCAATGCGCCGCACCTGGTGAGCGACCTGGCCTTCGTCGTGCCGAACTACGACTGGTGGGAGGCGCCGTTCTATGGTCTGGGACTGAAGGTGTACAACGTGTTGGCGGGCAAGTACGGGTTTGGAGACTCGGAAATCCTGTCGCGCGATGACACGCTGGCCCGGCTTCCCACGATCCGGACCGAGGGGCTGCGCGGCGGCGTGGTCTACTACGATGGCCAGTTCGACGACTCGCGGCTGCTCGTCAACCTCGCGCAGACGGCCGCCGAGCAGGGCGCGGCGCTGCTGAACTATACGCCGGTCGTTGGTCTGACTCGGGAGTCGGACGGGTTCATTGATGGCGTGGTGGCGACAGACCTGGAAGACGGCCACGAGATCCGGGTGAGCGCGAAAGTCGTGATCAATGCCACCGGCCCGTTCGCGGATGCCGTCCGCCGCCTGTCGGATCCGGAGTCGGCGCCACTGATCGCGCCAAGTCAGGGCGTGCACCTGGTGTTCGACCGATCGTTTCTGCCCGGTCAAAGCGCCATCATGGTGCCGCACACGCGCGATGGACGCGTGATGTTCGCCATCCCGTGGCACGGGCACACACTGGTCGGGACCACCGACACACCCATCACGGAACCGACGCTCGAGCCTCGCGCCAAGGACGAGGAGATCGCCTTCATTCTGGAGACGGCCGGACAGTATCTGCATCGCGCCCCGACGCGGGCGGATGTGTTGAGCGTCTCGGTGGGCATTCGCCCGCTGGTTCGCAGCGGCGGCGCCACCTCCACGGCCGCGTTGTCGCGCGACCACACGATCCATATCGATCCGTCCGGACTGCTGACGATTGCCGGCGGGAAGTGGACGACGTATCGGCACATGGCGGAAGACGTGGTCAACCAGGCTGCCATGCTCGCGCGCCTGCCCGAAAAGACGTGCGTCACCAAGACGCTGAACATCCACGGGTTCCACCCCCACGCGGAGAAGTTTGGCGCGCTGAGCGTCTATGGATCCGACGCGCTCGCCATCCAGGACCTGATGTGTGCGCATCCGCCGCTGGCCGAACGTCTCCACCCGGCGCTGCCCTACTGCCGGGCCGAGGTGGTCTGGGCCGTCCGCGTCGAGATGGCCCGATCGGTCGAAGACGTGCTGGCACGTCGATGCCGAGCGCTTTTCCTGAACGCGAAGGCGGCCGTCGAGATGGCTCCGGCCGTGGCGGCTCTCATGGCGGCCGAACTCGGACGCGAGGATGACTGGCAACGTGGCGAGGTGGCTGCCTTCACCCGACTAGCCGATCAGTACCGGCTGTCGTAGCGGCGCAACACCCGATGTCCATTACTAGCCGCCCTGCGGCAGGTGCCGCGTTCCGCTCTCGGCGGTGTGGCCGAGCGTCATCGCGCTGAACACGATCGTCAGAACGCAGCAGACGACCATCGTGATGAAGACGCCGTTCCAGCCCCAGTGGTCGGCGATCCAGCCGACCCCGGTGCCCGCGATCGCCGATCCGAACGCGTAACCGAAAAACCCGGTGAATCCGGCGGCGGTGCCGGCCGCCTTCTTGGGCACCAGATCCAGCGCGTGCAGGCCGATGATCATGATCGGCCCATAGATCAGGAATCCAATGGCGATGAGCGCCGCGTAGTCGATCCAGAGCGGGCCCTTCATGTTCATCCAGTACACGACGACCGCCACCAGCGTCACTGTCATGAACAGGATGGTGGCGGGCGCGCGGCGGCTCTTGAACACCTTGTCCGACATCCAGCCGCAGGCGATCGTGCCGGGGATGGCGGCCCATTCGTAGAGCGTCCAGCCAAGGCTCGACTGCTGGAACGAGAAGCCCTTGGCGGTTTCCAGATACGTGGGAATCCAGTTCACCACGCCGTAGCGCACGAAGTAGATGAACGCATTGGCGATGGCAATGAGCCACAAGTACTTGTTGTTGAGGACGTGCTCGAAGAAGATCTCGCTGAACGTAAAGGTCCGTTCGTGGTCGGCGCTGTAGTCGGGCGGGTAGTCGTTCCGGTACTGCTCGACGGGAGGCAGTCCGCACGACTGTGGCGTATCACGCATCATCACGAGCGCCACGACCGCAACCGCGGCAGCCACCAGCGCATTGAAGTAGAACTTCGCGCCCCAATCACCAAACAGCACCAAGCCCACCGCAGCCAGGCTTGCGACCAGCCCGCCGCCGACGTTGTGCGCGCAGTTCCACACCGAGACCACCAGTCCGCGTTCCTTGGTGCTGAACCAGTGGACCATGGTCTTGCCGCATGGCGGCCAGCCCATCCCCTGCACCCAGCCGTTGAGCGTCTGCAGCACGACCAGCACCGCCAGGGAGGCGTAGATACCCTTCACCGTACCGCACGCAAAGATGATGGCGGCCGACAGCAGCAGTCCAAGCGGCAGGAAGTACTTCGGGTTGCTCCGGTCCGAGACCGAACCCATGAGGAATTTCGAGACGCCGTAGGCGATCGATGAACCGGTCAGCGCCGTGCCCAGCGACGCCTTCGAATACTGCGGGTACTGCTTGAGGATGTCGGGGATCGCCAGCGCCAGGTTGTTGCGGACCAGGTAGAACCCCGCATAGCCGACGAAAATCCCCAGAAATACCTGGCGGCGTAATCGCTTGTATTCCGGGTCGATCTGCGATGCCGGGAGTGGCTCGATGACTGGGGCCGTCTTCAAGAATCCGATCATGAGCGCGTAGTCTAACAGTTTTGTTGACGGCGAACTTGCGCTGGCAGTACGGCCACACATACAATTGCCCGCAGGACTCACCGCTGCACCACGCCGAGTCCTCCACTCTCACGTCCCGGGCTTGTCAGATCCGGGCTGGAGACCCACATGGCACCGCGCAGGTTATCGCCGTTTTCCACGATTACGTCGAAGATCCTCATCGCGTTGACCGGGTTGAGCCTCATCGGGTTCCTGTGCATCCATCTCATCGGGAACCTGCTGCTCTACTTCGGCCCGGCGAAGTTCAACGCCTACTCGCACGTCCTCATCTCGAACCCGCTCGTCATCCCGGCTGAGATTGGGCTCGTCGCAATCTTCCTCCTTCATGTCCTCGAAGCCTCCCTGATGTGGTTCTCGGACCGCTCGGCACGGCCGGTGGCCTACGAGAACAAGCAGCGGGCCGGTGGGGTCAGCCGCAAGTCGCTGGCGTCATCGACGATGATCTGGACCGGATCGACCACGCTGGTGTTCCTGATCGTCCATGTGGGAACGATGAAGTACGGGCCGTGGTATACCACGATCATCCATGGCGTTGACGGGCGCGACCTGGACCGGTTGGTCCGCGAGATTTTCCGAAACCCGCTCTGGGTGGCCTTCTACTCCGCCTGCATGGTGGTCGTTGGCTTCCATCTCTGGCACGGATTCTCGAGCGCGTTCGAGTCGCTCGGCCTGGATCATCCGAACCTGACGCCGAAGGTGCTGAAGGCCGGCAAGGTGCTGGCCATCGTCCTGGGAGGCGGGTTCCTGTCCATTCCACTCTGGCTGTTCTTCTTCGGGGGCCGATCATGAACGGCGCACCACAGATCGCGCCGGCCGGCACGCGCCAGCTCGACGCGCGTATTCCATCGGGACCGCTGCCGGAGAAGTGGGAGCGCTACCGGTTCGACGCGAAACTGGTCAATCCTGCCAATCGCCGCAAGTTCACCGTGATCATCGTGGGCACGGGTCTGGCGGGCGGCGCGGCAGCGGCCACGCTGGGCGAGGCCGGCTACAACGTGTTGAGCTTCTGCATCCAGGACAGCCCCCGCCGTGCGCACAGCATTGCGGCGCAGGGCGGCATCAACGCCGCCAAGAACTACCCCAAC
>CAYHRK010000101.1:0-12402 GCA_964358795.1 uncultured Vicinamibacterales bacterium
TGCTCCTTCCTCGCATATTCCCGATATGCTCGGTCGTCGCGCCTTGCGATCCGGGTGCCGCGCTCCGGACTACTGTTGCCGTACTTTGGAATCGGGGCACGAAGTCGGCTGCCGCCGCGCCGTCGCCAGCCCCGTGTGTCCGATTCCGCTGCCAGTATTCCCGCCAGATCGACACCAGCAGGATGCTCAGGCGACCCGTAGATCCGCACCCAGTGAAGAACATGCGGCCGCCGCCCTCCAGCGCGCGCAACACGGTCTGAACAAGGCTTGCGGCCCTGCCCGACGCGACAAACGCGCGATACGTCTGCACCACGTCATCGTCCACGTCGAGCAGGAGCTTCAGGCCGGCGGCAATGTCGTCTCGGGCCACATCACTGAGGTTCGCGGTGATGGGATGGGACGTCTCCGTGATTAGCGCCCCCAGCTTGAACTGGTCGGCAATCTGCAGAAACTCCGCGGACCGTTGGTCGGATGTCGTGCTCATGATGTGACCTGGTTAGGCGGAGTCGTCAGGCTTAGTGCCCCGCTCAGCAATCGCGTGATCATCATAGCGTAGCGGCCGATCCCAGACGGCCTACCCTCCAGTAGAATGTCGTGACTCGGGAGGTGCCATGTACGCGCTTGCGATCATCCGTTATCGCCGTCCGCTCGATGAGGTGCTGGTCCACTATGACGGGCACCGAGCCTACCTGCAGCACCTGAAGGCGCGCGGCGTGCTGGTGGCGTCCGGTCCGCTCGAACCGCGCTATGGCGGCGCGCTGCTGTTGCGGGTGCCGGACCAGGAGGTTGAGGCCTCGCTCGATGCCATCAGGGACGGCGACCCCTACTGGAAGGCCGGCGTCGCCCAGTACGAGCTGCTGCCCTGGAATGTGCGAACGGGCCGCGACGACCTCGACCGGGCGTAGAGCATCAGCTTCGGCGCTTGGGCCAGCGGCTCGTCGTGCCTCGCGGGGATCCACCCTTGTCTGGAGTCGTTGGCCAGAGCGAGAACTGCTCGAGAATCGATCCGCCGACGAACTCGCGCAGAATGGAATTGTCGGCCACCAGGTCGGGTGGAGCGGGACGGAACCACTGCAGAAATGACAGCAGCCGGTTGGCCTCCGGGTACTCCGGCGTGTCGGGGCGCACCTGCAGCAGCAGCGGCTCGGCGTACGGCCGCAACACCGCCAGCTCGTACACCAGCGCCGAATTGAAGATGGCGTCCGCGTTCTCCTGGAAGCAGAAAATGTGCTGCTTCTCGCCCCGCACCACCGAGTCCCACCGGCGCAGCGTGTCGGTGGCGGTGTAGCCGCGCGTGACCGCGTCGCGCACCACACGCCGAATCAACCGGCAGTCGGTCGTGCTGACGCGATTGTGCCGATCCAGATTCAGGTGCGTCAGCGCCGACACGTACACGCGATACACCCGTTCGGCCGGGATGCTGGGCACCAGGGTCGGATTCAGGCCGTGAATGCCTTCCACGATGATCACATGCTGGGCCGATAGCGACACCGTCGGTCCGACTTCCCGTTGACCGGTCAGGAAGTTGTACCGCGGCAGCGTCGTGGGTGCCCCGCGGACCAGGGCTTGCAGGTCCCGGTTGAACAGGTCGAGATCGAGCGCGCCAATGGTCTCATAATCGAACTCGCCGCGCTCGTCTCTTGGCGTACGGTCGCGATCGACGAAATAGTCGTCGAGGCCGATCGGCATCGGTCGCAGTCCGTGGACGAGCAGCTGCACGGCCAGCCTTTTCGCAAACGTCGTCTTGCCGGATGCACTGGGACCAGCCACCAGCACCACCCGCACCCGGCCCGATGACGAGGCGAGATCGCTGGCAATGCGGGCGATGCCTGACTCGTGCAGCGCCTCTGCCACCAGCGACACCTCGCGCAGCCGGCCAGCGACAATGGCATCATTCAGTGCGCCTGCGTCGCGAATGCCGAGCCGATCCAGCCAGTTTCCCGCCTCCTCAAACACCCGAAACAGCTTCGGGTACGGTGTCGGCGGCACCAAGACTGTGGGTTGATGCTGGTGAGGGAATAACAGCACGAATCCCGGATGGAGCGGCCGCAACGCGAAATGGCGCAGGCAGCCGGCCGACGGCACCAGGTAGCCCTGAAAATAGTCGCGCCGTCCCCGCATTTCGTACAGCACCAGCACGCCCTTGGCGCGATGCGCCAGCAGCCGTGCCGTATCGGTCTCACCGCGGTCGCGAAACAGCGAGATGGCCTCCGGCACCGGTACGGTTCTGCGAATAATAGGCTCGTCGGCGGCCACGATCTCGCGCATGCGACGGTCGATGCGGTCCAGATCGGCGGCACTGAGCGAACCGCGTCCGCGCACTTCGCAGAAATAGCCGGCCGCCGTCGTTGCCGAGTGCTCGATGTAGACCTCGGTGCCCGGAAAGACCTCGTCCACCGCCACCAACAGCAGGAAGGCCAGCGACCGCCGGTAGATGCGGGCGCCATCGGAGGTCGACGTGTCGAGCGGCGTGATGCTGGCGTCTTCGGTGAGCGGGTACACCAGTTCGCGCAGCCGGCCGTTTACCATGGCGCCGACCACCGGAGGATCGACGGCGCCCAGCGCCGCGTCGATCACGTCCCGGATCGGCGTGCCCGGCGGCGCCTCGAAAATGCGACCATCTGGAAACCTCGCCTGAAACGCCGTGCGCGGCGTCCCCGGCACGATTGGGCTCATGTCAGTCCTTGTCTGCTGGCTTCTATGTTTCCTTCCGAGTAGCATCCCACCACAAATAGACGCAGATGGCCGCAAATCCGAGCGCCGAGACGATCTGCGATAGGCCACGGCCTGATGGCTCATGAACCCTTCAACCAGGGCTTCCATGATCGAGGCCTGGGGCGCCGCCAGAATCGGCTTGGTGTTGCCCGACACCGACAGCGCCGTACACACCATGCCGGCAGCTGTCGCGGCCGGCGTGGTGGCCGGTCTCGGGCGTGGCCATGCGTCCTCCTGTGATCCCCGCGCGGCGGCGGGCGCAAGGCAGTCTAGCGCAAACCACCGGTGCGCGTACTCGAGCGGCACGCAGACCGACAGCGCTACCCCATGTCCCGTAGCAACGCGCCACCCCGGAAGAGCAGGTAGAGCGCCAGCATCTGCACGACGTGAAACAGGTCGTTGTGGTTGAATCGCGGGTGCGGTGCCAGCTTGAAATACTGAATCAGACCCGCGACCGCCGACACCGCCACGCCGGCAGCAAACCAGGCGGCAGCCGGCGTCAGCCCGGATGGTCGCATCACCGACGACAGTACCAGCAGGCCCACGAGGGCCGAACCGTAGTCGGCGATGACGAAGACAAAGTCATCGTGCGACGAGATCCACCACAGGTACGTCGCGAGCTTGACCAGCACGACGGCCAACAGCAGCCGCTGCCATGTCCCGATGGTGCCGGCATAAATGGCTCCGGCCAGAAGACTCGCGCTGCCAATGCCGGTGGCCACCAACGTGACCTTCCACATCACCCGCGCCGCAGGGATGGGAACCATCTGAACGAAACCGTGGTACGACCCACCCACCAGCGCGGCCACAGCCGTCATCAGAAACGTCAAGGCGAACAAGGTGACCGAGGTTCGATGGAAGGCGACGCCGACGTTCAGCAGGCGCGCGGCCAGCACCAGTGCCAGCGCCCCCATCACATAGTCGGTGATCATCGTCATCGGCTCAGTGACGCGCATCATCCCCTCTCTGCGTGGTCAGGCCTTTGGATGTGAAATTGATCCCACATCCCAAGACCTGACCCCACCAGCCAATAGGTATTCAGCGACGCGCGCCAGGCTTTCCAGGCCGTGCACGTCGGATTCGAACTGCGGCACGACGGCCCGGATCCGCCCCGCGAATCGCCGGTCGATTTCGTTCAGGTACTGCCGTTCCTGGGTGCGGCGCGCATCGTAAAACGTGCCCTCGAGGTCTCCAGGAAGCACACGATTGACGACCAGTCCGCCAATCGGCAGCCCAGCCTGTTCGAGAGACGCCAACGCCCGGGCGGTCTCCTCGATCGGTAACCGCTCCGGCTGCAGCACCAGGACGACCGACGTGAGATCGGCCGCCGTCAGCACGGTGCGCAGCTCGCGCAGTCGGCCCTCGCGCCGCTCAAGCGCGGCCAACACCGGATCCACCGTCGGCACATCGGGTGGGGCCTGCCCCGTCAACGCGTGCTGCCTCAACAACATCTCGCGGCGGCGAGAGGCCAGGGCACCCACCCACACGCCCAGGGACTCCGGCATCTGCAGCAACCGCAGGGTGTGGCCGGTCGGCGCCGTGTCGAAAATCAGCAAATCGATATCGGTGGTTGTCGCCAGGATGAGATCCGTCATGCGATCGAACAGCGCCACGTCCACCACGCCGGGCATCGATGCGGCCAGTTCGAACTGCCGGGACACTTCGCGCATTACCGCGGGGCTGAACAGCGTGGCCACCTGCCGTCGCACCAGTTCGAGGTAGCGCGCCGCTTCGGCTTCGGCGTCCAGTTCAACGGCGTGCAGACCAGGCAGCACCTCTCGAATGTCGGCCCCGATGGACCGGCCCAACGCATCCGACGTCGAGTGCGCCGGATCGGTCGAGACCAACAGCACCCGGCGCCCCATGCGGCTGGCCGCCACGGCCAACGCCGTGGCGCACGTCGTCTTGCCGACGCCGCCCTTGCCGCCAAACAACACGACGCGCCGCCTCAGGATGTCTCGCATGTATGGTTATTTCTTTCCGGGTCCTTAGCAGCACGAGAAGCTGGCCAGCGGCGAATGATCGGCGCCCATCCGCCGATGCCACAGGTGGAATTCCTCCAGCAGCAACGGATACACCTCCAGCAGGTAGGCGGTGGCCGGGTTAGGCAGGCCCACGCTTTCCAGATAGCACAGCAACAGAAACAGATCTTCGAGCTCGATCGCCTGGCCGCGCAGCTCACGCTGGGTTCGGCCGTACGCCATGCCCCAGAACACCTCGCCGACGATACGAGCCAGGTCGCGAAGGTCGGCTGATGTCATGACCTCTCCCGCCTTATGATAGGGCAGCCGAGTGTGCCGTCCCAGTGGTTCGTTGCCTATGTCCCGGAGCGCGGCGCCCGACTGGCAAGGCGCGACGACCGAGCATACCGGGAGTATGTGAGGGAGGAGTAACGCCGCCAGGCGGGATGCCCCGCCCGGGAAATAGGCGACAGACTACTGGGACGGCACACTAACTGCCCCCCGGGTAGCCTTATTAGGAAGCCCGCCTGTCTGCCAAACCCGAGGAGCACACGCATGCCCGGCCCCGATCCATTCATCGATCGGCGACAATTCATGCTCCGCGTCTTGCGCCTTGGCGGTGCGGGCGTGGCCACGGTTGGCCTGGGCGCCCTGCTGTCTGGCCGGAGCCGGGAACCCGTGTGGCAAGAGGCTCGTCAACTTGTACGTGCGCCGCATTTGCGGCCCGGAGGCCGCAGTCGTACAATCCCTACCCGGCAGGCTATTCTCTTTTCCCGACCATCCCGCGAAGCGGCGCCCGGGGCGCCGGAGTGAATCGACATGAGCGACAAGAAGGGCTGGGGCGCCAACGTCCTCGGATGGTTCGTGGTGCAGGACGAGGGAGGCGGCCACGCAGAGGACGCCGACGCCGCCGGTACCTCGCCTGGGGATGGCGCGGCGGCCTTATCCCAGGTGTTCGTGAAAGACCCGCCGGCCGCGCTGGGCGGCCAGGTGGACTTCCGCGCGGTCTTCGAGGCGGCCGGGATCGACGAGGAGGAATCCGAGCGGGTCTCGAAAGCGATGGAGTTGCTGGCGAGCCTGCCGACCGAGACGCCCGCGCCCGTGAAGAAGCAGATTGTGGAAGCGTCGCTGACCGCGTTTGGCGTGTCGATCGACAAGATCATCGAGGGCGGCGTTGCGGAAATCCAGACCCTGGAAGGCTACATTCGGACCGGTGCGGCCGACACGCAGACGCTGCTGACCGAATCGGCCGCGCGCATCAAGAAGTTCGAGGACGAGATTCAGCGAATCCGGACGGTGATGGACGAGCGCGTGCGGGAGCAGCAGGCCGTGGTGAACGCCTGCAACGACAAGAAGCTGGGCATTCAGCAGATCCTGGAATTCTTCGGGCAGGAGGCTGTGGCGCGCGTGGTGCAGGCCTCATCGAAACTGCGGGCCCCGGCCGAAAAGGCGGGCGGACCTGCCACTCGCAAGGAAAGGTGACCAGCATGGCAGAGGGTGGACTGTTCAGGCGGCTTGGCAACCTGTGGCGCGGATTCCTGTCGCTCTGGATCTCGGATGTGGAAAAACAGCATCCGGAGATCGCCTACGAGAACGCCATCAACTCGATGGTGGAGAAGTACACGCGTCTGAAGACTGCCACTGCGGCCATCATCCGCCGTCGTGAAGACATCGACGCCCGCACGCAGAAGGCCACCCGCGATCTGGCCGACGTGCAGGCGCAACTGGCGGTGGCGGTCGACACGAATCAGGACGATCTGGCAGTGGTTCTGATCCAGAAGCAAACCGCACTAGACCGGGAACTCGTCGAACTTCGCGCCGAGCTGGAACTCGCACAGAAGGATGCGGATTCGGCCAAATCATCGCTGATCACCGTCCAGACCGAAATTCGGAAACTGAAGGCGGAGCGCGACTCACAACTGGCCAAGCTGCAGTCGGCCCAGGCACGGATCAGAATCCAGAATCAGCTCGACGGCCTGTCGGTCGACGCCGAAGTGAAGGCGCTGGACAACGTGCGCGACCACATCAAGACGACCATCGCGGAAGCCAACTTGGGCCGCGAGCTGTCGGAATCGTCCCTCGACGCGAGGCTGGCCGCGTTGAGCAACCAGGCGGGCGACGTGCAAGCGCGGCAGCAATTGGCCGAAATGAAGACCAAGCGCGCCGCGCAGCAGGCCGCTCAGGGCCAGAAGACGCTGTAGGAGGGCATCATGAGGCTGACTCCGTTTGCGAAGCTGTTCATCACGCTGATCATCCTGGGCGTCATCGGCTACGCCTTCTACCACTACAAGGGTGCCGACATCCGGCACTGGGCGGTCGGCGACAAGCCTGCCAGCACGGCGGCGTCGCAGGAGGTGGGCCGGAGCGATTTCGACGCGCTGGGCAACGCGCCGGCCGACCCGGCTCGCAACACGGGCGCCGCAGGCGTGACCGGGGTGGCGCTGTCAGGTGGCGGCAGGCTGACGCGGCCGCTCGTGGTGGCCATCAACACGTGGGCCGGCCATGCGCCGGGCGTCGTGTTCAACGCCGGTCTCGACGCGAATGCGGCGTCGAACTTCCGCAAGCGGTACGGATTCGACGTGAAGTTCGTGCTGCTGGAGGACCCGGCGGCCAAGCTGGCCGCGTTCCGGAAGGGCGATGTCGACCTGATGTGGAACACGGTGGACAACTGGGCTCGCGAAGCCTCGATGCTGTCCGAGCAGAACCAGAAGGCCAAGTCGATCATCATGCAGGACTGGTCGCGCGGCGGAGACGGGATCGTCTCGTTGTCGACGATCAAGTCGATTGAGGACCTGAAGGGCCGCAAGATTGCCTGTACCCAGTTCACGCCCTCGCACTTCCTGCTGCTCTACCTGCTGGCGCAATCGGGGCTGGCGACCGAGGATCGGGTGGCGCTCGAGAAGGCCATCATCTTCACGCAGGATGCGCCGGCCGCCGCCGCCATGTTCAAGGCCCGGCAGGTGGATGCGGCCGTCACGTGGGAGCCGGACCTGTCGGCGGCGGTGGCTGCCCGCGGCGACGAGGCGCACGTGCTGGTGTCCACCATGGCCGCCACCAATATCATCGCCGATACGCTGTGCGCGCGGCAGGACATCATCGACCAGGCGCCGGAAACGCTTCGGGATTTCGTGCACGGCTGGTTCGATGGCATCGAGATGATGAAGGCCGATCCGGCCGCCGCGTACGCCGTGGTGGGCAAGGCGCTGAAGCTCGACAGCGACACGGTGTCGGGCATGCTGTCGGGCCTGAAGCTGACGCCCTACGCCGACAACGCCCAGTTCTACGGCCTGACCGGCGGCAAGGCGCACTACGAGACCTTGTTCGACACGGCCTTTGTCATCTGGCGCAAGAAGGGGCTGGTAACGCGCCCGGTTGACGCCAAGGACTGGGCCGACACGCGCTTCATTGCGGCCCTGGCACAGGCCTATCCAGGTCAGGCGATCCAGGAGCCGAAGATCGCCAGCCGGCCGGCTTCGTCCCAGGATCGCGCGATCATCAACAAGCAGATTCAGATTCACTTCACACCGGGATCGGATCAGATCATGGAGGGGTCGTACTTCGTGCTCGATGCGCTCGGAGAGACCATGACGTCGTTTGGCAACACCTACCTGCGCGTCGAGGGCAACACGGATTCGACCGGTCCAAACGTCGTCAACCTGACGCTCTCGGAGCGCCGGGCGCTAGCCGTGAAGGAATATGTGCTGAAGAACTTCCCGAACATCCAGCCCGCCAGATTCCAGACCATCGGGCGGGGGTCGGAGAACCCGGTCGCGCCCAACACGACCGAGACCGGACGGCAGCTGAACCGCCGTACCGACATCAAAGTCATTCTGGCCACGCAATAAGGTGATGGCCAGGCGATCGTCGCCGCTGTTCGAGCTCAGAAATCCGCTGCCGCGCACGACGAGCCTCCTGTTGGGGCTCGTCATGCCGGCCGTCGTGCTGGGAGCCTGGTGCGTGGCGTCCTACGGCAGGCTGGCGCCGCCCGACTTCCTGCCGTCGCCAAGCGAGGTCGTGCGCGGCACGCTGCAACTGTTCATCGACTACGACCTGGCCAGCGCCATTCTCGTGTCCACCCAGCGGATTGGTGTGGCGTTTCTGCTCGCCGCCGCCGTGGCCTTGCCGCTCGGGGTGTTGATGGGCGCGTTCGAGCCCATCAATCGGCTGTTCGAGCCCATCATGGCGCCGCTGCGCTACATGCCCATCTCGGCGTTCATTCCGCTGCTGATCCTGTGGTTCGGGATTTACGAATCGCAGAAGATCGCGTTCCTGTTTCTCGGCGTCTTCGTCTACCTGCTCCCGGTCGTCGTCACCGCGATTCGCGCCGTGCCGGATGAACTGGTGCAAACGGGACTCACGCTGGGCGCCAGCCGCTTGCAGGTGATCCGGACGATCCTGCTGCCGGCCGCAATGCCCGAGATTTTCGACTCGTTCCGCGTGATGAACGCGATTTCCTGGACCTACGTGATCCTGGCCGAAGCCATCAATCCGGGGCACGGACTGGGTTACATGGTGGAACTGGCGTACAAACACCAGAAGGCGTCGTGGTCGTTTGCCGGCCTGCTGGTGATTGGGGGCATCGGCCTGCTGACCGATCTGCTGATCAGGATGGTCTCGGGGGTGATGTTCCGGTGGCGAGAGAAACCCGCATGAGCGACGCGACGCGACCGCAGCCGGTGCCTCAAAGCGGTGAGCCTGGCACCGTCGCCGTGACGGTCGAGAACCGCAAGGCCACCGCGCCGCCCACCTATCGCGCCGACATGGCTGGGGCGCCACCCAAGCTGCGGGTGAAGGACCTCTGCATCACCTACATCGACCGGCTCGGCCAATCGACGGAAGCGGTGCGCGACGTGTCGTTCGATATCGAAGACAAGCCTGGCGCCGGCGAGGTCGTGGTGTTCCTGGGGCCGTCCGGGTGCGGGAAGTCCACCATCCTGAAGGCTGTGGCGGGGCTGTTGACACCCACAACAGGGGAGATCCTCATCGACGGCAAGCCCATCGCCGACCCAGGGCGCGACCGCGGGATGGTGTTTCAGGCGTACACGTCGTTTGGCTGGCTGACCGTTCGCGACAATGTCGAGTACGGGTTGCGCCTGCACGGCGTGTCGAAGGCTGAACGGCACAGGCTGTCGGACAGGTACCTCGCCTCGGTTGGGCTCAGCGATTTCGCCGATCGGTTTCCTAAGGACCTGTCGGGCGGCATGAAGCAGCGCGTGGCCATTGCGCGCACGCTCATCAACGAGCCGCGCCTGGTGCTGATGGACGAGCCATTTGGCGCCCTGGACCCGCAGACGCGCTGGGGCATGCAGGGCCTGCTGCTCGACGTATCGCGAACGGCGGACAATACGATCCTGTTTGTCACGCACGACGTGTCGGAAGCGGTCTATCTGGCGGACACGATCTACGTGCTGTCGGCCCGGCCGGCGCGGATCCTGCACCGCGTCGACGTGCCGTTTTTCGCGAACCGCGACATCGCGTTGAAATCGTCGGCGGACTTCCGGGCCGTGGAGAAGAGGCTGCTCGACCTCTTGTACACGCCGGCGACTGCGGCCACGTAGAATACACGCATGGCGCAAACCGAGAATCCCGACCGGCGGGCCCCGGAGCAGCCCATCTCCACGAACCCGGCGGCAGGTGCCTCCCGAACGGGATCGCCCGTGATGGAGGCCGCGACGTCGTCGGTCAGGGACGCCATCTTCGAGAAACGACCGTACCTCAAGTACGCCTTCGCGAATCCCTACAACCTGTCGTTGTTCGGCGGCGCCTTGGCGGCGGCGGGCCTGACCTTGAATCCACTGCTGGCGGTCGTGGCGCTGGGGGCCGAGGCGATGTGGCTGCTGCATGCGCCCGAGTCGTCACGCCTGCGGCACCTGCTATGGGACCCGAGATTCGAGCAGGTGAAGCTGGCGTACGAACAGCAGGCGCGCGCTGAGCGTATGCAGTTGCTGTCCAACCCCGACCGGCAGCGGGTCGATCGGCTGGTCGCGCAGAAGCGGGACATTCAACGTCTGGCGGCCCAGAACCCCTCGTTCACGGCCGATCTCCTGCGCGGTGAATTGGTGAAAACCGACCGCCTGGTGGAAGCGTTCCTCGACATGGCCGTCACGTGCGCGCGATACGAGCAGTACCTGGCTTCGATCGACATCAGCGGGCTCGACAAAGACCGCGACCGCTGGGACAAGGCGATTCGCAACGGCAAGGACGGCGAGCCCCAGATCGGAATCGCCAAGAAGAACCTCGCCGTGATCATGAAACGGTTCGAGAAGGTCCAGGAGATCCGAAGGTATCTGGGCGTCGCCCGCGGTCAGCTGGATCTGATCGAGAACTCGTTCCGGCTGCTCGCCGACCAGATTGTGACGATGCAGTCGCCTCAGGAGCTGACCGGTCAGCTCGATGAACTGCTGGATGGCGTGCAGGCCATCAAGGACAGCACCGCCGACACCGAGCGGCTCCTGAGCAGCATGGGGCTGAGTTCCAACGCCTGACCACACAACCATGAACGAACCGCGCCTGCTGCCGTCCTGGGCTGAGGATTTGCGCCGCCGATACCTGCGGGGCGAAGCCTCCATGTTCATCCTTCACGGCAACGTCTACGACGTCGTCGTGCACGGGCAGAAAACCTCGAGCCTGGTCGACTTTCTGACCGACGTGTTGTTGAAGGACACGCGCGAGACCATCGCCGTGTACAACCTGGCCACCGGTGCGCGGTTTGCCAAGCGGGCCCAGACGGTGACCGAGTTCGGCGACCTGATCGGCTCGACGCAGAAGGACAAGGTGTTTCCGGCACTGGAGCGTCTGCTGGTGGGTTCGATGCGGGCCGCCGTGATTCTGGAGTACGCCGAGTCGCTGGCGCCGGCCGGCGACCCGACCTTCCAATCGGATGCCGACCGGGCCGCCGTCATCATGCTTCACCGGTGGTCGTCGCTGCCCGCCATCGAGAAGGGCGACAACATCATCCTGCTCGTCGCCGAGAATCTCAGCGACCTGGCGCCGAAAATTGTGTCGAATCCGAAGGTGGCGGTGGTCGACATCCCGATGCCGGACCGCGGCACGCGCAAGACCGTGGCTCGCATCGCCGACCCCCGGCTCACCGAGAAGGACGCCGATCGGTACGTCGAGGTCACCGCGGGGCTGAAAGCCGTGCAGATTGCATCGATTCTCACGCCTCCGCCGGCCTCCGAGGCGGACACGGCGCAGCGCGAAGCGTTCATCGCCGGCATCCTTGGCCCGGGCCCGGATGTGCCCGCGCGGGCGAAAACGCTGGCCGCGTTGACCGTGGTCATGACCCCTGACGAAATCCGGCGGCTGCTTGCGCCCGGAGCGTCGACGGTCGAACCCGACACCGCGGCCGTCGCCGACCGGGCGCGCCAGGACGTGGATCGCCTGATTGCACGCCGGAAGCGCGAAATCCTGGAGCGCGAGTGTTTCGGGCTGGTCGAGTTCGTCGAGCCCGAACACGGCTTCGAGGTGGTCGGCGGGATGGAGGAGGTCAAGAAGGATCTTCGGGTGGTGGCCGAGAACATCCGCGACGGCCGCACGAGCCGCGTCCCGATGGGCATCCTGTTCACGGGCCCGATGGGGACCGGCAAGACGTTCGTGGCCGAGGCCTTCGCGAAAGAGTGCGGACTGACGACGATCAAGCTGAAGAACTTCCGATCGAAATGGGTGGGCGCGACGGAAGGCAACCTCGAGAAAATTCTGGCGGTGATTCGCGCCATCGGCCAGG
>CAYHRK010000102.1:0-12240 GCA_964358795.1 uncultured Vicinamibacterales bacterium
GCGCTCCACCCGTCGGTCGACGGCCAGAACGTCTCGAGCGCGAAGACCATGCCCGGCTTGATCTCGCAGGGATGGTCGAGCGAGACGAGGCGGCTGATGACCGGCTTCTCCCAGATCGCCAGCCCCACGCCGTGGCCGTACTGCAGCGCGAAGCAGGCTTCCTCGTTCGGGAAGCCGAACTCCTGCGCGCGTGGCCACACCGCGGCGATCTCGGCCGTCGTCCGGCCCGGCCGCACCAGCTCGATGGCGGCGTCGAGATAGTCGCGACAGCGCTTGTAGGCGTCGACCATGGCGTGAGAGCCGTAGCCGATCGAAAAGCACCGGTAGTAGCAGGTCCGGTAGCCCATGTACGAGTGGAGGATGTCGTAGTACACCGGGTCGCCGGGGCGCAGGACGCGGTCGGAGAAGACGTGCGGGTGGGGGTTGCACCGCTCGCCGGAGATGGCGTTGACCGCCTCGACGTACTCGGAGCCGAGATCGTAGAGCGCCTTCGACACCAGTCCGACCGCTTCGTTCTCGCGCATGCCGGGCTTCATCGCGCGGTATAGCTCGTCGTAGGCCGCGTCCACCATCATGGCGGCCGTGTTGAGCAGAGTGATCTCGTCCGCGGTCTTGATCACGCGCGCGTCGGACATCACCTGCTGGCCATCAACGACCGTGAGGCCTTCCTTCTGGAGCGCGAACAGCACGGGCAGCTCGACGACGTCCACGCCAAGCGGTTCCTTGTGCAGGCCGCGGGCCTCGAGTTCGATGCGAATCTTGCGCGCCACGTCCTCGGCGCGGCCCATCTCGGGCGACATCGCGCCACGCAGGAGCGAGATGCCCGCTCGCGATCGCTCGCCCAGCCACGGACAATGGAGCTGGTGGTGGCGCGCCGCCGAGCCGAAGTCCCAGAGAATCGGCTCATCGCCCCGGGGCAGCAGCGTGAAGCGATTGATCTTGTCCTGCGCCCACGTGCCGATGTGGGTCGCCGTGATGTAGCGCACGTTGTTCATATCGAAGCAGAGCAGCGCGCCCAGCTCCGTTTTCTCCATCTCCGCCCGGGCGCGCGCCAGCCGCTCGCGTCGGAGACGATCGAAATCGACGCGCTGCTCCCAATCGACGGCCATAGTTCCATGGGTCTTCAGAGCCATACTTCACCTCGTGCATCAGGCCTTTCCGCACAGCGCTCGGGCGACATCGAACACCGTCCGTTCCGTGGGAACGGTGGCATCCTCCAGCGGCGGCGAGAACGGGATGGGCACGTCCATCGCGCCCAGCCGCCTGACGGGCGCATCCAGGTAGTAGAACGCCCCCTCCGCAATGACGGCGGCAATCTCGGCCGTCACCCCGTATTGCTCATACCCTTCGTCCACGACGATCGCGCGAGAGGTCTTCTTCACGGATTCGACAATCGTGTCGCGGTCGAGCGGAGAGGTCGTGCGCGGGTCGACCACCTCCGCGCTGACGCCGATCTCTTCGAGCAGGCGGGCCGCGCCGAGCGCCGTCTGGACCATGCTGCTCGTCGCGACGATCGTGACGTCGGTGCCGGCCCGCTTGATGTCGGCGACGCCCAGCGGAATCGTGTACTCCTCGGCGGGGACCGGGCCGCTCAGCTTGTACATCATCTTGTCTTCGAAGAACGCCACCGGATTGTCGTCACGGATCGCGCTCTTGAGCAGGCCCTTGGCGTCGTACGGCGTCGAGGGGAGGACCACTTTCAGGCCGGGGATGTGGCTGAGCCAGGCGTGCAGCGATTGCGAGTGCTGGGCCGCCGACCGGCGCGTGGCGCCGAGCGTGGTCCGGAGCACCATCGGCACCTTGAGGTGGCCGCCGGACATGTAATGGACCTTCGCGGCCTGATTCACCATCTGGTCCATCGTCAAGGTGAGGAAGTCCCCGAACATGATGTCCACGATGGGCCGCATGCCGGTCATGGCGGCGCCGACGGCCAGTCCGGTGAAACCCGCCTCCGAGATCGGCGTGTCGATGACGCGCGCGGTGCCGAATTCCTCCACGAGCCCGGAGAGCACCTTGAACGGCGTCCCGGCCTCCGCGACGTCCTCCCCCAGGATGACCACGTTCGCATCGCGCCGCATCTCTTCGGCGAGCGCCTCGCGGATCGCTTCCGCGAACGTCAGCTCACGACCCGCGGTCTCAGGCGTAGACATGGCGTCGGACGTCGCTCGCGTCCGGGTACGGCGCGTCGAGGGCAAACTGGATAGCCTCTTCGATGTTGGCGTACGCGCGCGCCCTCACGTCCTCGAGCTCGGCAGGGACCGCAAAGCCCAGCCTGCACAGCCAGTCCCCGAGTCGTGTGATGGGATCACGCTGCGTCATCCAGTCCTGTTCCTCCTGCTTGGAGCGGTAGAACGTCCGATTGATGTCACCAACATGGTGGCCCCGATATCGGTAGGTGTCGCAGAGCAGAAACCCAGGACCCTTTCCCTGACGCGCGCTCTCGACGAACCGCGTCGCAGCCGCGAACACGGCCCGGACATTCTGGCCATCCACGCGGTCGGCGAGCATTCCGAACGCTGCCGGCCGCGCCAGGATCTCGCCCGCCGTCGTCTCGCTGTAATGTGTGTACTCGTTGTAGAGATTGTTCTCGCACACGTAGATCGCCGGCAGCTTCCAGAGCTGAGCCAGATTCATCACTTCATACAGCACGCCCTGGCCGAGCGCGCCCTCGCCGAAAAAGCAGACGGACACCTGATCGGTGCCGCGCGATTTCGCCGAGAACGCGGCGCCGGTCGCGATGCCGGCGCTACCGGCCACGATGGCGTTGGCGCCAAGATTGCCGGTCTCCGGGTCGGCGATGTGCATCGACCCGCCCCTGCCGGCGCAGTAGCCGGACTGCTTGCCGAGCAACTCCGCAAACATGAGGTCGGGCTTCGCGCCCTTGGCGAGGCAATGACCGTGGCCGCGGTGCGTGCTCGTGATGTAGTCATCGCGCCGAAGCGCCTGGCAGATGCCGACCGCCACCGCTTCCTGCCCAATATAGAGGTGGGCCAGACCCGGCATGATCGCGCGCGTGTAGAGCTCGTTGACCTTTTCTTCGAAGGCCCGGATCTGGAGCATCTGCGAGTACATCTGCAGCCCGCGGTCGGCGTCGATCTCGGGCTCGGTGCGCACGGGGGGCGTGACGATCCTCATGGCGTGACTCCGGCCATCCGGGCCAGCACCGCGAAGACGATCGCGAAGTCCTTGTCCGCGAGCCCCATCCCCCGCGCCGTCGTCAGAAACTCGTTGGTCACGGCCGTGGTGGGCAGCGGCACGCTGAGGCGCTGCCCCATCTCCAGCGCCAGATTGAGGTCCTTCTGCATCATGTCGACGTTGAACCAGGCCTCGTCGGGCATCCGAAGGACAAACGGCCCGCGGTATTGCACCATCGGTGACGCGATGACGCTGTGGGTCAGCACCTCGACCGCCACGTCGCGCGCGATGCCGCTTTTCTCCGCGAGCAGCACACCCTCGCTGAAGGCGAGCATCTGCACCGCCAGGCTCAGGTTCGACGCGATCTTCATCGACACCGCCAGCCCGTTCTCCCCCACATAGGTCACCTTCGGGCCGACGTCCTGCAGGAGCGGCAGGACGCGCTCGAACGCGTCTCGCGGACCGCCGACCATCACCGACAGCTTGCCTTGCTGCAAGGTGATCACGCTGCCCGAGACCGGCGCGTCCAGCATCACCGCGCCGGCGTCGCGGACACGCGCCGCGAGCTCCCGGCTCGCGGCCGGGCTGACGGTGCTCATGTCCACGTAGATCTTGCCCGGACCGAGGCCCGCGAGAATCCCGTCCGGTCCGTTCGCCACCTCGTGCAACGCCTTGGTGTGGCTGACCATCGAGAAGACGACGTCTGAGACCTGAGCCGCGGCGCGCGGCGAGTCCGCCCAGCGCATCCCGGCGTCGATCAGCCACTCGGCTTTCGCTCGAGTGCGGTTGTACCCGGTGACGCTGTGCCCCTTGTCGAGCAGCCGCTTGACCATCTGGCCGCCCATGACACCGAGTCCTATGAAGCCAAGATTGGATGACATGGGGTCCGGAACGGTTCGTTTCGGATTCACTCGGCGACGACGTTGGTCTCCCGCGGCTGCGGCGCATCCGCGCGCGTGTCTTCACGGACCTGCTCGAGATGCGTGCGCATCGCCTCCCGCGCCGCGTCTGGATCATGGCGCTCGATCGCGTCGAGGATGCGCCTGTGGTGGAGCTGTCCGTGCTCGGGTCCGCCCGGCACGTTGAAGGTGCGCATCCGGTGCTCGCGCAGCAGGCCGACGATCGAGTCGATCAGGATGAGGATGATCGGGTTCTCCGCCGCCTCGGCGATGGCGAGGTGGAAGTCGAGATCGGCTTCGATGAACGCTTCCGCGTCGCTCATGGCGGCATCCATGGCTGCGACCGCCTCACGCATGGCCGCCAGATGCTTTTCCTCGGCGCGGACCGCGGCGCGGGCCGCAATCTCCGGCTCGAGGATCTCGCGCACCTCGACGAGGTGCGCCGAGCCGTCGGGCTGTCCGATCCGGGCCATCCAGCCCAGAGACTGCCTGAACGCTTGCGAGCCGGCGTTGGTGATGAACGTGCCGCGGCCGGCGTAGGCCTCGACGAGCCCTTTTTCGTGCAGCGCCTTGATGGCTTCCCGGACGGCCGTGCGGCTGACCCCGAAGCGCTCGGCCAGCTCGCGTTCCGGCGGCAACTGGTCGCCGGGCTTGAGGGTGCCGGACACGATCGACTCTTCGATTTGGGTGACGATTTGTTCGTAGAGGCGAGACGGTTGGATGGTTTTGTACATTGACTGCCTGGGATGAACCACTGGACTAACCACTATACCATCAAGCCACTGGCACTATACACACGGCCTCTTGACAAGGTCAAGTGTTATGGTGGTAAAGTGGTCCAATCATCGGACCCTGTCCTCCTTAAGTACTGCACTGAAGGCCGCACCGATGCACTGGGCAGTAGGGCGCACTGCCATCGCCGGGGGTCGAGTCAGCCCCGACGCACACTTCCATCTTCATCCTGAAACGAGGAGGGCTTCAATGACAGGCATCAGACCGGTTCTTCTGGTCTGCGCCATCCTGGCGCTCCCGGCCATCGGATACGCGCAGGAAGCGGTGCTCAACGGCACCGTGACCGACTCCACGGGCGCCGTGCTGCCCGGTGTCACGGTGACGGCGACCAACGAGGCCACGGGCAACACGTTCGTGGCAGTGACCGACTCGGGCGGCCGCTATCGAATTCCCGTGCGCACAGGTGTCTACACGATCGCCTGTGAGCTGTCGGGTTTTGGGACCGTGACGCGGACGGGCGTACAGGTGCTCGTTGGACAGGCTGTCACCGTCAACGTGCCGATGGCACCGAGCGGCATCGCCGAGACGGTGACGGTCACGGGTGAAACGCCACTCCTCGACACGACCACGTCGACCCTGGGCGGCAACGTCGATCCGCGCCAGGTGGCCGAGCTCCCGGTGGCCGGACGCAACTTCATGGCGCTCGCGCTGCTGGCCCCGGGGAGTCGGATCCAGACGATGGACGCCACCCAGCCGCTGCCGGACCGAGGGCGGGCAGACGACGTGCGGGAGTTCCAGATCAACCTGGACGGCCAGCAGGTGACGAGGGATATCGGGACCGGCAGTCAGCCCAAGTACAGCCAGGACATGATCTCGGAATTCCAGTACATCGCGAACCGGTTCGATGCGACGATGGGCCGGTCGTCCGGCGTGCAGGTGAACATCGTCACCAAGTCGGGCACCAACCAGCTCTCGAGCGTGGGCCGGTTGAACTACCGCAGCAGCAAGTTCAACGCGGAAGAGCCGGTGCTCAAGCGGGTCCTGCCGATCGACAACCTTCAGATGAGCACCGCGGTCGGCGGCCCGATCATTAAGGACAGGCTCCACTACTTCGGCAACTTCGAGTACGAGCGCCAACCGACCACCAGCGTCTGGAACACGAGGTACCCGTCGTTCAACATCACGCTGGATGGCACGGGCAACCAGAAAAAGGGAGGCCTGCGCGCCGACTGGCAGCTCTCCCCGAAGATGAGACTGATGGTCAAAGGGTCCAGGACCACGACGTTGCGGCCGTTCGGAGCGGGCGGGAGGGACCACCCGGCCGGCACGAGCCGGTTCGTCGACTTCAACAACGAGTTCTACGGGAAGTTCACGCAGGTCCTGAGCAATAGGGCCGTGAACGAGATCGAAGGCGGGCGGGCCGTGTACGGCCTCGACGAGAAGGCCCTCACGACGTGGTCGAATCACTGGCTGAAGCCCATCGACGGCACCACGAACGGGTCGCCCCGCATCAGGTTCACGGACTTCAACATCACCCAGAACCGGAACCTCCCGCGCAACCAGGCCCAGTGGTACTGGAACATCCGGGAGAGCTTCACGTTCTCGTACGACGCGGCTGGCCGGCACGACCTGAGGACGGGTGGGGAGTTCCTGTGGCGTCACCAGCTTCAATACAATCGCTTGACCTCCAGCGGCGAGATTGACGCCCGTGGCCGGCCCACTCCCGCCAACATCGAGGCGCTCTTCCCCGTGTGGGACACCGTCGACACATGGTGCCTCAGGTGCCTTTCCGAGATCCCGGGCCAGGTTCGGAGCTATATCGTCGGCGTCGGCAATTTCGACAACAACATCTACTCCAAGAAATTCGCCGCCTGGGCGCAGGACGACTGGCGGATCACGGACAAGTTGACGCTCAATCTCGGGGTGCGCTACGACGCCGAGATTGGCGCGTTCGGGAATGTCGACTTCAAGCCGTGGGCGACGAAAGTAGATGGCCAGTACGACGACTGGAACAATCTCCAGCCGCGGATCGGCTTTGCCTACGCGCTCAACGACAAGACGGTGCTGCGCGGCGGCGTCGGGCTGTACATCGCCGGCGCGACATCCGGCGACGAGACGCGGGCGGTCAGCAATACCATCCAGAACGTGATCCGGTTCACGAATGACGGCCGGCCGGATTTCGCCGTGAACCCGGCAAACGGGCCGTTGCCGACCTACGAGCAGTCCAATGCGATGTTCTGCCACAACAACAACGCGCCGGGTTGCCTCCTCCTCGACGCCAACGAAACGGTCATGGTTCCCAAGTACGAGCAACTGGGACGCAACTGGCAGACGTCGATCGGTTTCCAGCGCCAGTTCGGCCAGACGGTCGGCATCGAGGTCGACTACGTCTACAACCACAGCACGAACGAGAAGGGCATCGTTGACCAGGCGAACCTTACCTTCAACCCGGCCACCGGCGCGCCCTACCCGTTCAGCGACAGATCCCGCCGGGCCTTTCCCAATTGGGGCGCGGTGAGCTTGAGCGTGCACACCGGCCGCTCCTCCACCCAGGAACTGCGAACCAGCTTCACGAAGCGGTTCAGCAATCACTGGCAGGCATCGGGCACCTACTCGCTGAGGTATTTCTGGGACGCGGAACCGCGGCCGTTCAGCGGTCTCGACGAAGTCCCGTTCGCGACCGTTCCGGATCTGGGCGGTGAATGGACCCTGGGGGAAGGCGATCAGCGCCACCGCGCGGTGTTCTCCGGCATCTGGGAGGTCGGCAAGGGCTTCCAGGTGAGCGCGCTCCAGTACATCGGCTCAGGCGTCCGGCTGGCCAACAACTACGGTGCCGAGCTGCGCGGCCTGGGCGTTGACGGAACCAATCGGCTGCGCCCGGACGGCACGATCGTCCCGCGCAACTCCCTGCTCGCGCCCGCGCAGAGCCGGACGGACCTGCGGATACAGCAGAAGATCCCGCTGCGGGGGCGTGTCGCGATCGATGCCATCGCGGAAGTCTTCAACCTGTTCAACCGGCCGAACTGGTCGATCGGCACTCAGGAGAACAGGACGGACTACAAGCAGCACACAGCCGGCGAGTACCGCACGGCGCAGGTTGGCTTCCGGTTCACCTTCTAGGCGGTATCTTCAGCGGTGCGCGGCACGCACAACGAGGATTCATGCCCACCACGAACGTGATCGACGACATCGATCGCCGGGGCGTCAGCCTGTCACGCAGACCACGCGCGCCCCGCCGGGCAGGACAGGAGACCACGTGACCCGAAAGACACACGGCTCAGCGGGCACCGGGGTCGGGTTGTCGCGCCGGCAGGTGCTGCAGCGGGCTGCGGTTGCCGGCGTCGGCGTGTCGCTGGCGCATCCCCTGGCCGGTGCGGGCGCGACGGTGGCTGCCCAGAGTCAGGCGCCGTTGCCGCCCTTTTCGGTGTCCTCGCCAGGGTTCTCCCTGGCCGAGCGCGACCGGCGCTGGGCCGCCATCCGCGCCAACATGGCGCTGCCGCAGTGGAATCTCGACGCCATCATCACGGCCGGCAGCGACGGCGTGGGCAACAACGCCCGCTACCTGGTCCAGATCGTGTTCCAGCGGCACTCCCAGCCGGCACCGGAAGTCGTCTTTCCCCGCGACCCGGCCAAGGCCGTCTACGCCCACATCAGCAGCGCCAGGCACGTGCAGGAATGGAGCCGCCGGCTCGAACCGGGCCGCTGGCTGTCGGACGGCAAGCTGGTGCTCAAGGCCGAGGGCGGAGCCGAGGCGCTGGCCAAACGGCTGGCGGCCGAGGGCTTCAACCGCCCGGGCACGCGCGTCGGCGTGGCGAAACTGAAGGGCAGCCGCTTCGACCCGGAAGGGCTGGTGGCGGCGACGTGGCTCGACCGGCTCAGGGCGGCGCTGCCGGGCGTGCTCTTCCTGCCCATCGACCAGTTTCCGCCGCAGAGGGGCAACGACACGGGCCCGATCGAGGACGCGGCCATGTCGAAGAGCGCGGAAGAACAGGAGATGACCCGCAAGGCGGTCGTCCTCAACGAGAGGGGCATCGCCGCGGCCATCGCCGCCGCCCGCAGCGGGGCCACGCGCCAGGCGGACCTGTGGTGGGCCTGCTACCAGGTGATGTACACCGGCGCCGGGGAGGAGCCGATCCGCCTCTCGATCGGCTGCGACGCCGGCGGCAACGCGTCGCTGGGTGACGCGAACGACACGCCGGTGAAACAGGGGCAGATCTGCAACCAGGAGATCAGTGCCGCCTACCAGGGCTACGGCTGCCAGATCAACCACTCTTTCTTCATCGGCAGCCCGTCGATGCCCGGGTACGACTACTACCGCGCCGCGATCGAGCGGCTGGCGAAAGTCCACGCGCGGGCGATCGCGTTCATCCAGCCGGGCAAGACCACCTACGGCGAGTTCCAGGCCAACAACGAGAAGATCTTCACGGAGCTCGGCGAGCGCGGAGGCGGGCTCAACACACACGGTGGCGGCATCGGGTACCTATCGCGCCCGCGGCAGTCGGAAGAGGACTACCTCGTCGTCATGCAGCCGGGACACACGTTCGACTTCAAACCGTCGGTTGCGCTCAACCGCGCGACGATCAAGGACGTCGGCGAGCGGAACCGTTCGGTGCAGCTCGGCGAAGCGATCCTGGTAACCGACAAGGGGGCCGTGCGGCTCGGCACGCGCCCGCTGGTCCCGATCGCGACGCACGCGTAGTCGGCAGCTGAGGCATTCGGTTCTCGGGGACGCGGCGACAGGTGCCGCGTGCGGGCCCCGGCGGTTTCGAAACACGCGATAGCGACCGGACAGAACAGGAGGCCACGTGGCCCGAACGAAGCACGACCCCAACGGCGGCGACAAGGGATTCTCGCGACGCCAGATGTTGCAGCGGGCCGCGGCCGCAGGCGTGGCCCTGCCGCTGGCGCACGGACTGGGCGGCGGGAGCGCGGTCCTTGCGCAGGGCCGCCCGGTGCAGCCGGCTTTTTACACGCCGAGGCCGGATTTTTCGCTGGCGGAGCGCAATCGGCGCTGGGCGGCGGTGCGCACCAACATGGCGAAGCCGCAGTGGAATCTGGATGCCATCATCACGGTGGGGAGCGACGGCCTCGGTAACAACGCCCGCTACCTGACGCAGCTCTTCATCTCGAAGTACTCCCAGGCCGCGCCCGAGGTGCTGTTCCCCCGGGATCCGGCCAAACCGGTCATTGCGAACATCAGCGGCGCCCGGCACGTCGAGGAGTGGACCCGGAGGCTTGCGCCGAAGGGCTGGCTGTCGGACGGGAAGCTGGTGCTCAGAGCCGAATCGGGACCGAAGGCCCTGGCGGCGGCCTTGAGAGCCACCTTCCTCTGCGCTCCGTGCTCGCGCATCGGGGTGGCGAAGCTGAAGGGCAGCCGGTTCGACCCCCATGGTCTCGTGTCGCACACGTGGTTCGAGGAGCTGAAGGCGGAGTTGCCGGGCGTGGCGTTCTTGCCCATCGACCAGTTCTCGCCCCAGGTGGGGAACGACGTCGGTCCGATCGAGGACGCGTCGATGTCCAAGAGCGCCGAGGAGCAGGCCGTGCTCCGCAGGGCGGTGGCCGCCAACGAGCGCGGCATCGCGGCGGCGATCACCGCCGCCCGGAACGGGGCGACCCTTCAGTCTGAGCTGTGGTGGGCCTGCTTCCAGGAAATGTGGGCCGGCACGGGCGACGACATCGTCCGCTGCTCGATTGGCCTCGACGGCGGCGGCAATGCCACGATCGGGGACCCGACCGACACGCCGGTGCGCGTGGGGCAGATCTGCAACCAGGAGATCAGCTCGTCCTGCCAGGGCTACGGGGTCCAGATCAACCACGCGTTCTTCGTCGGCACTTCGTCGACGCCGGGGTACGAATACTACCGCGCGGCGATCGAGGTGCTGGTGAAGGTCCACGAGCGGGCCCTCGCGTTCATCCAGCCGGGCAGGACGACGTATGGGGACTTCCAGAAGCACAACGAGGACGTCTTCCAGGAACTCGGCCACCGCGGCAGCGGGACGAACACGCACGGAGGCGGCATCGGGTTCCTGTCGCGCCCGCGCCAGTCACCCGAGGATAACCGGGTCGTCATGTGGCCGGGACACACGTTCGACTTCAAGCCGGCCGTCGTCCTCGATCGCAAGAAGATCAGGGACGTGGGCCAGACGAACCGGTCGGTGCAGCTTGGCGAGGGCTTCGTCGTGACCGACACGGGCGCGGCGCGGCTGGGCACGAGGGCGCTCGTGCCCATCGCCACGCACGGGTAGGGACGAGGACGGGGCGCCCGGTTTCCTGGCCAGCGCGGCGGTCCACGCCGGGAGCCCTGCAACGGTGTTCCCGAAACGAGAACCTTGGACCATGAAAGGAGAACCGATGTCGAGCACGCGAATTGGACGGGCGGCGGGTCCCGCCGGCCGCCGGGCGCGGCGGCTGGCCGCGCTGGTTGTCGCACTGATGGTCCTGGCCCTCGTGGGTCTTCGCGGAGAGGACCAGGCCCCGCCCGCGGGCGTGTCGCCCACGGGCTCGCTCGGCGGTCTCGAGGCGAAGTTCATCGACGTCAAGGGCGTCAGGACCAGGTACTACGAGGCGGGCCAGGGCGAGCCAATGGTCCTCGTGCACGGTGAAGGGTTTTCCGGCCACTCGAGTGCCAACACCTGGGTGAAGAACATCCCGGGTCTCGCCAAGCGATTCCACGTGTTCGCAGTGGACAAGCTTGCCGCCGGGATGACCGACAATCCGCTGGATGACAAGGACATGAACATCCAGGGTGAAGTCGAGCACGCGTACCAGTTCATCCAGACGCTGAAGCTGGGACGTGTGCATCTGGTGGGGCAGTCGCGCGGCGGCGGCGGCGTGTTCTTCCTTTCGGTGGCGCACCCGGAGATCGTCAAGACGCTCACCATCGTCGATTCGAACACGGCCGCGCCGGACACGGGGCCGACGACCCGGCAGGAGGCCCTGGCGCCGTGCCCGAAAGAGCCGGACTGCGCCGAATGGCAGTGCCGGCTGCGCGCCATCTCGTACCTCCCCGACGTGGCGTTCGACGACCTGTTTTTCAGGACCGGCTGCTACATGGCCAGCCTGCCGAAGGCGCAGGAGACGCTGAAGAAGCTGGCCGCAAAGGCCGGGGAGCCGCTGCGATCGCAGTTCGGGGAATTCAAGAAGCAGGTGCACGAGCGCGTGATGAAAGAGCCCGTGCTGATGATGCCGATCCTCATCTACTGGGGGAAGAACGATCCGTCCGCCATCCTGAGGAACGGCCTTGCGCTGCTTGAGGTGGTGACCGCGAAGAACCCGAACGTGCGGATGATCATCGCGAATAACTCGGGGCACTTCCACTACCGCGAGCACCCCGAGGAGTGGAATCAGAACGTCATCAACTTCATCGACTACTGGAATCGGCAGCCGGCGGCAAAGGGAGGCCACTAGAAGTCTCAAGACGTGGTTTCAAAACCTGGGCGGGTGGCCGCGACCGGGCGCCCGCCCGCCGCGCAGG
>CAYHRK010000103.1:0-12119 GCA_964358795.1 uncultured Vicinamibacterales bacterium
CTTCGGGCACTACGGTGCGCCGAGGTCGGCGCTACCGAAAACCCTTGCTAGAATCATGCCGTATAATTAGAGGTTATGTCCATTCTGAAGGTCGCGCGGATGGGCCATCCCATCCTCCGCACCAAGACTACGCCCGTGTCGCAGGCGGACATCACCACGGCGCCCATTCAGCGCCTGATCGACGACCTGATCGAGACGATGCTGGAGTACCACGGCGCGGGCCTGGCTGCGCCTCAGGTACACCAGAACGTGCGCGTGTTCGTGGCGCAGGTGGTGCACGACGGCGAGGAAGACGAGCCGGAAGCCGAACCGCGAAAGCCCGAAGTGATGGCGGTCATCAACCCCGAGATCTCGCCCGTCGGCCGCCACACGGAGGAAGACTGGGAAGGGTGCCTCTCGATTCCCGACCTGCGCGGCCTGGTGCCCCGGCATCGCGACATCCGCGTGCGCGCGTTCGATCGTACGGGCGAGCGCGTGGAGATCGAGGCCACCGGCTACATGGCGCGGGTGCTCCAGCACGAGAACGACCATCTCGAAGGCGTCCTGTTTCTCGATCGAATGAAGACGCTGAAGAGTCTCAGCTTCCTGGACGAGTACGGGCGCTATCACGTGAAGCATGACTCGAAGACTTCTGACTTCTGATTTCTGAATTCTCCAAGTTCCCAGTGATCAAGACCGCCTCTCCCCTTGTCACGCTGCGCAGCGCGCCGCAGGCACCGTTTGACGGCGCCATCGCGGCGGCCCGGACGTGCTATTCGCCCAGGGTGATTGGGGTCGCCGAAATCACCGAGAGTCAGCGGGGGGCCATCGGGCCGCTCACCTTCGACGCAGGCCACCACACGGTCTATCAGCACGCGCACTTCGAGTTCGGACTCGAAAACATCTCGCGCCAGTTCGTGTGGAGCTTTCTGCACGCCTACCCGTTCTACAACTCCGAACAATCGAGCCAGCGCTACGTCAAGCTGAAGGAACCGCGCGCGTTCGTGCCGCCCATCGATGGTGAGGCGCGCGACGTGTTCGAGCGCGCGATCCTTCGGGCGTGGGACGACTATGCCCGCCTCTCGGCCTTGCTCGAGCACGATGCCTTCGCGATCATGAAGGAGTTGAGATACGTGACGCCGCGCGCGTCGGCGGAGCGGTTGCAGGGTATCGAGCGTGAGGCAGAGAAAAAGGCGATCGAGACCGCCCGCTACGTAATCCCGGTCGCGGCCTTCACGTCGATGGTGCACACGGTGTCGGGTATCACCCTTCATCGATTGCGCCGAATGATGAACACGGGCGACACGCCGTTCGAGGCCAGGCAGATCATTGGTGAAATGGTGGGCCTCGTGCACCGGCACGACCCGATGTTCTTCACTCGCGTCGGGCTCGACACGCTCGAGAGCGGAGACACCCCGGAGCACGGCTTCCCCAGGGCTCTGGACGGCGCCGACCGCTTTGCCAGTGAATTCGACGCGAGGCTGTCGGGTCGTGTGTCGAAAATGGTGGACGCCTCCGACGCGGCCGAGGAACTGGTCGCCGACGCCGTGCGGGCCACCTTCGGCCTGGCGGCGTCGGAGATGTCAACAGACGAGGCGATCGATCGCGTGCTGAACCCAGCCCGCAACCGGTACCGGCTCGACATGCTGGATGTGTCGTACCACTCGCCCCTGATGCGTGCGCTCCACCACGCCAACTACACGTTCGCCAAGCGAATCAGCCACACGGCCGATTCCCAGGACCAGCGGCACCGCATGGTGCCGGCGTCGCGGCCGCTGCTGACGTTTGCCGCCATGCGCGAACCCGACTACGTCACGCCGCGCCTCATCGCTCGCAATCGGGAGGCGCAGCAGGTGTTCGTGGATGCCATGCACGCGGCGTGGACGGCGAAGAACCGCCTGCTCGATCTGGGCGTGCCCGTGGAGTTCGCGACCTACGTGCTGCCCAACGCCACCGCGGTGCGTCTAGTGGAATCGGGCCCGCTGATTGCGCTCGTACACAAGTGGACGCAGCGCACCTGCTTCAACGCTCAGGAGGAAATCTACCTCGCCTCGATGGACGAACTGGAGCAGGTCAGCGCGAGGCATCCGCGGTTCGGCCGCTTCATGGGCCCGCCGTGCGTGGTTCGCAACGGCCTGATCGCACCACGGTGCACCGAGGGACGCCACTTCTGCGGCGTGCCGGTATGGCTCAACTTCCCGAACGTCGAGCGACGCCTGTGAGCGCCTCTCCCCTCGTCATCGTCTTTGTGACGGTCTTCATCGATCTGCTGGGTTTCGGCATCATCATTCCGCTGCTGCCGTTCTACGCCGAGACATTTGGCGCGACCGCCCTCACGGTGGGGATGCTGTCCACATCGTTCTCGCTGATGCAGTTTCTGTTTGCGCCCATCTGGGGCCGCCTCTCGGATCGCGTCGGCCGCCGTCCGATTATCCTGGTGGGGTTGTTCGGCTCATTCCTGTCGTACCTGGTATTCGGCCTGGCCAGCTCGCTCACGCTGTTGTTTGTGGCACGTATCTTCGCCGGCATAGCCGGCGCGAACATTCCGACGGCGCAGGCGGTGATCGCCGACGTCACCACGCCCGCAACCCGCGCAAGAGGCATGGGCCTGGTGGGCGCCGCCTTCGGCCTGGGTTTCATCTTCGGCCCCGCTCTTGGCGGCTTCCTCAGCCAGTGGGGCTTCAGCACGCCGTCGTTTTTCGCCTCGGCCCTCTCGCTCGCCAACTTCTCTGCGGCCTTGTTCCTGCTGCCGGAAACGCTGAAGCCCGAGCGGCGCGCCAAAGAACGGCTTGGGAGAATCGACGCGTTCCGCACGGCGCTGACGCGGCCGCACCTGCCGCTCCTGTTGCTGGTGAGCTTCCTGGCGGTGGGGGCGTTCTCCAGCTTCGAGTCGACGTTTGCTCTGTTTGCCGAGCGGGTCTTCTCGTACCACGCCTCCAGCATGGGATACATCTTTGCGTTCGTGGGCGTGGTGATGGTTATCGTGCAGGGTGGCCTCGTGGGACGCACGGTGAAGGTGGTGAGCGAGCACCACATCGTGCCTGTCTCGCTCGGCCTGGTGTCGATTGGCCTGCTGATGATCCCGGTTTCGCACTCGCTGGGGCTGTTGCTTTTCTCCTTGGCGGTGCTGGCGGTGGGGATGGGCTTCAATAACCCGTCGCTGTTGTCGCTGATTTCACAGTATTCGGCAGCCGAGGATCAGGGCGGCATTCTGGGCCTGACGCAGTCCCTCAACAGCCTGGCCCGTGTCATCGGGCCGCTCTGGGGCGGGTTTGCGTTCGACCGGATCGGTATCGCCGCACCCTACGTCAGCGCGTCGGCCGTTATGGCGGTGGCGTGTGCGTTGAGCGCGGTGGCGCTCTGGCGCGCCCGCCGTGTCACGTGAGGTTCGCATGGCATTTCGCTTCAGTTGTCCCGTTGAGGTTCGTTTTCGCGACTGCGACGCGATGGGGCACGTGAACAACGCGGTCTACCTGATACGAAATCGTCGACCAGAATGACCGCGTCATTGTGACCGCCAGAACCGTGCAGGTCATGTACGATTACACGGCAGGCAAGCCCGTTCCGGTGCCTGAGGCGTTCAGGGCGCGGATCTCGGAATACGAGGGGATTCGGGATTCGGCAACGTAGGGAGGGAGATCGACATGTCCCAGGACGCGCACGCGTTGATTTTCGGCAAGGATACTTGACCGTACACCCTCGCCGCCCGTGAGGATCTTGAAAGGCGGCACGTACCGTTCGACTACATCAACGTGAAGAAGAACCCCGCAGACCTGAAGCGGATGCTCGAGTTCAGCAAGGGCTGCCGCGACGTTCCGGTGATCGTCGAGGGCGACCGCGTCACGATTGGTTTCGGCGGCACCTGAGGCGTCTAGCCGGCCATCGGTGATGGCCGTTTGCGTGCAGGAGACAGTCCCGGCGCACGTTGAGCGTGCCGGGAGATCCTCCTTGTCACACCGACGATATCGCGATATCGTGGTACTGTCATGAAGCGCCTGGTCACCACAAACCTGCGATTCTCCGACGACATGTATCGCGACTTGCGCCATCAGGCACGCCGCCGCGGCACGACGCTGGCTGCCGTAGTCCGGGAAGCCGTGGCCGTGTACCTGGGACGAACCGACGAGTCGAACGAGATTCCCTTCGGTGACGACCCGGCCGACGCCTTGGTGGGTCTCGTGAAGCACTCGTTCGGAGACGAATCGGTGAATCACGATCACTACCTTTACGGCTGGGACAAGGAGAGTGGGGATGAAGCTGCTGGCGGACACCAGCGCGCTGCTGGCTCTGGCACTGGCCGACGACAAGCACCATCGCGAGGCAGTGCGCTTCCTGATCGACCACCCGCAGGCTCGCTTCGTCGTGACGGAACTGGTGCTATCCGAACTGGTCACGCTGGTGCGGCGGCGCCTCGACGCCGCAAAAGCCGCGGCGGCAGGCCGTAGCGTGCTCGAGAGCCGCCGCTTTGAGCTGCTCTTCATCGACAAGGACATTCTGGACGGAGCCCTCGGCAAGATCGAGCGGTACCGGGACAAGCAGCTCAGCCTGGCCGACGCCACCAGCTTCGAAGTGATCGATCGCCTCGGCCTGGGTGGCGCATTCTCCTTCGACCGCGACTTCCGTGATTGCGGGTACGACATGGTGCCCGAGATGTAGAGAGCCGCCGAGGAGTGGTTCCTGGTTGGCGGTTACGCCGGTGAGGCCGTGACGAGGAAACAATCGGAGGGCGGGTTACACCATCGATACCAACCGCAGCATCGCCGTCGATGGGGCGGTCAGACAGAACGGTGACGGCAGTTGGTTGCGACTCGAGTACTCGCAGGCCTTGGGCCAGCACCTGCGCGTGACCACACAAGCGACGTGATCGATTTCATCATTTTCACCCAGGTTCGAAAGCCCTCGATCGAGCTGGTGATGGCCGATCCGGGTCTGCCCATGGAGCGCACCCACACCGTGATGGAGCGATGGGGGCACACCGGATCGGCCTGCATTCCCATGGCGCTTGATGCCGCGCTGGCACAGGGCCGGGTTGGCGCCGGTGCGTTGATGGTGTTGGTGGGTTCCGGAGTTGGCTACAATCAGGCCGCGGTTGCATTTCGGAGGCAGGGGGAATCATGAGTCTCGAAACCGGGCTTGCAGGAAAAGTCGTCATCGTGACCGGTGCGGCAGCGGGCATCGGCTGCGCCACGGCCATGGCCTTTGCGAAGGAAGGATGCCGGGTGGCCGGGTGGGACGTGGCTGACGCGAAGGCCCAGTCGGCGGTCGACCAGTGGAAGGCAGCTGGCGGGGAAGCGATGTTCCAGAAAGTTGATGTCACTCATGGAACAGACGTGGCTGCTGCGGTTGACGCGATTGTGGGGACGTGGGGTCGCGTGGACGTGCTCGTGAACAACGCCGGCGTGTTGCGCGATGCTCAGTTGATCAAATGGAAAGACGGTGCGCAGGTCGGCATGATGAGCGACGAAGGGTTCGACCTGGTGATTAACGTGAATCTGCGCGGGCCGTTTCTGTGCACGCGGGCCGTCGTACCGCACATGATCAAGGCCGGAGGCGGCGCGGTGCTCAACGCGTCCTCGGTTGTGGGCCTCTATGGCAACTACGGCCAGACCAACTATGTGGCCACCAAGGCCGGCCTGATCGGGATGACCCGCACCTGGGCACGGGAACTGGGCAAGTACAAGATTCGCGTCAATGCCGTGGCGCCTGGCTTTGTTGCCACGGAAATGGTGAAAGCCATGCCCGAAAAGGTCCTCGAAGGTATGATCGCCAGGACCCCGATCGGACGGATGGGGCGCCCCGAGGACATTGCGAATGCTTACGTCTGGCTGGCCTCCGACGCGGCAGCATTCGTGACCGGCGCCGTCATCTCGGTTGATGGGGGGATTGTGGTGGGCACCTGATCCAGCAGTAGCGAGGAACCCGATGCACAAGCCAATTTTTGTCGCCGCGTATCATCAATCCGAGTTTGGCAAGCTGATGGGCCTGACCGTGCCCGACATCGTCAAGGCCTCGGTAGCCGGCGTGTGCCAGAGCATCAGGGCCGACCCGGCGGTTGTGGATGTCGGCTCGGTTGGCGCCACCTGCACCTACACGTTGAATCAGCAGGGACTGCTGGCGGGCCTGATGGCTGCGGTGCCGGGCCTGGCGGGCAAACCGATTGAGTCGGTCGAAAACGCTTGCGCGTCGGGCGGTCAGGCCATCCTGTCGGTGATCTACAAGCTGCTGGTCGGGATCGGCGAGGTCGGTCTTGCGGTGGGTTTCGAGAAGATGCGCGACCACGAGGGCAAGATGGACGGCAAGCTCATCGGTTCGGCGCTCGGCGTGTTCTCGCATCCTGACGAGCGGCCTGGCAAGGTCTACATCTTCCCGCACATCTTCGCCGAGGTGATGGCCGACTACATGAAGGTGCACGGCGTGACCGAGCGAGACCTGGCGCACATCTCGTTTACCGAGTACGCCAACGCCAACCAGAATCCTTACGCGCAGATGCGCAAGATCAAGGTGACGCTTGACGAGTGCGCCAACCTCGGCGATCGCAACAAGTACATCGTGGACGGCCTGCCGCTGAAGACGTACGACTGCTCGCAGATTACAGACGGTTACGCGGCCTTGATCCTGGCGACCGACGAAGGCCTGAAGCGGCTGGGCGTGGCCAAGTCCGACTGCGTGCAGATTGCGGGATACGCGCAAGCCACCGATTCGTTGTTGCGCGAAGGCCGGAACGTGCTCGAGCCAGAGGGTGCGTTGCGGGCCATGAGCACGGCGTACCGGATGGCGGGTGTCTCGCCGGCCGACGTGAATGTTGCCGAGGTTCACGACTGCTTCACGGTGATGGGCGCTATCGGCACCGAAGTCATCGGCAAGGCGGCGTACGGCGCGGGCGCCCGGTACTGGGTCGAGGGCAAGGCCAACGTGGCTGGCGAGTGCGGCATCAACACCTCGGGCGGCCTCATCGCCAAAGGACATCCGGTTGGCGCCACCGGTGTGGCGATGGTCGGGTGGTCCACCTGGCAGTTGCTCGGCAAGGTTCCACCGGCCCTGCAGGTGAAGAACGCGAAGGCGGCCGCCACATTCAACATTGGAGGGCCGATCTGCGCATCGGTCTGCACGGTGCTGAAGCCGGCGGTATGATGAGGGTTCCACTCACACGAGGTCATGCCCATGAACGACGTCATCGACTTCATCTACACAAACCGCGACCGGTACGTCGAGGAACTCAAGAAATTCCTGGCCATTCCCAGCATCAGCGCCATGCCCGAGCATGCGGGCGATATGCGCGCGTGTGCCGAGTGGGCCGCCGGCGAAATGCGCCGCATCGGCCTCGAACACGTCCGGGTGATCGACACGCCGGGCCATCCCGTCGTGTGTGGCGACTGGCTGCACGCGGACAACGCGCCCACCGTCCTGTTCTACGGGCACTACGACGTTCAGCCGGTGGACCCGGTCGAGTTGTGGCGCACGCCGCCATTCGAGCCGACCGTGATCGACGGCGAAATCTTCGCGCGTGGCGCGGCCGACGACAAAGGCCAGGTCTTCGTGCACTTCAAGGCCATCGAAGCCCACCTGCAGAAGACCGGCCGCCTGCCCGTGAACATGAAAGTGGTGCTGGAAGGGGAAGAAGAGATCGGCAGCGCCAACCTGGCACCGTTCGTTCGCGACCACAAGACGGAACTTGCCGCCGACATGGTGTTGGTGTCCGACACCGAGATGTTCGACCGCGGCGTCCCATCCATCTGTTATGGCCTTCGCGGCCTTGTCTATGTGCAACTCGACCTGCGTGGCACCAAGAGCGACCTGCACTCGGGACAATTCGGCGGCGCGGTCGCGAACCCCGCCAACGTGCTCGCGCACGTCATCGCCCAGCTCAAGGACAAGAGCGGCCACATCAAGATCCCCGGTTTCTATGACGATGTGGTGGCGTTGCGCGAGGAGGAACGGGCCGAATTCAAGCGGCTGCCATTCGATGAGGTGGGCTACAAGAAGCACCTGGGCGCGCCGCGGCTGACCGGCGAGAAGGGCTATACGGTGCTGGAACGCGTATGGGCACGTCCCACGTTGGACGTGAACGGCCTGCTGGCTGGCTGGACCGGCGAGGGCAGCAAGACCGTGATCGCGGCGACGGCCATGGCAAAAATCAGCATGCGCCTGGTGCCGAATCAGCATCCGACCAAGATCGCGGAGCTGTTTGAAACCTACGTGAAAAAGATCACGCCGAAAACCGTCGACCTGAAGGTGACGCGCTTGCACGGCGCAAAGCCGTGGATGACCGACTTCGACAACATCTACGTACAGGCGGCCGGTCGCGCCATCGAGAAGGGCTTCGGCAAGCGGCCTGTGTTCACTCGCGAGGGCGGTTCGATTCCGGTGGTGGCCACGTTCCAGGAGGAACTGGGCGTACCGTGCGTGCTGTTTGGCTTCGGCCTGCCCGACGACAACCTGCACGCGCCCAACGAGAAGTTCAACCTCGACAACTTCTTCAACGGCATCCTGGCGTCGGCGTTCTTGTACCAGGAAGTGGCCGCTACCAGGGATTAGGGATTCGTGGGCTCCACCCCCTCTTGTTGCGTCACGAGCGCCTGGCGCCTAGCGCCTGACGTGTGTCGAGGTTACCACCTCGCCTGGAAACCGAAACGGATGACGCGAGGCGCGATGACGCCGGAGATCAAGTTGGCGTTCGTCGCGTTCTGCGTCCGGCGGCGGGCCAGGATCGTGCCCGCATTCGTCAAGTTGAACACATCCATGCTCGGGCTGATGCTGACCTTCCCGAACTTGAACGCCTTGTCGATCTTGAAGTCGATCGTCTGCAGGTTGGCCTGCCGCACGTCGCCCAGTGGGTCGAGAAGCACCAGCGTCGTGCCCGCCAGATTCGGACGGCTCGGCGTCAACCACGCCTGCGGGAACGGATAGCCCTGGCGGGCGTTGTAGAACCCAGCCAGGTTGATGTTCGACCACGGCAGCGTGTACTGTCCGCTGACCTTGACCAGCCACTTCGCGTTGATGAACACGTTGTCGATGCCCGATCCGCCCGACTCCGGAGCGTACTGGGCGCCGCTCAGCATGTTGATGTTGGTCGGATCTTCATAGGCGTTCGCAGAACCCCAGAAGTCCTTGGAATCGTTGTACGCGTACGACGCGTTCATCGTCCAGCGGTTGGCGTACCGCTTCCGCAGCGTCAGCTCGAAGCCGTTGAAGTTGCGGTACCGGTCAGGCTGGTTCGTCAGGATCCTGAGGGACGGGATCGGGATAGTCGGTTCCCAGTAGGTGACCTGGGGACAACGGGCGCCGGTCACCGTGCAGCCCGTGGCCTGGACGGTGCGGGCCACGTAGTTCGCCGACGTCAGGCCCACCGTGTCGTTCCACCGGAACTGGTCGTACTTGCGCCAGATGTAGTTGGCCCCAACGGCCCACGAGCCGCCCATCTGGTGGTCGAAACCGACGATGAACTCCTGCGTCCGGTCGTTCTTGACGCCCTTGTCCACCGTGTTCGCCGTGGTCACCACGGAGGGGTTGTTCGGATCGTAGTTGCCCCCGAACGCCAGCAGGCGGGTGTAGTCCAGCTCGCCTGCCTGAACGACCCGGTCGCCGTTCCTGTCCGTCCATGGGAACCGGACGAGCGCCTCGGTCACGGGGTTGAGGATGCCGGCCAGGGTGCCGGGCCCCATCTGGCCGTAGTAGATCGACCACGATCCGCTCAGCAGGGTCTTGCCCCCGCCCCGGAGGTCGTAGGTGAAGCCCAGGCGCGGCGAGATGTCGTTCCAGACCACGCCGGAATCGGCACCCTTGAACGACGCCGAGGGCAGCCACTGCGGCGCGAACGGGTGTGCCGGGACCGACGAGGGCAGCGCGGCGTCACGCTGGCGGTCCCAGCGCACGCCAAGCTTCAGCGTCAGCCGGTTCCGGGTGAACGTGTCCTGCACGTACAAAGCCCAGGTTTTGAGGTCGTAATCAGTAATCGAGTCCCGGTAGAGGTCCGCCGCTTCCGGCACGCCGATCCGGAGCCGGGCGACGGTGTTGCCGCCACGGTGCGCCTCGGAGTGCGCCGGCGCGGTGCGCCACCGGAATCCGACCCTGGACGAGTGATCGCCGCCGAGGAAGCCCGGCTGGAAGTAGTTCGTCGTCACGTCCAGGCTCTGCATCGGCCGGATGAACGGGCCCACGCGCTGGAACGAGCGTCCCCATACGCCCGTCGTGACTTCCAGCAGCGGCTGCACGGTGTTCAGGCTCTCATCCTGGAAGTTGAGGATGAAGTTGTTGCCCAGGTGGGCCCACTGGACGTCGACCATCAGGCGATCGCTGAAGATGTGTTGATCGCCGGCCTTCCAGAGCGGATTGGGCCCCGTGTTCCAGCCGAACTTCCCGTAGGTGGAAGGCGCCGCGCTCTGCACGTAGGTCGTCTCAATCGGCCGCGTGTCGGACGCGTCGCGGGCGTTCTTGAACTTCTCAGCCCACGTGTTCTGGAACGAGAACTTGTTCTTCGACGACGGCGCCCAGGAGAACTTCCAGTTGTAGTTGTTCAGCTTCGTGCCGTCTGTGCCGAGGCACGCGCGCTGGTCGTTTGTCGCGATCGGCGCCAGGGGATCGGCCGCCAACTGGGCCTTGATCGACAGGCACGTTGGCGTGGGCAGGTAGAACCCGACGATGCCGGCCTTGATGTCCTGCTTCCCGTAGCTGCCCCAGAACCACATCTTGCCTTTGCGGATCGGGCCGCCAATCTCGAACCCGTAGTCCTTGATGTTCTGGATGGGCGAGCCGGACCCGGCGCGCTGCGACTTCATCTCGTTCGTGATGTTGTCGGCCTCGAACTTGTCGTCGATGATGTAGAACCGCCCCGACCCCTTGAACCGATCCGTCCCGCTGCGGGTGACCATGTTGATCCCGACGCCGCCCGTCTGCTGTGACGCATCGGCGCCGCCCGTCACGATCTGCATCTCCTCGAGCATGTCGAAATCGTAGTACATCGGCGACGCGCCGGTGGCCGCCATGTCGGTGATGTCGACACCGTCAATCGTCCACTTGTTGTTGCCCCCTGCGCTGCCCCGCGAGATGTAGGCGGACTGCTGGCCCGACTGCGAGCCACCGACGTTGGACCGGTCCATGGTGATGCCCGGGGTCTGTTCGAGAATCACCCACGGATCGCGCGCCGACGGGATGCTCTGGAGACGCTCCCGGTTGAAGGTGGTCTGCGTGCCGGTTTCCTTCGTGTCGACCAGGGGCGTCTCGCCGGTCACGGTCACCGTTTCCTGAACAGTCGAGATTTCCATCACCTGGTTGATGTCCACCGTCAGGTTGATGGTCACGCGAATGCCTTCGCGGACGACGGTCTTGAAGCCGACCAACTCGAACTTCACCGAGTAGACGCCGACCGCCAGGCGGGGATAGACGTAGCTCCCCGTTTCCGACGTCACGGCCGTCTGGGGCAGTCCCGCCTCTCCCGCGAGCATCACCGTGACGCCGGGGACCACGGCCCCAGAGTTGTCTATAACTTTTCCTCGGATCTCGCCAGTCTGCTGAGCGAGCCCGGGGGCTACGCTTGCGATCATCAGCACGATCGCAAGAGCGACAATTCGACCAGATCTCATGGACTCCTCCTGAATACGAGTTACGCAGAACAACGTCGAGCTAGTCGCAATTCCGTTCAGTTAACACCCTGCCGTCATTCCGGGGCCGCGCAGCGGAACCCGGAATCCAGTCAGGGGGACCACACTGGACCCCGGTTTTCACCGGGGTGACGATATGTGAACAGCATTGGAGCTAGTCGGTAGAGTGTGTACCCTGTTGCAACGACCAGGCCAATCCCATCGATAGGATTCTCTAGAAAATCACGCCTCGAATCCGCGAATGAATGTTCATATCCATGTTTCTGGATCTGGGAATCCATCTCCTTGGGCCGATACCCCAATCCTGGGGCGGTCGGCTACCGGCCGGCGTCAGTCGCGGCTCGGGGCCGAGATGGTCGACTCGGCGAGCTTCTCGCCTGCTCGAACAGGAATCGGCAGCCGGTTTCCCTGAGGCGGGTATGGACAGTCGTAATCGGCGTTGTAGTAGCAGTAGGGGTGAAACGCCCGATTGAAATCGACCACGTATGCGCCGCTTGCCTGGCGATCGATTTCCAGATAGCGTCCGGCCGGATAGGTCTCGGT
>CAYHRK010000104.1:0-8167 GCA_964358795.1 uncultured Vicinamibacterales bacterium
ACGTCGGATAGTCTGGCGGCGTCTGCGGTCCGCCGAAACCGCCGCCGCCGGCTCCGCCACGGCCCCCCAGTGGCTGAGCAAACTGGCCCGGAATCAGCACGGCGGTCTTGCGCATGTTCCACAGGACCTGGTTGACGCCAGCTCCGTTGGGACCCTTGGTTTCCGCGACGACCACCGAGCCCTGCATCACCCGTACCGTCACGTCGCCAGAGGCGGCGGCCTTCAGGTAGTAGTTGATCAACATCCCGTTCGGTTCGCTCTCGCCATTGAAATTGGTCGAGGCCGACACATTGGCGCGGCGCACGGTCCATTTCACCTTCGGCTCCACATCGAACAGCACCGCGTCTTGTGCCAGCACGCCGGCGTCGATCTGCTCGAGCGCTGAGATGTCGGCAATGTAGATGCCGCGCCCGTGGGTCGCCACGATCAGGTCGTGCTCTCGTGGATGGATCTGAAGATCGTGGACGGGCTGCGTCGGCATCCCGTTTTTCATCTCGGTCCAGGTCTTGCCGCCGTCAATCGTCACGTACACGCCGTAGTCCACGCCCACGAACAACAGGTTCGGATTGTAGGGATCCTCGCGGATCACATTCACCGTCTTGGCCGGCATGTTGCCCGTAATCGATGTCCACGTCTGGCCGAAGTCCGTGGTCTTGTAGATGTACGCCTTGAAGTCGTCGGCGCGCATGCCGTTGAACGTCAGGTACGCGGTTCCGGCCTGATGGCGCGAGGCAATCACCCGGCTGACCCACTGGTCCGGCTTGCCGGGGATTTTGTCGTTCAGCTTCGTCCAGTTCTTCCCGCCGTCCTTGGTCACCCACACGTTCCCGTCGTCGGTGCCGGCGTAGAGCAAGTCGCGCACGAGCGGCGATTCGTCGACGCTGCTGATCGTGCAGTACTGGATGTTGCCGTCGCCGCCCTTGCCAGTGGTCAGCTTGGTCTTGTCGTTCGTGCTCAGGTCGGGGCTGATCTCAGTCCATACTTCGCCGCGATAGGTCGACTTCAGCAGCTTGTTGGCGCCGTGATAAATCACGTTGCTGTCGTGTGGCGAGATCAGGATCGGCGCCGTCCACGCGTAGCGGAGGGTTTGATCGGGATAGCGGATGCTCTTGGATTCCCCTGTGTACAGATCCACCCGCGAGATGGACCCGTTCTGGGACTCGTTATAGAGGAACCGGTTGGTGACCGGGTCGATCACGTTGTACATGCCGTCGCCGCCGCCCATCGTCTGCCAGTCTTCGAACACGATCCGGCCGCCGCCGCGCTTGGTGCTGGGCCCGCGCACCGATCCGTTGTCCTGCAATCCGCCCGCCACGTTGTAGGGCCACATGGTGTCGTAGCCCACCGCGTAGAACTGCGCCAGCGGCAGTTCGTCGGGGTGGTACCAGTTCTTGCCGCCGTCATAGGTGATGCCCATGCCGTGGTCGTAGCCCAGCAGCATATGGTTGGAATTGGCGGGGTCGATCCACATCGCGTGGTTATCGCCACCGAAACGGAACGGCGAAGACCATGTCTTGCCACCGTCTGTCGAGTGCGTCACGCCCACCGTCAGCACGTACACATGGTCGGCGTTGTTCGGATCGACGCGGATCTGCATGTAGTAGTAGCCGGGCCCGCCGCCAACCTTCTGCTTATCCGGGCTCACCTTCTTCCACGTCTTCCCGCCATCGTCTGTGCGGTAGACCTCCTCGCCAATCATGCCGGCGCTCGCTTTGCCCGCGCGCAGTTCGGCCAGACGGTCGGCGTCCGACATGCCGGGCTTGTTGCCGTTCTCGATGTTGGCGTACAGGATGTTGGGGTTCTTCTTGAAAACATCGAGGCCGATGCGTCCGAGCATGCCGGCCGGAAGGCCGCCGCCCAGCTTGGTCCAAGTCTTGCCCGCATCAATCGTCTTGTAGATGCCGCCGCCAGGGCCCGCCAGGTTGAACGTCCAGGGCTTGCGCTCCTTGTCGTAGGTGGCCGCATACAGGATCTTCGGGTTCACCGGATCCATCAAGAGCTCGGAGGCGCCAATCGCGCGGTCGCCTATCTTCACGTCGAGCGACTTGGTCCACGTCTTGCCGCCGTCAATCGTCTTGAACACGCCGCGCTCGGCGTTTTCGCTGTAGAGATGGCCGAGAGCCGCCACATAGACCGTGTCGGGGAACTTCGGATCGATGATGATGCGACCGATGTGGTGGCTGTCTGTCAACCCCATGTTGGTCCACGTCTTGCCACCATCAATCGACTTGTAGACGCCGTCGCCCCAGTAGGTGCTGCGCGACGAGGTGTGCTCGCCCGTGCCGACCCACACGATGGCCGGATTGGAGGCTGCGACGGCAATGTCGCCTATCGAGATCACCGGCTGGGTGTCGAAGATGGGGTCCCAGCTGATGCCGTTGTTCACCGACTTCCACAGGCCGCCCGAACCGGTCGCGGCGTAAATCGTGTGGGGTTCCTTCTCTGGAACGGCGAAATCGACGAATCGGCCGCTCTGCCGGCTCGGTCCGATCGCCCGGAACTTGAACGCCTTGACCACGTCGGACGACAGGGCCTGTGCGCCGAGTTCGGCGGGGAACACCGTCAACACTAGCGCGAGGACACCCAGCGCGCCCACCAACCTGAGGCCGGGACGAACCATATGCATGCTGCTCCTTTTGAGAAGACCAACTGGCTCCGCACGGATATGAGACCCGAATACCGTTAATTTCAAAACCGTCCGGGTCCTGTCCGCGACCAGCCCACCCATCGGCACCCCAGCGCGGCTGCCGCGCCGGGGACCCCGCCAGAGTGGGGCCGACAAACATGACCACGGCTGACGGCCCTGCGCGGCGGGCGGGCGCCCCGTCCCACCCCAGCGCGCAAACGTGCGCGCCGGGGACCCCGGGGTCGCGGCCACCCGCCTAGGTTTTGAACGAACACCGCAGTGTACGGGAGAAACGGTACTGGCTGGGGATCCGCACGTCAAGCCGAGGCGCCCCTTGGGACGGGCGTGCGGAAGCAATTTCGTCTACACTGATGGCCCGGTATTGCGTGACCGGCCCTCACACCATTGTTGGACTGCCCCGCGGGAGACATACGCCATGTTTGATGCCACCGTTTACCAGACGCGACGTTCACGGTTGAAAAGAGACGTGCGCTCGGGCCTGCTCCTGTTCCTCGGTAACGAGGAAGTTGGCATGAACTACGCGGCCAACACCTACGCGTTCCGCCAGGACAGCACGTTTCTGTATTTCTGGGCCGTGGACCAGCCCGGGCTGGCCGCCATTCTGGACGTCGACGAAGGCACGGAAACGCTGTTCGGCGACGACCTCACCGTGGCCGACATTGTCTGGTCGGGCCCGCAGCCGACCATGGCGGATCTATGCCGGCCGGCGGCCATCGCCAGCAGTGCGCCGAAAGCGGAGTTGGCCACCAGATTGTCGGCGGCGATCGCGAAGGGCCGGCGCATACATTTTCTGGCCCCGTACCGTGGGGAACAGACCCTGACCATCGCCCGGCTGCTCGGCCTGAGGCCCAGCATGGTAGCGGCGTACCGGTCCGAGTCGTTCCACCGCGCCGTGGTTGCGCAGCGCAACATCAAGAGCGCCGCGGAAGTGGCCGAGATGGAATCAGCGATCGACGTGTCGCGCGACATGTACGCGGCCGCCATGGTGGCGGCCAAACCCGGTCGCTACGAACGCGAGGTGGTGGCCGAGATGGCGCGCATCGGCATGGGGCGCGGGTTCGCGATGTCGTTTCCGCCCATCTGTTCGGTGCACGGCGAGACGCTCCACAATCCGTTCCACAACAACCAGATGCAGGCCGGCGACGTGATGATCCTCGACTCGGGCGTCGAAACGCCGTTGCACTACGCGAGCGACATCACGCGCACGATACCGGTTGGCGGCAGGTTCACCGATCGGCAACGCGAGATCTACGAAATCGTCCTGCGAGCCCAGGTCGCAGCCATTGCGGCGATCAAGCCCGGCGTGCCCTACAAGACTATCCACCTGCAGGTCGCCCGCAGTTTCGCCACCGACCTGAAGGCGATTGGCCTGATGAGGGGTGATGTGGAGAGCGCCGTGGCCGAAGGCGCGCACGCGTTGTTTTTCCCGCATGGACTGGGTCACATGATCGGCATGGACGTGCACGACCAGGAGAACTTGGGCGAAGCCATCGTCGGTTACGAAGAAGGCCTGACCAGAAGTTCGCAGTTTGGTCTTGGCTATCTGCGCCTGGCGCGCACGCTGCAGCCGGGATTCGTGCTCACCGTGGAGCCGGGCATCTACTTCGTGCCGGCCCTGATCGATCAGTGGAAGGCGGAGCGGACATTCCAGGCGTTCATCAACTACGACGCCGTGGAGGCCTACCGCAACGCGCGCGGAATCCGCATTGAGGATGATGTGGTGGTCACCGAATCGGGCGGCCGCGTGCTCGGCCAGCCGATTCCAAAGACTGTGGTGGACGTGGAGAACGCCTGCGCCGGCTGACGCGCTGACTGGACCGCCAGCGCCTTCTCGATAGCTACGCGCAGCTCGGGCGCATCCGGCGCCCTACGAGTCCCTGGTCAAGTACGCGCATATTGGCGCCGAGACCTGACCACAAGATGTTGTGACTACCTGAGTCAAGTAGATAGCCAGCTCGAGCAGATTCCGAATCCGAGTCACCCGAGCGCCCGCTCCAAATCTCTGATCAGGTCCGCCTGGTCCTCAATTCCCACGCTGAGCCGGACCAAGTTATCGTGAATGCCCAGCTGCTTACGTGTTTCGGCCGGCACACTCGCATGCGTCATAATTGCCGGATGTTCGATGAGGGACTCGACGCCGCCCAAGCTCTCCGCCAAGGTAAAGAGCTTCACCTTTTCGAGGAAGGCCCGGGCTTCCGGTAAGCCGCCCTTCAGGAAGATCGTGATCATCCCGCTGAAGCCCTTCATTTGCTTGCGGGCCAGGGCGTGCTGCGGATGGGACTCCAGGCCCGGATAAATCACCTTCTCGACCTTCGGGTGTTTCTCCAGGTAGCGCGCAATGGCCAGGGCGTTTTGCGCATGTCGCTCCATCCGCACATGGAGAGTCTTCAAGCCGCGCAGGACGAGAAAGCAATCGAGCGGAGCCGGAACGCCGCCGCAGGAGTTCTGAATGAACTTCAGGTCGTCGTGAATCTCATCGTCGCTCGTGACGATCACCCCGCCTACAACATCACTATGGCCGTTCATGTACTTGGTCACGCTGTGCATGACGATGTCGGCGCCGAGCTGGAGCGGAAGCTGGAAGTAGGGGCTCGCGAAGGTGTTGTCCACGACCGTGCGCACGCCGCGCGTACGGGCCATCGCGCTCAGCGCCGCGATGTCGAGGATCTTGAGCATCGGGTTCGTCGGGCTCTCGAGCCAGAGCATTTTCGTGTTCGGCTTGAAGAGTTTCTCGGCCTTCGAGGCATCCGCGAGGTCGGCGAAGGTGAACTCGAGGCCGACTTTCTCAAAGACTCTATCCATGATCCGGAAAGTGCCGCCGTACACGTCGTCGCAGCAAAGCACGTGATCGCCGGCCTTGAGCGTGTGAAGGAGCGCATCGATGGCCGCTAAGCCCGAGGCAAACGCGACCCCATGTTTTCCGCCTTCCAGCGAGGCGACGCAAGCCTGGTACGCATCGCGGGTCGGGTTGTGCGTGCGCGCGTACTCGTAACCTTTGTGCTTACCCGGCGACTGCTGGGCATAAGTGCTCGTCTGGTAGATCGGAGTCATGACCGCGCCAGCCACCGGATCGGGCTCCTGGCCGGCGTGGATAGCGCGGGTGCCGAAGCCTGGGTCGCCGGCCGCGCTGCCGACTGCGGTCTTTGCGCCGCCCTTCGCGCTGACACTGACCGACGCTGTTCCGCCGTGGGTCGGGTCGGCGCCATTCACATATTCGATTTCGCCGCCGAGGCCCTTATCGCCCGGCTTGGCGAAACCGTTCTCGATCATCCACTCGTCGTTAAAGACCTTCGTGAGGTAGCGGTTGGCGCTATCGGGGAGGATGACGAGGACCTTCTTGCCCTTGAGCCGCGAGCCCTGAGCTTCGATCCACTTGAGCGCTCCGGCCACCGCGGAGCCGCTGGAACCGCCGCAGTAGAGGCCTTCCTCGACCAAAAGGCGTCTCGCCATTCGGAAAGACTCCCCATCGTCGACTTGGACCATGTCGGTGAGCGTGTTGAAGTCGTAGTTCTTGGGGATGAAGTCCTCGCCGATTCCCTCCACTTTGTAAGGGGCGGGCGGGCTCTTCACCTTATTGTTCTTGTAGATGTCGTAAACGATGGAGCCGATCGGATCGACCGCGACGATCTCGATGCCCTTCTTCTTCTCCATCAAGTATTTGCCGACGCCGCAAATCGTCCCGCCGGTTCCGATCGTCCCCACGAATACGTCGAGGTCGGGCATCTGATCGAGGATCTCAGGTGCCGTCGTCCGATAGTGGCACTCCCGGTTCGATGTGTTGTTGTACTGATCGAGATGCGCCGATCCGGGAATGCCTTTCGCGATGATCGCAGCGGTGGACGTGTAGCTGCGTGGATCCTCGGGCGCGACGTTCGTGGGCGTAACCACGATGCGGGCGCCGAAGGCCGCGACGCTTCGCACCTTCTCCTTCGACATTTTATCGGGGAGCGTGAAAATGCAGGGATAGCCCTTCACGATGGCCGCCAGAGCGACACCGACACCGGTGTTGCCGCTCGTGCACTCGACGATCGTCCCCCCCGGCTTGAGCACGCCGCGCTTCTCGGCGTCTTCGATCATCCACCAGCCAATGCGGTCCTTGATCGATCCGCCGGGATTCATGAACTCGAGCTTCACATAGATTTCCGGCTCGAGATCCTTGCCGACTCGGTTGAGCCGAACGATGGGAGTGTTGCCAACCGCCTGAAGGATATTTTCGAGAGGTTTCCCGGACATGAGCCGTACTATCGCTCAGAACGGGGGCGGAGACAACTGGGGTTTGCGCTATGTCGCGTCATCGCCCGGCACGGCGATCTGTCGCCGCACCACTTCTTTGCGGCGCACCGGATTCCGCGCGCTCATCCTCGCTTGGAGATAATTCAGGATCTTCCCGGCATCGATCTTCGTGCTGCAGCTGAAGAGATCGACCGAAGCACAGCCGTATTCCGGCTAGGTGTGGACGGCGAGACGAGACTCGCCGATCATGTCCGCCGACTCCTCGATCCCCGCGCGCGCCGCACCCGCCGGCATGCGTTGGTGGACAACCTCGTGATCCTTCACCTGCTGAACGTAGTCCGGGCGGGTACAGCGGAGTTTTGTGGGCGCGTTCAAGCCCAAAGCGGTGCGGTTGATGCCCGGGAAGGGCGAGGCGGTTACTGCGCCGCCAGCGCCTTCTCGATCGCCGCGCGCAGCTCGGGCGCATCCGGCGCCACGCGGCTGGGGAAAAACGCCAGCGCCTTGCCGTCTTTGCCTACGACGTACTTGCTGAAGTTCCACTGCGGCAGGCTGCCCGTCTGGCCGAGATAGGCGTACACCGGCGACTGGTCCGCACCCGCCTTGGTCACCACCTTGGAGAACATCGGGAAGGTGACGTCGTAGGTCCTCTTGCAAAACGTCTGGATGTCCTCAGGCGTGCCGGGCTCCTGGCCGCCGAAGTCGTTGCTCGGGAAGCCCAGCACCGAGAAGCCCTTGGGCGACAGCTCGCGCTGCAGCTTCTCGAGTCCCGCGTACTGGGGCGTGTAGCCGCACTGGCTCGCCACGTTCACCACGAGCGTCACCTTGCCGCGGTAGGCGGCCAGTTCGGCAGGCTGACCCGCCAGCGTGGTCACTTTCAGATCGTAGAGCGAGCCGCCGTCCGCTGCCGGTGAGAACGCGCGTGAAGGCCCGTAAAACGTGGCCTTGGCCCAGAGGCCGCCGGCCAGCACGACCACGAACAGGGCAGTCAGCAAGAGCGATCGCACGCCAAGACGTCCTTTCAGTAAGCGCATCGTTTCTGAGACGCAGAAACTGCCCCGCACGGTTCCGCTAACGAGTCCACGTCGCGCTCAACTGGTCGTCACCCCCGCGAACGCGGGGGCCCAGGCCCTGGATTCCCGCCTTCTTGGGCCGCCGTAGCCGAAGGCGCAAGCGCCCGCGGCCACCCGTTTTGGTTTTGAAACCCCTTCTACTTTGCAGGATTCAGATGCCTGTCATACCAGGCGAGGAACCGCTCCAGCCGGTCGCGCTGGTAGCTTGGAATCGTCA
>CAYHRK010000104.1:8267-10631 GCA_964358795.1 uncultured Vicinamibacterales bacterium
TCATACCAGGCGAGGAACCGCTCCAGCCGGTCGCGCTGGTAGCTTGGAATCGTCAGGCCGTGGAACTGCCCCGGGTAGATGACCAACTGCGTATCGACACCGAGGCTCTTGAGCGCCTGGTACATCTGTTCGCCGCCGATGATCGGCACGTTGAAGTCCTTCTCGCCGCCCATGAACAACGTCGGCGTTTTGATGCGGTCCACGTGGAAGAAGGGATATGAGATCTTCAGCCACAGGTCTTGCGACTTCCACGGCACGCCGATTTCCTGCTCGTACTGCGTGATGTACTGGTCGCTGCCGTACATCGAGAGCTGAAGCGCCGATCCGGCGCCGCTCACCGCCGCCTTGAAGCGCGGATCGGTGGCAATGGTGTAGTCGGTCAGAATGCCACCGTAGCTCCACCCGCCAATGCAGAGCTTCTGGGGATCGGCCATGCCGGCCGCAATCGCGCCGTCAACGGCGCCGAGCAGGTCTACCACTTCCTTGTTGCCCCAGTCGGCGAAGATGGCCTTCTGATACGCGCTGCCACGGCCCGAACTGCCGCGGTAGTTGACCGACAACACCACGTAGCCGTGGGCCGCGAAGAACTCGCGGTCGAAGCTGAAACTGTGCGCGTCCTGACCGTTGGGTCCACCGTGGATGTAGAGCAGCAGCGGGTATTTCGTGCCGGCCGTATAGCTTGGCGGCTTCACGAGCACGCTGTTGACGACGGTGCCATCCTTGCTCTTCGACGTGAAGTCCTCGGTCGTTCCGAGTTGCAGCCCCGCAAGCAGTTCGTCGTTCTGATGAGTCAGCTTGCGCAGTTTGCCAGCCTCGAGCGCGTGCACCTCGGACGGCTCGATCGCCGTGCCCGTCAGCAGCGCGTAGGAGCCATCACCGGAGAGTCCGGTCGATAGGCTTGCCACCACGCGGCGGCCGGTCGTGACCTGATCGACCGGGCCGCCAGCGACCGAGGTGCGGCCCACATACACCGCGCGATCGTCGGACACGGTAAACGTCAAGCTCTTGCCGTCGGTCGACCAGATGAAAGGGCCCGACACGGGCCGGTCGAGCGCGTCGGTCAACAGCTTCGGCGTACCGCCAGCAGAAGGCACCACGGCCAGTCTGCTGAGGTTGTAGGCCGACATTTTCGGCTCGTCGCCTTGCGTGTAGGCAATCCACTGGCCGTCGGGACTCCAGGAAGGCCGGCCGCCATCCGGGCCGGCAAACGTCGTGAGCGGCTTCGGCTCGGCGCCGGCCTTTGCATCCACGACATACACGTTGGAATCCTCAGAGCGGTCCGGATCCGCCCCACTCCGCTGACTGATGAACGCGATCGTCGTCCCGTCGGGCGACCACACCGGCGCGCTGTCCTCATACGGACCTTTCGTAATCTGCTCGGCCTTCTTCGTGGCGATGTCGTAGATCCAGATGTGTGAGTACAGCCGGCGCAGGTACCCTTCGCGATCCTGTTTGAAGTGGTACCGGTCGATGACGATGGGCGGGATGGTCTTCCGCTTCCAGTTCTCGAGCTTCTCGGGTTCGTCGTTGGGATCCTGGTCCCTTTGCGTGAACAGGATCCGCTTCGAATCGGGCGACCACGAGTAATCGCCGACGCCGCCCTTGAGGTCGGTCAGTTTCTGCGCCTCGCCGCCGGTCCGGTCGAGCAGCCAGACTTGCGAGCCCTTCTTCTTCTCCTCCTCGGTGCCGCGGCTCGCCAGAAACGACAGGTAGCGGCCGTCCGGGCTCCAGCGTGGAGCCGTTTCGCTGTCGGCGCTGAAGGTCAGGCGCACGTGCTGGGTACCGTCCCAACTCACCATCCAGACGTCGGTGTCGCGCTTGTCTTTCTCGACGTCGATCGAGCTGACGGTGTAGGCCACCCATTTGCCGTCGGGTGAGCGCTGCGGGTCGCCCACGCTCTTGATCTTGTTGTAATCGTCGAGCGTAATGTTGCGTTTGGCCGGCTGGGCCAGCACGAATGGGACGGCCAGCACCACGAGCACGGCGGCCATCGTGATCGTCCGAAACACGTTGAGTTTGCGCATACAGAGCATCCTGCGAAGTCGGGACAGTGAAGTGGGATCTCGAACCGCCGCATGGTACCACGGACACCCCGGCACCGAAGAAGCCACAACCAGGCCCAGGGGAATAGCGCCGGGACGGCCATTCGTGATACGACTCGCACGTGCGCCTTCATCTCTCGACTCCAGCTCGGCCGATTGCCTTCTCCCTGGCCGTATTGCTGGCCATCGTTCTGTCGCCCGGCTGCTCCGGTCCGCATCGCGCGCCAACCGCGACGCCAGCGCCGCCGCCGGCCTCCGCGCACGCACCCGTCGCCGCTCCAGGACTGCCGGCACCAGCGGCAACAACTGTCGCGACGGCGCC
>CAYHRK010000104.1:10731-12019 GCA_964358795.1 uncultured Vicinamibacterales bacterium
CGTACTCGGAGGAGCGTTGGGGTGCCTGGTGCCGCGAACTGAAGGCCGGCGCCATCCCCGGCGCGCTCGAATTTACGCGCGCGGCGCAGGCGAAAGGCGTGACGGTGTTCTATGTGACCAACCGCGACCGTACGCTGGAAGACGCGACCCGCCAGAACCTTGCGGCCATGGGTTTTCCCCTCGATCCGTCACGCGACACGGTGCTCACCAAGGGTGAACGCCCCGAATGGAGTTCCGAGAAATCGTCGCGGCGCCAGCTCGTCGCGCAGGATTTCCGGATCCTGTTGCTCGTCGGTGACGATTTCGGCGACTTCATCGCTGGTGCCCGCAGCACGCTGGACGCCCGCCGGGCGCTCACAGAGCAACACGGCGCCATGTGGGGTACGAAGTGGATCGTGCTGCCAAACCCGATGTACGGGTCCTGGAAAACGGCAGCGACCGCACCAACCAAGTAGCGTCCTTGGAGATGATGCCACTTAGCATGGCGCCCGCCCAGTCTTCCACCGCCGTGAACGTCGACGCCGAACTGGTGAATCGGCTGTATCGGCGTTCGGGCGCAAAGCGTTGGGCGCTTTCCGAAACGGATTTCGCCGCCGCACTGGGCCGGAGCATCACCCATCGCTTCGAAGACCAGCCGCCCGCCTCACGTGACGTCCAAGCCTACCTGGAGTCGTTGCGCCTGGATGACCTGGCGTTGGCGTGCGCGTGTGCCAGAGGACACGAGCCGGCCTGGGAGCACTTCGTGCGGGAGTTCCGACCGGCGCTCCTGCGCGCAGCCGCTTCGTGTGCGCCTCCGGACCTGGCACGCGAGCTGGCCGATTCCATCTACGCGGACCTGTTCGGTCTGGAGGAGCGCGACGGGGTGCGCCGGTCGCTCTTCGACTACTTCCACGGTCGCAGTTCCCTGGCGAGCTGGCTGCGCGCGGTCATCGCCCAGCGGGTGGTGGATCGGGCGCGGTCGGCCAAGCGATTCGAGGCGCTTCCAGATGACGAATCGGCCCTCGGACCTGGGCGGGATACCGAGGCGCCCGACGTCGACAAGTCACGCTACCTGTCGCTGGGCCGCTCGGCGCTTTCGGCGGCATTGGCCGCGCTGCTGCCGGGCGATCGCCTGCGTCTCGCGCTCTACTACACCCAGCAACTGACGCTGGCGGCTGCCGGGCGCGTGCTCGGCGAGTCGGAAGCTACCGTATCGCGCAAACTGGAACGCACGCGACGCGAACTGCGTGCGGCCATCGAGCGCCGTCTGCGCGAGGTCGATCGCCTGAGCGACGCGCAAGTGGCGGCC
>CAYHRK010000105.1:0-12014 GCA_964358795.1 uncultured Vicinamibacterales bacterium
AGCCCCTCCGCCTTCCGCTCCGCTGCCGTGATCTTTCCGCCGGAAGCGATGATTTCCGCCTGACGGTCGAAGCTGACCAAAGCCGGCTTCACGAGTGTCTTCACGAGGCCAGCCGTCGCGTTCACCTGCAGTTTCTTCATCAGAAACGCGAAGCGCTCCTCGAGCGATGCGCCAATGGCGGCGCGCAGGTCTGCCGGCAGGCTCCACAACTGCTTCTTGAACGGGCCGATGGCCTTCTTGCGGGCCTTGTAGAGGAACTGTTCTTCGGTGTCCTTCGGCTTGCGCTCTTCCTGGGCGTGTTCGCGCAGCCACGCGTACATCTGCGCCTTCAGCTCGGGCGGCAGACTCGGGTGCTCGTACACCATGTTCTGGAAGTCGGTCGCCAGGTGGATTTCGCACGCGCCCACGCGAGGAAACGCGTCGAACGAATCGGCCGGCAACGTGGAAGCGCCGTGCTGCACCGCGCCGCCCAGTCCGTATTCCTTGCGCGAAATCTCGGACAGCTCCTTCAGGGTGTCCAGATCCAGCTTCACATCGGTCCGCACCTTGCCGTCGGCGCCCACAAAACCGCCGTGCGCCGTGCCGGTCTGCACGCTGATCTTGCTGATGCCGACGCTCTCGCCCCGGGCCTTGTTGTAGCCGTTCATGAAGGCACGCAGTTCGTGCACGTCGGAGTTCTTGCCTCCCACCTCGCCAATCTCGCCGCCAAGCGAAATCGTGACGCCTGGAGGTTCCAGGCCGCGCACGTAGCGGGTAAAGCCGGCTGCCAGCTCGTAATTCACCCGCTGCTGCTCGTCCAGCGTCGGCTGGTCGAGGTCTACCAGCGTCGAGGTGTCGATGTCGATGTTATAGAAACCCGCCTCGATTTCTTCCTTGATGAGGGCGCGAAGCGTGTCGAGCTCCTTGTCGCGTTCGGCGCCCGCATACTTCTTAGCGTTCACCTGCACGTGATCGCCCTGGATGAACACCGGTCCGGAAAACCCCTCGCGCAGGGCCGCCGCCATGAGAACGGCCGAGTACTCGTGGGGACGCTGCTCGGTGTAGCCGATCTCGGAACGCGCGATTTCGAGAATGAACGCGCCTGCATCAAGCGCCCTGGCCGCGCGGAACACGGCGCGCGCAGTGTCGTAGGTCATGGCGCGCAAGTTCATGGCCGGCACGGTAAAGCCCCCCGCCTCGCCCCTGCCCATCGCCATGTAGAGTTCGTGAATCGACGCCGGAACGATGCCGGCCCTGGACGCCAGCGTGCGAATGACCCACCGGGCCGTGCCGCGCACCTCGGGGTCTTTGCCGAAGCACGCCGTCCACGCCAGGCGGTCCACGGTCTGGGCGCCTGGGTGTCCCGAGCCCAACAGATTCGTCATCTCAGCGACAGATTCGTACACCATGCTCATCATTCTACCTCAGCGTGTTCGGCCCCTTCGCGGTCCGGAAAATCGAACGACTCGGTCACCGTGCCATCCAGCGCAGCCTTCACCATGGCCTCGATCGGCAGCTTCGCCTCTGCCTGCTCCACCTGCCAGAAGCGGGCGTGCGTCTCGGGACTTCGAGGCGTGAACAGCTGACAGCAATCCTGATCGGGCACAATCGAGATCTCGTAAGTGCCGATGCGCTGCGCCTCCAGCACGATCTCCTCCTTGTCCATGCCGACGAGCGGCCGCAGCACCGGCAGGCTGGTGGCCGAATCAATCACCGAGAGGTTCTCGAGCGTCTGCGACGCCACCTGGCCGATCACTTCGCCGGTGACGAGCGCTCGGGCGCGATTGTCGCGCGCAATCCGATCCGCGATTCGCATCATCAGCCGGCGATAGACGATCACGCGCATCGGCGACGGCACGCTCAGGACAACCTGGCGCTGCAGTTCGCCGAACGGCACCAGCTTCAGGGTGGTGCGCATCTGATTTCGCGTCAGCACCTCGGTGAGTTCCCGCACCTTCTCCTGCGACGCCCGCGACAAGAACGGATAGCTGTGAAAGTGCACGGGCATCACGGAACAGCCCCGCTTCATCAGCCGAAAGGCCGCCACCGGCGAGTCAATGCCGCCCGACATCAGGCACACCACACGACCGCTCACGCCGGTGGGCATGCCACCGGCGGCCTTCTGTTTCCCGAACGAATAGAATGCCGTTCTGGCCAGCAGTTCCACGTTGATGGCCATCTCGGGACGATCGAGCTGCACTTTCCAGCCCAGCGCCGCAACGATGCGCCCACCGATCTCGCGTTCAATCTGCGGCGATGTCATCGGAAACCGTTTGTCGGCGCGCTTGGCGTTCACCCGGAATGTGACCGGCGGGTAACCCTGCAGATCGACCAGAATCGCGGTGCAGATGACATCCAGATCGAGGGCGACGCGCCCGGCCTTCGAGAAATTGGCGATGCCGAAGGTGTGGAGCAAGCGCTCCCGTACCTGCTCATACTGCGCCTCGGGGCCCAACACGACCTCGATTCGGCCCATCAGCGCGCGCACGTCGGTTACGCCCACATCTGAGGTGAGCCGCCGGATGTTGCGGACGAGCTTCGCGATGAAATACGGGCGGTTTCGACCCTTCAACGCGATTTCCTGGTAGTGAACGATGACGGAGTTCATGGGGTCGAGCCATCCCGACTTAAGGACCCTTATTTCCGTCCGGGTCCTAAGACGGCATCGGCGGCGCGATGTCCGCTCACTGCCGCACTCTCGATGGTACCTGGCAATCCGGTGGCGGTCCAATCGCCTGCCAGGAAGAAGCCCTTGACGCAGGTGGCCGTTGCCGGCCGTGGCGGCTCGCCTGGCGCCAGCGAAAAGGTGGCGTGTCGTTCACGAACGACCGTGGCTCGGCAGAGCGCGGCCGACCGTGCCGCCGGCAGCGCCTCGCTAATCTCCCTCATCGCCAGTGCCACCAGGTCGTCGTTCGACTGCATCACGAGATTGGAGGCGCCGCTCGACACGGCCGACAGATGATGCGCGGCCCCGCCGAACATCTGGCTCTTGTCGAACACCCACTGCATGGCCCGCCCGGGCAGTCCCACAAACGGCACGTCGAGCACCTGGCGGTCCAGCCACAGGTTGACCGTGACAATGGGATACGCGCCCATCCGGCCGGCACGATCGAGTGTGGACTCCATCCCGGCGGGCACATCGGCGAACAACCCCCGAAGCGCAAACCACGGCACCGCCGAAATCACGGCTGCCGCCTGAATCTCTTCGCGTCCCCGGATCCGCACACCAGCCGCGCGGCCTTCTTCCACGATCACTTGCGCCAGCGCGCCAGTCCTCACCTGGCCGCCACGGTCTTCGACAAAGCGCCGCGCCGGCTCCGCATACATCTCGCCAAGCGGACGTACGGGCATCGCCAGAGCTGAAGCCTGCGGGTCGGGACCGAACATCTGCGCCAGCACACGAACAAAAGAGACCGCAGCAGCCTCCCGTGGCGGCTGGTTCAACGCCGCCAGAGCCAGCGGTTCCCACAGCATCTCGCGCAACCGGCGCCGCTGACCGTTGCGCACGAGCCAGTTCTCGACGGTCTCGTCCGGCGATACCGCAACCTGCTTCGTCAAACCGCGTAAGCCCCGGGAGGCCAATCGAATCACGGGTCCCATGCGCAGCACCGACAGACGGTCGCCCCAGCCCAGCGCGTCCCACTCGATGACGCCGCCCAGCAAGTGCCAGGGCGACGGCAGTGGCGGGCAACGAAGCGTGGTGCGAATGCCCATGGTGTCGATGAACGGCACGGTCAGCGAGGGCTGGAGATGCACAGAGGACTCTGCGCCAATGCGTTTCAGGAACGCGAACGACTCGCGGTAGCAGCCCATCAGCATGTGCTGGCCGTTGTCGACGATTTCGCCTGTCACCGGATCGCGAAACGAGGCGGCTCGCCCGCCCAGCGAGGGGCGGGCTTCGACGACCAGCACGCGAGCGCCCCTCTCGGAGAGCGCCGCTGCGGCGCTCAAGCCAGCCACGCCGCCCCCGATCACAATGACGTCGTGGCTGGCCATCCGATCAGATTCCTGCCATCGTGCGTGCCCACGTCTTGGCGGCGATCAACGCCTTTGCCGGTCGTGGCGCGCGAATAGTCGTGGAGAAAACGTCATATCCGCTCTGTTCGATGCGCCGAAGCAGGTCGTAGTAGATCGCGCCCATGATTTGCGCGGCTACCAGACGGCGGGCATCCGGCTTTGGCAGGGCCCTGGCCGCCCGCTGGTAGTAGCCACGCGCCCGTTCAGCCTGGTGCGCCAGCAGATTCCGCATGTTCTTTGTGACGACACCGGCGCGAAGGTCATCTTCGGTGACGCCGTATCGCAGAAGATCTTCGAGCGGCAGGTAGATCCGGCCCATCGCCAGATCGCGGCCAAGATCGCGGAGGATGTTGGTGAGCTGCAGTGCCACGCCCAGATCGATGGCGTACTGCCTGCTCGCCGGATGGCGGTAACCGAAGATCTCGATGCAGATCAACCCCACCGCCGATGCCACGCGCAGGCAGTATTCGTGCAGCTCGTCGAAGGTGGTGTAGCGGAGGAGGTGCAGATCCATCTCCACTCCGTCGATCACGGCTTCGAAGTTCTGGCGCGTCAGCTTGAACGCCTGGATGTGCGGTTCCAGGTTTCGAGCCTCGCGTGTGCGGACAGGCTGCCCGCCGAAACAGGCCGCCAATTCCTCGCGCCACGCCAACAGCTCGCCCTTCTCTCCGGCTTTCTCGTCAACCGCATCGTCGACCGCGCGACAGAATTCCCAGACGGCGACAATCGCGCGCCGCTGCCGCGCAGGCAGCACCACGAACGAATAGTAGAAATTCGTGTCGCGGCGGGCCATGTCTTGTCTCAGGTCGCAGCCGGGTTCTTGCGCCACGCGGTGGCCTGCCAGGCCAACGCCGGCACGTCGGCCAGGCCAAGCGCCGGGCGCGAGGTGAACACGTCGAATCCGGCGCGCTCGAGCCGATCGAGGATACGCCGGCCGCCGAGCCATGTGAACCGCAGTTCGTAACGCAGCCGCCCCGACACGCCGTCGCAGACGCTGCGTCCGTCATCGAACAAGCGGCGGGTGCGGCTGGCCATGTCGCCAAGCACGAGCCGCCAGGCCGCCGTCCAGCGGCGCGCAGCCAGGTCTTCTTCGCGTGCGCCGAACCGCCGGCAATCGGCTAGCGGGACATACAGACGACCCTTCTGCCAATCCCGATCCACGTCCTGCCAGAAGTTGGTCAACTGCAGCGCGGTGCACACGGCGTCTGACGCGCAATCGAGCCTGTCATCTGTGGCGCCCGCCACGCGCAACACAAGGCGGCCCACCGGATTGGCGCTGCGGCGACAGTAGTCGAGCAGGCCCTCCCACGTGTCGTATCTCGTCGTGGTGACGTCCTGACGAAAGGCGCCGATCAGGTCCTCGAATAGAGCAACCGGCAGCCGGTGTACGCGAATCGTGCTGGCCAGAGCCAGGAAGACGGCATCCGAGTCGGGGATTCGGCCGCCTTCGCCGCCGGCAGACACTGGCGATGTCGCTTCCGGCTTCGGCGCCCGGGGCCAGCCTTCGCCGCCGGCAGACACTGGCGATGTCGCTTCCGGCTTCGGCGCCCGGGGCCAGCCTTCGGCGCCAGCTGACGCTGACGATGTCGCTTCCGGCTTCGGCGCCCGGGGCCAGCCTTCGCCGCTGGCTGACATAGGCGATGTCGCTGCCGGTTTCGGTGCCCAGAGTGACCCGTCGCCGGCACACGCTCGGAGGCGCGCCAACCAATCATCCAGCAGCGCCAGGCGTTGCTGAGGCGTACGATCTCCTTCATCGGCAAAGTCGTCGGCGGCGCGCGCGAACGCATAGATGGCGGCAATGTGCAGCCGCATGGCACGCGGCAGCAGGAGCGACGCCACCGGGAAGTTCTCGTAGTGGCCCCGGGCCATGCGTTCGCAGGCGGCGTAGGCGGCCTCGACACTCACCACTGGGCCTCGCCCATCTTGGCGCGATGGTTCACGACGCGGGCCATCACGAAGAGCAGGTCGGAAAGACGATTCACGTACACGAGCAGCACCGGTTCCACCGCCCCTAGCGCGACCATTCGGCGCTCGGCCCGGCGGCAGACGGTGCGCGCCAGATGAAGGGTGGCAGCCAGTTGAGATCCGCCGGGCAGGATGAAGCGGCGCAATGGCGTCAACTCGGCTTCGCACGTGTCGATCCACCGCTCGAGGCGCGCCACATCCTCGTCACCGACCGATACCTTACTGACCCGGTCGGCGATGCGCTCGGCCGGATCCGCCAAGCGCGACCCCAGTGCAAACAGGTCGCGCTGAATCCGCACGAGCATCTCGTCGATGTCCGCGTCGATGCCAATCGAGCGCGCCAGCCCGACCACGGCGTTGGCCTCGTCGAGGTCCCCGTAGGCCCAGACGCGCGGGTCGGACTTCGCTATGCGGGTGCCGTCAAAGAGCGTCGTCGTCCCGTCATCACCAGTTCGTGTGTAGATCTTCATGCCGCATGGATTATAAGTGTCTTGAAACCCTATGCCCAAGCACACCCGGCGCCCGGTGGCCGCAAAGACTCCCAGGCTGCCAGCAGCCGAAGATCGCAAACGCTTCAGAAGACGGCTGCTCCAGTGGTACGACCGGTACGGCCGAGACCTGCCGTGGCGGAACACCGCCGACCCGTACCACATCCTGGTGTCGGAAATGATGCTGCAGCAGACGCAAGTGGACCGCGTGCTGCCGAAGTACGAGGAGTGGCTCCAGAAGTACCCGTCGTTCCATTCCTTGTCTGGCGCACCCGAAGAAGACGTCGTGAAGACGTGGTATCCGCTGGGCTACAACATCCGCCCCCGGCGGCTTCAGGCCATTGCCCGCGAAGCCGTCGAGCGGTTCGGCGGCCAGTTGCCGTCCGATGGCGACACGCTGCGCTCGTTCAAGGGCATCGGCCCGTACACGGCCGGTGCCCTGCTCAGCTTCGCTTTTGGGCAGCGTGCGGCCATCCTCGATACCAATGTGGCGCGCGTGCTGTTCAGGGTGTCTGTGGGACGCGGCAATCCGAAGAGTCACCAGATGAAGAAACACCTGTGGTCGGTGTCGGAAGTCATGATGCCCATCAAGCGGGTGTTCGACTTCAACCAGGCCCTGATGGACTTCGGCGCCATGGTGTGCGTGGCTCGGAAACCTCGCTGCCTTGTGTGCCCGATGTCGGCGTTCTGCAAGGCGTATCCCTTCAATACACCGGCCGACGATGAACTCGTCCGCCGGCTTAGGCAAACGGGAGCGCGCTAACGGTGGCGTTCAAGGTGACGTCTGCATGCTTGATCTGGAGACTTGTGCCAGGCTCGAGATAATCCCGGTGAACATACGCCAGGGCGATCGGCCGGCCGAGACGTGGCGAGTACGCCGCGCTGGTGACTCCCCCAACATCCTTGCCGTCCTTTTCCACCCGGTTGCCTCCTGACGGCACAGGGTTTCCGCCTGACGGCACAGTGTCGCCGCCTGACGACGTAGTGTCGCCGCCAACGGCCAGCCCAACCAGTTTGCGCAAGACTTTGCCGTGTCCGCGATGCAGGATACGAATCACGATTTCCTGGCCGGGATAACACCCTTTGGTGAAGCTGATGGCGCGTTGTTCGATGCCGGCCTCCAGGGGAATAATGTCGTCAGTCAGCTCGGCACCAAATGCCGGCTCGCCTGCCTCGATGCGTAACACGCTGGCCACGCCGGCATCCATCCGCACGGCGCCGGCAGCCTCCAGTGATGCTCCCAGAGCTTCGCACCGATCGAGATCCGCAAACATCCAGATGCCTGGCAGGCCGAACTCGTCCACCCGGGCCGCCACGACGATATCCCCCAGGACCTCGATGCGTCTGTTGTGGTAGTTGCCCGATCCGGCCAGTTCCTCCGTCAACGCCACCGCGGCTCCACTAGACTGACCGCCGGCTACCCGGCCAACCACGGCCGGAGCCTGCGGGCCATACACGCCCAGACACCCCCACTTTCCGGTGACATCGCCCAACTGAACGTCTTCGGTGAAGATCAACTGATCCAGCTTCGCCAGCACCATATCCTTCACGCCGCCATGCACGTCCAGCAGGGTGACGTCTCCCAGTTCGAGCACGTGCATGTCGGCCATCATCCGGCCCGACGCGGTCAACAGCGCCGCGTAGCAACCCGTGCCGGGCGCAAGAACGGCGATGTCGTTGGTCAGCAGCGCGTGAAGAAACGACTTCCGATCGTGGCCACGCAGCACGATCCGGCCGCGATCGCTTCTGTCGAGCAGGACGGCTTTGCAGCGGGCAGCTTGATACTGGTCGAGGTTGATCATGATGGCGGCAGCCGGCTCCCCCAGGGAAATCCAGGCCGGGCTTTTGCTGATATGCTCAGAACCGTTATGGTCCGACGCCATTGTACCGTCGCAGCAGCCTTCCTCCTAGCCGCCGCGGCCGGCGTGGCGGCCCAAGTGGCGGCGCCAACGTCTCTTGCGCCTGCGGCCAACTTCACGGTGTTCATACAAGGCGCTCCAATCGGCACCGAACAGGTATCGGTGTCAGCGAACGCCGATGGGTGGACCATCCGCGCCACCGGACGTCTCGGCATTCCGGTGAGTCTATCGACGGCCAGGTTTGAGGTGCAATACGACCGCGACTGGAAACCTAAGAGCCTCAACATTGAAGCCAGCCTGCGCGGACAGCCGCTGCTGATTGCGACCAGATTCGTCAATGGTTCGGCCATCAGCGACATCACCCAGGCCGGACAGCAGACCCAGAAGATCGATGCCGTGGCGGCCGACACCGTCCTGCTGCCCAACATGTTCTTCGGCGCCTACGAGGCGCTGGCGCTGCGGCTGGCCGCGGTGCAGCCGGGCACGGACCTGCGGGCGTACGTGGTTCCCCAGGTCGAAGTGGCGCTGACGTTGACCGGCGTCAGCGACGAGCGCATCCAGACTTCCGCTCGCACGATCGAGGCGAAGCGCTACGCCATCAGCTTCGCCAATCCAGGCGGAGCGATTCCTGCGGAGATCTGGGTGGATGAGCACAGCCGGCTGTTGCGCTTCAGGGTGCCGGCGCAGAGCCTCGAGGTGGCCCGCGACGATGTGGCCTCGGTGTCGTCGCGAGTTGAGCGGCTGACCCGGCAAACCGACCAGCGGGTGAACATCCCGGCCAACGGCTTCAACCTGGCCGCCACCATCTCGAAACCGCTCGACTCGCAACAGAACCCCGCAAGGCGGTTGCCAGCGGTTGTGCTGGTGCCCGGATCGGGACCGGTGGACAGGGACGAAACCGTCGCCGGCATCGCTGTCTTCGCCCAGTTGGCCAACGCGATTGCCGACACCGGCTTCCTGGTGGTGCGCTACGACAAGCGCGGAATCGGACAAAGTGGTGGCCGCGACGAGTCGGCCACGGTGCAGGATTTCGCCGAAGACGTGCGTGCCGTGCTGGCCTATCTGTCGAAACGGAAGGACGTGGATCGCGCGCGGATAGTGGTCGTTGGCCACAGCGAGGGCGGCTTCTCCGGCATGCTGGCGGCGTCGCAGGAGAAGAAGAAGGTAGCGGGCCTGGTCCTGATTGCCACACCTGGCACGACCGGCGGGGAACTGGTGCTCGAACAGCAGCGCCACCTGCTGGATCGGTCGAACATTCCCGAGGACGAGAAACAAAATCGCGTCAATCTGCAAGTGAAGATCCAGACCGCCGTGCTGACCGGAACCGGCTGGGAGAGCATCCCGGCCGCGTATCGCCGGCAAGCCGACACGCCATGGTTCCGCAGCTTCCTCACCTTCGAGCCGGGGCGGGTCGTGCTAAAAGTGTCGCAGCCGATGCTGATTCTGCAGGGCGATCGCGATCGGCAGGTGGCCGTGAGACACGCGCAGTTGCTGGCCGATCTCGCGAAGCAGCGAAAGACCAACCGCGGGGTCGACGTGGTCGTGATAGACGGCATCAATCATCTGCTGGTGCCCGCGCCGTCCGGCGAAATCGAAGAGTACCCGACGCTTCCCGACAAGCAGGTCAGCGCCAAGCTCATCGATGCGCTCAACTTCTGGCTGAAGGGCAAATTCAATGTGGATCCTGCGCACGCTGGGCGCTGAAACCGAGGAGACCCAGCAGTTCCGGCTGTTGCCCGGCTACATCAAGACCATTGGCCGGGCGCCGGGCGCCGATTTCGTGGTCCAGGCTTCGCTGGTGTCGCGCGTGCACTGCCGTCTCACCGTGTTCGCCGATGGCGCCGTTGAAGTGGAGGACCTCGAGAGCACCAACGGCACATGGCTGAACGGCGAGCGGATCAATCGGGCGCCGTTGGTCGAGGGCGCCATCCTGAAGGTAGGCCGGGTCGAGCTGGTGCTGGAGCGATCCTCCCCTGGCACTTAGCCCTGAAGGAACGGGTTGGTCCGCCGTTCTTCACCGATCGTGGTCGTGGGTCCATGACCGGGATACACCACGGCGGCGTCGCCAAAACCAAACAGCACCGTCCGGATCGAGTCGATGAGCGTCGCGTAGTCGCCGCCGGGCAGGTCGGTGCGTCCGATCGAGCCCGCAAACAAGGTGTCGCCCACGAATAAGTCGGTTCCTGCTGTGCCGGCCGGCCCCACCTGAAGGCACACGCCGCCAGGGCTGTGGCCAGGCGTGTGATGGGGGCGCACCTCGAAGCCGCCAAACGTCACGACCGTGTCGCGCTCGAAGAAGAAGTCCGGAGGTGGCGGTTGCTCCACGCGGTATCCGAAAGCCTGGCCCTGCTGCACGGCCGCCTCGTACAGGAACAGGTCGTCTCGGTGCAAGCCGATGGGAGCGCCCGTGACTGCCTTCAGGCGGGCAAGCCCGCTCACGTGGTCCATGTGGGCATGCGTCAGCAGGATGTGCCGCACCGTCAGCTGCCCGCGATCCAGAATCTCCAGCAACTCCGACACCTCATCGCCCGGGTCAATGACGATGGCCTGGCGGGTGTGCTCGCAGGCAAGCACGAAACCGTTCTTGTGGAAGGGCGGGGCAGAGCGGGATTCCAGGATCATAAGAAACAGTGAGGAGACAGAAGATACGACAGCGCGACAATGGAAGAGATTACAATCATCCCATGCTGGGAGCCATCCTGTCCCGCTTCGGCTCGGCCACGCCCCCGGAATCGCGTCCTTCATGAGACTGGCTCACATCTTCGCTGCCCGGCAGCGGATCGCACCTTTCGTTCGGCGCACGCCTCTGGCGCCATCGCCATGGCTGTCGTCGCTCGCCGGTGCCTCCGTGCGCCTGAAGCTCGAATCGCTGCAGGTCACCAACTCGTTCAAGGCCCGCGGTGCCGTCAATGTCGCCGTGGCCTGCCTCGAGCGAGGCGGAGATGCCGACCGCTCAAGGATGCTGGTCACCGCCTCGGCCGGCAACCACGGCCGCGCGCTGGCGTACGCCTGCGAGCGCCTGGGCCTGCGCCTGGTGGTCTTTACGCCGCGCAACGCGCCGCGCGCCAAACTGGAGCCGATTGCCCGCCACGGTGCCGACCTGCGAGCCGACGCCGCAAGCTACGAGCAAGCCGAACACCTGGCCAAGGAGTTCGCGGCTGCCGAACGGGTAACCTACATTTCTCCCTACAGTCATCCCGACGTGATTGCCGGAGCCGCCACCATTGCGCTGGAGATTCTGGAAGACTGGCCTGAAGTCGAGACCATCATGGTGCCGGTCGGCGGAGGCGGGCTCGTCAGCGGCATCGCGTTTGCCGCAAAAGCGGTGTCGGACCGGATAGAGGTGATCGGAGTCGAGGCGGAGGCCTCTTCACCATTCCATGCATCGATGGCAGCGGGCAGAATTACGGAAGTCGAGGTGAAGCCCACCATCGCCGACGGCCTGGCCGGCAACATGGATCCCGAGACGATCACCTTCGACTACGTGCGGAAGTATGTCGACCGGCTCGCCCTGGCGCCCGAACATGCCATCAAGGACGCGGTGCGTCATCTCGCCACCCACGAACACTTGATTGCCGAAGGCGCGGGAGCCACGGCGGTGGCCGCGCTCTCGAACGGCTGGCGCCCCAAGACCGGTCACGTGGCAGTTGTGCTGTCGGGCTCGAACATCGATCCGGAGCGTCTGGCTTCCCTGCTTGGACGGGAC
>CAYHRK010000106.1:0-3335 GCA_964358795.1 uncultured Vicinamibacterales bacterium
CTGGTCTTCGTTCGCGACTTCGGCCGCACAGCGGCCTGCTGCAGCAGGGCCACGAGACGAGCCCTGGCAGCGGCGCGATTCTGGATCTGGGTCCGATGTTCGCGGCTGTCGATCAGGAGCACCCCGTCGGCGATCATCTTCTTCCCGGCAAGCGCGATCAGCCGCACTTTCACATCTTCTGCCAACATCGACTCAACGACATTGAAACGCAGCTCCACCGCTGTGGCCACCTTGTTGACGTTCTGGCCCCCGGGACCTGAGGCGCGCACGAACCGTTCGTCCAGCTCGTCGTCCGGGATGATGATGGTGGGCGTCACGTGAAGCATCGGAGTCAGTTCCGGCGCGGCACACCCGTTCGCCGCACCACGGCCCGATTATACCCAGTCGCCGCTTCTCGCAACTGCCGTCGGCACCGCCATCCCGTCATGCTCGCTCTCCCTTCGTCTGATTCTGGAGGGGATGACCAACTCCGTCACCGCGACCCGTTTGTCGATCAGCCCACGCACCGTCGAAAGCCATCGCGCCGCACTGGTCCGCAAACTAGGTGTGACAACCCATGTCGATCTTGTCCTGTTTGCCGTCAGGCGCGGCATCCTGCCAATGAAGTAGTCGACTCCACCACACTCCGTACTTTCCCGGATAGCCAGCGGCCGAGGGACGTGGTATCGTCCAACCACCCTTGGTCGCTTGACGGAGTCGCGAGCGCTTCCAGAGCACCTTTTTTTCGTGCTGTTTGGAATCGACCGTAGTTTCTTCTGCAGGGCGTTTCGGTGTCGCGGGCGCATGTTCTTGTCAGATCCAGTACGCTGCTCACTGCGCTCATCACAACGCGGAGGAGAAACCGTTGGACACTGTGGAGCGCTTGGGAACTCGAGCGCGCCGGATTCTCGTCGGCACTGGCTTGGCCGTGCTCGGCCTCGGCTCCGCCGTACTGGTCGGCTGGAGCGTCGGGAACGCGACGTTGGTTCAGGTGCGGCCGACATTTCCCCCGATGGTGGTCGGTACCGCATTCGGCCTTGTGGCGTGTGGCGCAGGCCTGCTTGCTCTCGCGTTCGAACGAAGGCGCGCGGCCGCCTCGGCAGGTCTGGTCGCGGCCGGCCTCGGCGCGGCGAAGTTGCTCGAGTACCTCGGCGGGTGGAACCTCGGTGTCGACCGGCTGTGGATGACGCAGGGGCTCGCGCTCGGTAGTATCGAACCCCTGCGCATGTCCGCCGACACAGCGGTGTGCCTGGTCCTGGTGGGCGGGTGCCTCGTGACTGTGGGCGCGGGACGCACGTCCAGGTGGCTGTCGGCGCTGGGACCCATGGCGTCGGTCGTGGTGGTGGTGCTGGGTATGAATGCCCTCCTCGGGTACCTATTCGACACCCAGACAGCCTTCTTTGGACAGCATCCTTCGGCGATGGCGATCCACACGGCTGCCGGACTTGCCGCGGTCGGTGCCGCACTGCTTCTGTTCGCCTGGGAAACAGTCCCGCCCGCACCAGGCGGCGCGCGACGATGGCTTCCGATGTTGGTCGGTGTTGCTGGACTGATGGTTGCACTGATTCAGTGGCAAGCGCTGCGCGGCCAAGAGAGAGCCCAAGTCGGCCGTGAGACCGAGATTGCCGCCGCCGACATCCGGAGCCAACTGACCGCCTACGTCAATAACATGGTCTTTGCCCTTGGTCGGATGGCGTGGCGCTTGGGTACCGGCGCAGCAGCTTCGACCGATTGGTGGGCGGGCGACGCGTTACTCTATGTGCGCGATTTTCGGGGCCTGCAGGCCGTCGCGGTGGTCGACGGCGCCCTTCGGCTCAGCGTGGTCGAGCCAGCGGGTCAGGCAGCGACCGTGCTGGCCGCGTTGGCCGCAGAAGCCTCGCGGCGCACGTTCGAAACGGCCCTCGCGCGACGTCAAGCCATGCTGACGCCTGGCGTTGTATTGCCCGATGGGACGATCGGCATGTTGGTGTGCGTACCGGTGCCCGGCAGCGGCAAGACCGATGTCGTTGTCAGCCTGCTCCAGTACCGCTCGTTGCTCGACAGTGCTCTGTCGCGTCCGGTGATCGCCGGCTACTCCGTGGCGATCCTGGATGCCACCCGGGAGGTGTACCGACGCGGCGGAGGCGACGACAACGAGCTTGGGTGGGCCCGGGAAGCCTCCGTCACGTTATTCGGCACACGGTGGCGCGTTCGAGTCTGGCCGAGCCCGGGGCGCCAGTCGACACCCTATGGCAGGCTCAACAAACTCGTCTTGATCGGCGGTCTTGCGTGGGCCCTGCTGCTGGGCATCACGATGCACCTGATGCTGGAGGCGCGGACGCGGACGCATGATGTCGAAGCGGCTGGTCAGCAGTTGAGGGAAGAGGTGGCCAGGCGCGCGCTGGCCGAGACAGAACGGCAGCGGATAGCCCAGGCCCAGGAACGAGCGGAGATTAGGTTCCGTGGCTTGCTCGAGTCGGCGTCCGACGGGATCATCGCCGCCGACGCCGACGGCCGGATCGTCGTCGTCAACTCACAGATCGAGACCATGTTTGGGTACAGCAGGGAGGATCTGTTTGGCCAGCCGGTCGAGATGCTGCTGCCGGGCCACTTGAGAGAGTCGCACATCCACCATCGCCAGGAATTCTACGCGGCTCCCAGCAAACGTCCGATGGGCCTCGGACGCCGCCACTTGGCTGCGCGCCGCAAAGACGGCACGGAGTTCCCGACCGAAATCAGCTTGAGTCCCCTCCGCACTGACGAAGGCCTGTTCGTGATGGCCGTCGTCCGCGACGTCACGGACCGGAACCGTCTGGAGGACCAACTCCGGCAGGCGCAGAAGATGGAAACGGTCGGAAGGCTGGCGGGCGGCATCGCGCACGACTTCAACAACTCGCTGACGGCGATCATGGGCTACGCCGACCTGGTGAGCACAGAGCTTCCCGAGGGGTCGAGTTCGCAGCAAGGTCTCAAGGAGATCATCAAGGCGGCCGAGCAGGCCGGGCGACTCACGCACCAGCTTCTCGCCTTCAGCCGCAAGCAGTTGGTGCAGCCGATCGTGCTCAGCCTCAACGCTGTCATCGGCGGCATGGAGGGCATACTCCGCCGGCTGATTAGCGAGGACGTCAGCCTGAGTACGGTGCTCCACCCGTCGCTGTACGCGGTTCAGGCAGACGTAGGTCAGATCGAGCAGATCCTGATGAACCTGGTGGCCAACGCCGGCGACGCCATGCCCCTGGGCGGCCGCCTGACGATCGAGACCGCCAATGTCGAGCTCGACGAAGCCTACGCGCGACCCCGTCTCGACGTCACCCCGGGCTTGTATGCGATGCTCGCCGTCAGTGACACCGGCCACGGGATGGACCAAGAGACGCAGA
>CAYHRK010000106.1:3435-10649 GCA_964358795.1 uncultured Vicinamibacterales bacterium
ACGGTGCTGCTGGTCGAGGACGAGCAGGCTGTGCGGGCGCTCATCAGCACTGTCCTCGGCAAGCATGGCTACCACGTCCTCGAAGCTAGCAGTGGGGAAGAAGCCTTGCTGATGGCCAACCGTCATTCGGGCCCGATTCACCTGCTACTTTCCGACACGGTGCTGCCGGGCATGAACGGTCCGCAACTCGGCTCCGAGCTCACCAAGCGGTACCGGGACACGAGGGCGTTGTACATGTCGGGGTACACGAACCACGCCGCTGTTCGCAACGGGATCTTCTCTCGCGAGCTGGCATTCCTGCAGAAGCCGTTCACGCCCGAGATGCTGCTGGTGCGCGTGCGTGAAGTGCTCGACACTGGCCGAGACGAGAAGACGTAGAGCCCCGAGGCGACATTGATGACCATTGAACACCCCATCACGGGCACTGGCGGGCGTCTGGCGGGAGGCGAGCAACGCGCTGAGATCGGCGGCAACCCAGACGTGGTCGATGAGTGGCCGGCCGGTTTCCGTCCGATCGACCGGATCGGTGAACCCACGGGGCGGATCATTCGTCTATCCTGTACGGGAGGAATGCGCGAACATGGCTGAGAAGACCTGGTGGGAAACAACGAAGGTTCAGGGCGGCGAACTGCTCGAAACGGTGAAGAAGCTGGTTCGGGAGGGAAACGTCCGCCGCATCGTCATCAAGCACGGCGACCGCACGGTGGCTGAATTCCCGCTCACGGCTGGCGTGGTTGGCGCCGTCTTCGCTCCGATCCTGGCGGCCGTCGGGGCCATCGCCGCCCTCCTGAACGAGTGCTCCATCGCTGTGGAGCGCGGGGAAGTCGATCGCACCGACGCCGCGCCCTCCGCACCGCCAGCCGACGCCGCGCCCGCAGCAGAGCCTGCGCAAGCCGAGCCCGATACGACGGCGGTGGCTAGCGGACCGGCTTGCCCGCCCGGCCCAGACTGACGGCCTGTGCGCTCCCGTAGTAGATCCCGTTGAACAGGAACTTGAACGTGCCGTGCGGCTGGCCACGGAACGTGATCTCAGGTGTGAACAGGAATACCTTCCCCTTGCCGAGGCTCGCCTCGAGAGCCACGACGCCGCCCTTCAGGTAGTTCTGCCCCCAGGCCCACCCGCTGCGCAGCGGCCTGTCGCCAGCAAACCACGCGACCACGTGGGCACCCTTGATGGTGGCGTCCGGTTCAAGACGGAACACCGGGTTGTTGTCGTAGAACACGTCCACCTGTTCTGGCATGCCATACGTGAGCGGGTTGCTCATGTCCACCGCCGCCCGAAGCAACGACCCCGGGATGTAGTACTTCGCCGAGGTGAGGCGCTTCTCGGCGCCATCCGGCGACCGCTCAATCAGCGCGTTGGTCACCGGCAGGCCGAGGTGGTACGCCAGTGATGTCGCGTTACCCATCGCGATGACCGTGCCACCATCTTCAATGAACTGCTTCAGCTGGGGAATGGTCTTGGCGACGGTGACCGATCCCACGCGGTCCTTGAACTCGTCCGGAATGTTCTGTGGCGGGGCACCCTCGAACGCGTCGCGCCCCGCGCCGCCGTCCCGGTCCGGAATCCCGTCGGTCGGGAAGATGATCACGTCGTACTTCTCGACGAGCCTGCCGGCGTCGAGCACCGGCGGATACACGACCTCGAACGGGGTGCGAAACGTCTGCTCGAACATCCACCGAATCCAGCCCGATGGCATCGAGCCGCCGTAGCGATCCCACAGGGCAATGCGCACCGGCTTCAATTTCAGCGCGTCACCGCCTGGCTTGGTGGCCACCGTGTCGAAGGTGACGCCCGTTTCCGCTGCAATCTTCTGCACGACCCCCAACGTCGTCGGCCTGGCCGGGACGTAGATCGTGCCCGGGGGGTACGTCGTGCTCGCAGTCGTGAAGGGCACCTTGAGCCAATAGACGTCCTCTTTGGCCGCGAGCAGCCTGCTGGTGGCCACAAACGCATCGTTGAGCTGGTGACTCAGCAGGTAGCCGGCCGCCGCCTTGGCCGCCGTGACCGTGCCGCCGCCTATCGTCAAGGGCGTCATCGGCAGCTTCTCGAACGGCCCGTCAAATGCGTCGAGCATGCGATCGAACTGCACGCCCATCTGGAACGCCAGCGTCCAGCCCGTCGCATCGTACGGCGGCTTGGGAGGCCCGCCCGGGTACGGGATGTCGTTCGGATGATCCTGCGGCTCAAACATGTCGAGGACCTGCGGGCGGAATGCCTGCGCAGCCTTCACCACGAAGGACCCCGCAGGGTAGTTCCGACCCGCGACCTGGAAGGCGGCCGTAACCCGGTGGACGCCGACGCCGGACTTGATGAGCGCGTTGACGAACTTCGTCGCCGTCAGAAAATCCGGCTGGTCCGACGCGATGACGTACCCACGCGGGTCGCGGTCCGACGGGGCGTGGAGCATGTCGTAGTACTTCCGCGGAATCGGCTGGCGTGGGCCGAAGTAGCCCTCCAGGGCGGCGGGCGCGCCGCCGGCATCCTGCGCCGGAGATTCAGCCTTGGCGAAGGCCTCCTGCATGGCCGCCAGCCTCTTCGGCGTCAGCGTCCACGTATCCTGGCTCCCGCGCTGGATGGAGTTCCTCCCCATCAGGTAGATGCGGTACAGGAAGTCCTCGCGATGCTTCGACGCTACGTCCAGGATGGCGCGGTTGCACGTCATGATGTAGTCAATCGACTGGCGCTGGTGCCAGGTTACCAGCGGCTGGATCGGGTACGGCTGGTTCGTGTCCGGCAGCAAACGGCCCGGGACAAACGGGATGGTCATCGGCGTGGGGTTGCCGATGATCTCGGTCAGCAGTCCGATCTGGTTGTGGAAGTACGTGGCGGTGCGGACGCCGCCGTTGAACCACGTCGAAAAGGGGGCCCCGTTCCGCATGACCGCGCCGGGCTTGTTCTCGGTGATGAATCGGTTGTGGATCGACGCACTGACCAGCTCGATGCCCATGGGCACCAGGGGGTCGATGTTGTAGTTGAACGGATCCCGGAACGGAGGCGCGAAGAGGACCGTGCCGGCGGGCCCGGTCTGGTGCTGGTTGTAAACGATCTGCGGCATCCACTCGATGAAGTGCTGCCGCGCGATCGCCTCTGTCTCCGGCTGGTTGAAGATGTACGAGTCGCGATTGTTGTCGTGTCCGACGTACTTCTGGTACAGCCGCGGCAGACCGCTCGTGGTGCGCTTGGCCGGGTCCGTCTCGCGCATGTACCAGCTCGAGACCAGCTCCATCCCGTCGGGGTTCACGGGCACGAGGAGCAGGATTACGTCGTTGAGAATTCGCAGCGTTTCCGGGTCGTTCTGGCTCACCATCTGGAAGGCCATGGTGAACAAGCCCTGGGCGTTGATGCACTCGGTAGCGTGCAGCCCGCCGTCGATCCAGACCACGGACTTCCCTGTGTGCGCCAACTGATGAGCCCGATCGTCGGTGAGGCCCTCGGCACGCGCCAGACGCTGGGCTGTCTCCTTGAAGCGGGGTAAGTTCTTGTGGTTCTCCGGTGACGTGATGATGGCCATCATCATCGGCCGTCCCTCGGCCGTCCTGCCGATCTCGGTGATCCTGATCCGGTCGGAGACCTGCGTAAGCTTGGTCCAGTACTCCTGGAGCTGCGAGTACGTGGCGAGGAAGTAGTCGTCGCCAACGGTGTACTGACCGAAGGTCGGCGGCGGAATCGGACTCTGGGCCTGAATGGCTGGCACCAGGGCTACAAACACCAGCAGGATCGAGAGAATGGCGCGACGGCGTAGGTGCATCGGTGTGTCCTCCGGAATTCTGTGCGACGGCATGGTACAGGCAGAGCCGGGTGGCCAGCAAGCGCTCTTTCCCCGCGGGTTCCTCATTACGCGCCGGACCCGAGCATGCGATCGAGCGACCGTTCCACCATGGCGTGGCGTCGCGGCGAGGCGATCCGGTCCGTCCAGGAGCGCGCCAGGCGCGAGTTGAACCGTCGCGGGAAATCGACCTCCGGGAGCGCACGGAACAGGTTCGAACGAGCGGGTGCGAGGTACAGGAAATCAACCAGGGCCTTTTCGGGCGAGGCGATCAAGGCGCCCTGCCGGCCGGTGGCTTCAAAGCCACAGAAGAAACCCGGTGTCACGTGATGGATCGACACCACGCCGAGCGGGGTTTCGAAGCGCCGCGCGCGGGCCAGCGAGACGGCATAGGTGACGGCCGGCACCTGCGAGATCATCCCGTGGAAGTACAGGGCGCTCTGCAGCGACACGTAGCTTGGCAGCGGAGCGGTCAGACGGCCCGGAAGGATGAGCGGATCGACGCGCTCCGGGAACGCCCAGATCCCGCGGCGCAGCCGGACCAGGTGGTGTGCCGCAGCCAGCCTGGCGAGCACCGCGCTCGCGTGCGCGTTGGTGAGGCTCAGTCGAACCGCCGCGTCCCCTGTGTCGAAGACCGGCACCCGCATGGTGGCGAGCGAAGACAGTGCGTCGATCAGTGTCATGCCCCGGCCGCCTCCAGCGCCTCGACGACCTCGAGCACGAGGGTGTCCCACACGTCAGGTGAGTCGTAGCGGGGCTGGTCCTCGGCCCGAAGGTACGACAGCACCTGGCTCTTGAAGATCGCAAAGTTGACGCCCGTCGCCCTCGCGCGGGCCTGCTCGAGATCGTCGCGGTCGATGTCCCGCAGCGCCTCCAGGGGGGCGCCGGCGGCCACCAGGTGGTGCAGATCGAAGATGTCGCGCGCCTGGGTTTCGGTCCGGTGGGCAAGCGCGCTCGCCTTCTGTCGCAGTGCGGTCGCGGCGCCGTAGTGGCTGACCATGAACGGTGCGAGCCGGTAGACGTCGATGAGAGTCGGGTCGAGACTCCCGAACTCGACACCCTCGTCGATCCCACGGCGCGAGAACTCGATCTTCGTCGGGAACGGCCTGGAGCCGCGTTCGGTTTGCAGCCCGATCTTCCACCGTTGGACGGTTGGCGTTTGCTTGTGCTCCGTGACGTGCTCGATCTCGATGCCTCGGGACTCGAGTACCTGAACGAACGGCCGCGAGGCCAGGATGGCGCGAACCCTGTCACGCAGCACGTGGGGGTCGATGCCTTCGACGTCGAGGTCCATGTCCTCGGAATAGCGGATGCTCCGGTGGAAGAACCGCAGGTTGCAGCCTCCCTTGACCACGAACACCCGTTTATCTGCGCCGCGCGTGAGGTGGGCGAGGAAGCTCAGGTGGAACTGCTCGATGAACTGGGCCGCGAGGATGAATTCCATGGGACAGCCTATCTTGATACATTACTAATAATCAACACATGTGTCAATTACAAGTATTATCATAACCGCAGCTGTCTCAGGCGTCCCGACCGGGAGATCTGCGCTGCGCCCGGTCAAGGACTGAAACCCTCAACCTGCCCCCATGTTTTCTCGAAGAACGCAAAGCCCACATCGACATCGGGCAGCGTGTCCCGTTTCAGGAGCCCGCAGATGCCGATCGGCGTGTCGCTATCCTTGCCTCGAAGATGAACGGGGCATCGGCGAGCGTGAGCCTGCGAAGCTGAGTCGATCGGTTTCCAGAATGGTCATGTCACTCCGCCAACACCGCGCCGCCCGAGAACAACTCTCAGGCGGTGCGTCACAACATCAAGCGCACGGACCCAAGCCGAGCGCTCGCGACTCGGCGACCACGAAGTCGAGGCAGAATTGCGACCACGTTTCCATATGTTCGCGCCGCTCCTCCAGGTCGTCCAGCGTGAGGAAACGCATCTCTGTGATGCACGGCTCGCCGCGCGAAACGTGCTCGTCGCCGAGTTCGCAGATGTGGACCACTCCGAAGTGGACGCGGCCGACAGGCGTGGAGTCGTCATTGATCACCGCGACGATGCGGGTGGTCAGGTCGGCGTCGATCCGGAGTTCTTCGTGCAGTTCGCGGCGGACGGCCTCTTCATAGAAGTCGAGTCCGCTGCCGAACAGGTCCTCGTCACGGTGGTTGATGTGGCCGCCAATCCCAATCGAGCCCTTGGCAACGAGGCGCTTCTCGCCCGACGCCTTGCCCCGGACGTAGTGCAGCAGCGTGCGCCGTCTTTGTACCAGCACGTACGGGATGATCTGCTTGAAGGAGGGGTCGTCCTCGGCGATCGATCGCGGGATGTAGCGGGTGTTCCTGGCCTCGAGGATTTGCGGGATGTAGGCGGTGACGTCGGCCTGCAGCCCCTGGAACGATCCGATGTCGTCCAGCAACTGGCGGGGGAAGGTCAAGACCAGCTCCTCAGGCATCCGTCGATTCTAGTTCGCCATCTTTACGCAGGCCAGCCGGATGATCTGTTCCACGTTGGTCTACGTCCACACGGGAATGCGAACCCCGCGCCCTTCGGCGTTTCGCGGCGCCCGCTTCCTCCGGTCAAGACTGGTCCCGCCAGGCGGGGCCAGGGATCCGGCTGACCGGGAGCGCCGTAGCACCGGTATCCTCGCCTGATCGCCGATCAGCGCAGCTACGCAGCCTTTCGTGGGCGTCCGCCCTTCCGACCGTTCGCGCGCGCGGCACGCCGCTTCGCTACCGATGTGCGCGAGCCCCCCACGCGCCCGAGTTCCGCGGCCGCCGGGCCGATCGCGACGATGCGCCGGACCTCTTCGAGCTGGCGGCGCAGCGTCGTGATCTCCTCGCACTCGTCAGCCGACACCGGGAGGATCCCCTCCACATCGACCATTTTGCCGTCGGCTGCAGCCCACAGCATGTCGAGGATGCGCGCGGGGGCGCCGACGGCTCCGGCGAGCTGGTAGGCCTCAGCGCAAACCTCTTCGAGATTCTCGATGCGTGCCCGTAGGCGGGTAAGTTCTTGTTCGTGGTTGCTCATCGTTCGTCCTTTAGGCCCGAGCGGCGGCGGATGGCCTTGTACGTGCCAGGCGGAAGTGTCTCGGACGGATGTCCCGCCACCGTCACGGTGTGGGGCTTCGTCGGGTGCTGGAATTGCCGATGGCTGCCCGTCTGCCGCACCATGACCCAGCCATCTTCTTCCAACCGCTTCAGCAGGTCCCGCACCTTGATCATCATGGCAGTATAATCAAAACGCTTGGGTTGTGCACGCCTGGATCGGCTCTGTCGGCGAGGTCTCAGGATTGTCGCCCGAGTAGAGGCTGTTCATGTCGTCGTGGCTCGCGCTGGGTGAGGCTGTGCGGCTTTGCGAGGACGGTGAGGGCCATTGGTCCGCCTTCGCCACGCTCCGCCCGCCTTCGCCCTGCGGGCTTCGGCGGGCAGCCTTCGCGCGCAGACAGGGACG
>CAYHRK010000106.1:10749-11997 GCA_964358795.1 uncultured Vicinamibacterales bacterium
GTGGTGACAGTAATAGCCCGCCTTCGCCCTGCGGGCTTCGGCGGGCAGCCTTCGCGCGCAGACAGGGACGAGGCTTGCCAGCCGCAGCTCTCGTGGTGACAGTAATAGCCCGCCTTCGCCCTGCGGGCTTCGGCGGGCAGCCTTCGCCTGCGATCGAGAGCGAAGGCTGGTGAGCCGCCACGGAATCGAACCGTGAACCCGCAGATTAAGAGTCTGCTGCTCTGCCAGTTGAGCTAGCGGCCCACTCGGGTGTGCACGCCGACGATCGACTGTCGGCGACCCCGGTATTGGCGACCGGGAACGACCAGTATACCGGACGTTGAACGGAGCGGACAAGCACCTCTAACCAGGTTTGGTGGCGCGGATGAACGCGCTGGCGAACTTACCGTCCACCTTGGGCGCGATCTCATCCACATTGATGCCAGCCGACGTCAGGAAGTTCACGGCGTCGGCGGCCTTGTAGACGCGCCACGCAGAGATGTCGATGCCCTCGAATCCGGCCTCGCCCAGCAGCCGCCGGTACTCCTGCTCGTCGAGCGCGCCCGCCACGCATCCAATCCACAACTCGACATTGCGCCGGATCTCGGCGGGCACCTCGCCGCGCACAACGACGTCTGACACCGCAAACCGGCCGCCTGGCTTCAGCACGCGAAACGCCTCGTGCAGCACGCGGCTCTTGTCGGCCGACAAGTTGATCACGCAGTTGGAGATAATCACGTCAACCGCGTTATCGGGCAGCGGGATGTGCTCGATCTCGCCCTTCAGGAACTCCACGTTGTGCACACCGGCTTTGCGCTGGTTCTCGCGCGCCAGCGCCAGCATTTCGTCTGTCATGTCGAGGCCATACACCATACCGGCTGGCCCGACGCGCCGTGCCGAGAGCAACACATCGATGCCGCCGCCTGAACCCAAGTCGAGGACCGTCTCGCCGGGCTTCAACTCGGCGAGCGCCGTCGGGTTGCCGCAGCCGAGCGATGCTGCCACGGCTTCGGCCGGCAGGTCGGCCACCTCGTGCTGCTTGTAGAGATCGACCGTGATGGGGTCGCAGCAGGAAGGTGCGCAGCAGCTGGTGCTGCCCGTTGCGGCCTTGGTGGCAGCCTCGCCGTACTTCTGTTTGATCGCATCCCTGAGTGCCTGGTCGCGCATCGCATCCTCCCATGTCCAGAGAAACTCATGACATCCAGTACATTCGCGTAGACGAATATATGAAGTGTAGGGTTCCGTGTTATATTTGTCAAGGCGAATATA
>CAYHRK010000107.1:0-11974 GCA_964358795.1 uncultured Vicinamibacterales bacterium
GGGCACTAAGCGCGTGGTGTGCGGTCTTGGGTGTGGCGGCCGGGGCGTGCACCGGCGAGCAACCTGCACACACACCCAGCGACACGCGCCCAGACGTGGTGCTCGTGTCTGTCGACACCTTGCGCGCCGACCGTGTGGGCGGGCCCCTCACACCCACGATCAACGCCATCGGCTCGCGCGGAGCCAGGTTCCTGTCGGCGCGCACCACCGTGCCCCTGACACTGCCGGCACACGTCAGCCTGATGACCGGCACGCTGCCGCCCGTCCACGGCGTTCGGCTCAACGGCGTGCATCGATTCGACGGATCCCACCCGACGCTCGCCCGTCTCTTCAAAGACGGCGGCTACGCCACGGCCGCCTTCGTCGGAGCGTTCGTGCTCGACCGGCAATTCGGACTGGACGCAGGGTTCGATACCTACGACGATCGGATTCCCCGTTCCACCGCGGCTCCGCTGCTGCTCGAAGCCGAGCGACCAGCCGGTGTCGTGGCTGACCGCGCGATGGCGTGGCTGAAGAGCCGGCCGGCAGGCACGGGTCGCCAACCGTTCTTCTTATGGATCCATTTCTACGACCCGCACGCACCCTACACGCCCCCGGCCGAGGCGCGTGCCCGGGCCGGTGGCGACGCCTATGGCGGCGAAGTCGCCTATGTGGATGCAGAAATCGGGCGCATCATGGCCGCTCTGCGCCAGCCAGATGATCGCGCACGCACGCTGATTGCGGTCGTCGGTGATCACGGGGAAAGCCTGGGCGAGCACGGCGAGCGGACACACGGCATGCTGCTCTATGAAGGGGCTCTTCGCATTCCGCTGGTGATGCAGGGGCCGGGCGTGGGGAAGGGCGAACGCCGAGAGCTGGTGAGTCTCATCGACGTGGCGCCCACGCTGCTGCGGCTCGCTGGTCTTCCGGTGCCGGGAGGGATCGCGGGCCGCGATCTCTTTACGGCCACCGAACGCCCGCACGAGATCTACGCAGAAACCCACTACCCGCAGGTGGCCGGCTGGTCGCCGCTGGCTGCGCTCGTGGAGGACCGCTGGAAACTGGTGGCGACCGACGGGGCTGAGGACGAACTGTACGACCTGCAGCTCGATGCCGGCGAACGCCACAACCAGTCGGCGCAGCAACCGGCCACGGTCGCGGCGGTTCGGTCGCGGCTCGCGGCGATCCGGGCTACCGGTTCAGGTTCGGCTGTCGCGACGGCGCCCAGCGCCGATGCCCTCGCACGATTGCGATCGCTGGGCTATGTCGCGACATCGGGCAGCGCGACCTCGGCCGGTTCGTCGGTGAATCCGGCCACTCAGATTGCGGCGTGGGCATCGTTCGAGGACGCGTTGCCCTTGCTCACCGCCGGGCAGCCGGCGGCGGCGCTGGCGGCCTTGGCGCCGCTGGCGATGGCGCATCCTGACGCGCCGGTGTTCCAATCGGTCTACGCACGCGCGCTGTCCGAATCGGGCCGGCACCGCGAGGCCCTCAGCGTCTACCGGCAGGCCGTGCGCCGTTGGCCACGCGACAGCATGCTGTATCACGACTTCGCGGTGGCGGCCGGCGCGGCTGGCGACCGCGACGAGGCCGTGCGAGCCGAGCGGGCGGCCATCGCTGTCGATGCGGGGAATAGCGCGGCGCATAACGGCCTGGGTCTGCTGCTAATTGAGCGGGGACAGACCGACGGCGCGCGTCAGGCATTCGAGCGCGCGTCAGTGCTGGACAAGACGAGCGCCGAATATCGCGTCAACCTCGGCAACGCGCGGCGGGCCGCAGGCGACATGGCGGAAGCCGAAGCCGCGTACCGCGAGGCGCTCGATCGCGATGGCGCGTTTGCTGGCGCCTTGAATGGCCTGGGGGTTCTGCTCGTCCAGCAGAACCACCCGGCCGACGCCCTTCCGTTCTTCGAGCGGGCCCTGAAGGCGGATCCCGCGTTCTGGGAGGCTCACCTGAATCTCGGCATCGCCAATCAGCAGGCGGGCCGATTGGATGCGGCGCGAGCCGCCTATCGTGCCGTGCTTGGGGCACCGCCACGATTCGCCCGCGAACGCCGTGCGGCGTCGGATCTGCTCGCAGCCTTGGCGCCAGAACGCTGACATCCCGTTTCTCGTCGACATACAATTGTTTGGATCATCAACGTGCAGGTGATTGGATTGCTTGACAAGTCTGGCTCGTTTGATGACACACAAAGAGACTTGAAGCGACAACATGTCGATCCAGGCTCGGCACGCTTAGTGCTTTATTAGCTGAGCTACTCGCATAACCGAAAAGCCATCGTCGTCATTCGCGTTTGGGACAAAGGAGGCGCTGCAAATGCGTAGAGGTGTTCTCGTTGCTCTCTTCATGTGTGTGCTGGTGGGAGTTCCTGTGTTCGCCCAGCAAACGACTGGGACCATCACCGGTAGAATCACCGACCCGCAGGGAGCTGCGGTCCCGGGCGCGACGGTCACTGCCGTCAGTGGCACCACGGGGTTCAGCCGCACGTCGGTCTCGGACAGTGCCGGCGTCTACCGGCTGACGGCGCTACCCGTCGGCCTCTACGACATGACGGCCGAGCTGTCTGGCTTCAAGACGGTCTCGCGCAAGGGCCTGATCGTCAACGTGGGCCAAACCATCGATATCGAAGTGAAGCTCGCCGTGGCGTCCGTGTCCGAGACGGTCACCGTGACGGGCGAGACGCCTCTTGTCGAGACTTCGAACTCGGCGGTAGGCGGCGTCGTCGACATCGGCCGAATCGAGAACATGCCGCTCAACGGCCGTCAGTTTGCCAATCTGGCGGCGACGATTCCGGGCGTCGGTCTCGGATTCCACTCGGATCCGACCAAGAGCACGCAGTACGCGCCGCAGGTCGGCGGCGGCAACGGCCGCAACATCAACTACCAGATTGACGGCGGCGACAACAACGACGACACCGTCGGCGGCTTGCTGCAGCTCTTCCCGCTCGAGGCCATCCAGGAATTCAACATGGTGACCTCCCGGTACAAGGCCGAGTACGGCCGCAGCAACGGCGGCGTGATGAACATCGTCACCAAGAGCGGCACCAACCAGGTGCACGGATCGTGGTTTACGATGCTGCGTGACAAGTCGACGGCGTCGTTCACCGAGACCCAGCGGATCAACAAGGTCACGACGAAGCCTGACTACCGCCGCTGGCAGTACGGCGGGTCGTTTGGCGGACCGATCGTCAAGGACCGGTTGCACTATTTTGGGGCGGTCGAGCGGACCCAGCAGACGACCTTTCAGTCGGTCTCGACCAAGGGTCTCTTCCCGAGCCTTGATGGCGTCTATGCGACTCCCTACACAGAGACTCTGTATACGGCCAAAGTGACGGCGAATCTGAACCCGAAGAACTACATGACGGTTCGCTACGGCCGGAACGAGAACTCGCAGCCCTACGGCGCCAGCGCCCTGACGCCGCCAAACGGCTGGGGCACCAGCACCAACACCTTCAACTCGATGAACGTGAACCACAACTGGGTGGTCAGCTCTTCGGGCGTGAACGAGTTCATCTTCCAGTACGCCGACTTCGGGAACTTCATTGGCGCCAACAGCAAGGACCCGCGCGAGACGTTCCCCAACGGCGTGGCGGTCGGTCAGAGCCCGAACACGCCGCAGACGACACAGCAAAAGAAATGGCAGTTCCGCGACGACTTCTCCTGGTACAAGGCGGGGATGGGCGGCATCGGCCATTCGTTCAAGACGGGTGTGAACTTCATCAACGAACCGCACCTGTTCATCACCTTCAATTCGGCCAAGGGCGTCGTCCAGTTGACGCACCTGTCAGACGAAACGAAAGGCCCGATCTCGAACGTCACACTCAACGACGGCGATGCGTCGGCCAACATCCCCCTGAAGCAGTTTGCGGCTTACTTTCAGGACGACTGGCGCGTGTCGGACAAACTGACCGTCAACCTCGGCATCCGATACGACGTCATCACCGGCTACCAGTTCGACCAGTCCGGCAATCCGAACTACCTGAAGGTGCAAGCGGCAGGTGCCGCCGGCCAGTTGGCGGGCATCAAGGGCCTCCAGAATTTCGGCAAGACGCCGAAGGAGGACCGCAACAACATCCAGCCGCGCATCGGATTCGCCTTCGACGTCAAGGGCGATGGCAAGGATGTGATCCGCGGCGGATGGGGCATCTACCAGGACATGGGCTACACCAACGCCAACGGTCTGTTCGCGGCGAGCGATTCGCTCAGCAAAGGCTTTGGAGCCACGTTTGATGTGACCAACCAGAGCGGCATCCGCAATCCCGATGGCAGCTTCTACCAGGCCGGCCAGCCGCTCAGCAACATCGCCTCGCAGAACACGGTCGTGGCGGGTGCGAAAGCCTTGTTCGGGCAGTTTGTCGACCCGCGCCTCCAGACGCCGTACACCAGGCAGTTGGCATTCGGCTGGTCTCACGAGCTGATGACGAGCACCGTCGTCAGCGCGGACTACGTATGGAACCAGGGTCGGGATCTGAACACACGGCCACGCATCAACGTGTTCATCCCGGGCACCAAGACCAGGCGACTGGCGTTCCTGGGCCTCAGCCCGAACGCGCTAGGCACGAGGGCGGCGTCCAGTTTCGGCTCGAGCGACTACAAGGCGCTGATCTTTGGCTTGAAGCGCAGGATGTACAAGGGGCTCGACTTCACCGCCACCTACACGTTTGCGCACGCCAGAAGCACCATTGGAACGGCGGCCGACGAACTGAACTCGGTCAACTTCCAGGACGCGTATCTGTTCTATGACGATCCGAAGGTGAACGGTCCAACGTCAAGGACCGATGCACGGCATTCAGGGACCATCGCGGCCGTCTACCAGGCGCCTTGGGGCATCACGGTGTCGCCGTTCTTCATCTACCGGTCGGCGCTTCCGGTCTCGACCATCGAAGGCATCGATCGCAACGCGAACAGCGAGCGCAACGACATTCCGGACCGCGCCTTCCAGTTTTCCGCGGTCGGACAGGCTCCGAAGGACATCGGTCCGTGCGAGACCTGGAATTGCGGTCGCGGTGCCAAACGGACGCAGTTCAACCTCAGGGTGTCCAAGAGCGTCAATCTGTGGAAATCCGCGCGGGTCGAGGCCATTGCGGAGATCTTCAACCTCTTCAACGCCAAGAACCCCAGTGGGTTCATCACCGGACGGCTGCTCGGCACGGGTGCCGCGAACGTGAACTTCATGCAGCCGACGAATTACTCCGGCGATTTCCAGACCGCCGAGCAACGGCTCGGTCAAATCGGTTTCCGCTTCTCGTTCTAGCTCTCGAGAACGGGTTGGACCTGTGCGGGGTCCTCGGGCATCTGGCTCGGGGACCCCGTTTTGTTGTAATTGCTTACCGCCTAGAGATCATTAGCGGTAAACAATTTCTAGTAACTGTTTGCCGGGTGGCTTCCGATCGATCCGGCAAACAGTTACGATCGGGGTATGACTCGTCCCAGGCGGACGCGCAGCGTGGTGTGGGGTCTGGGCTTTGCCGCCTTCGTGTTGGCCGTCGCCGGCTTGGCCGTGTACCGTCAGCAGTCCGCCACGTCCCTTGGCGGCGGAACACCCGCCGACCTCCGACGTCCACGCCACGTGGTGCTCGTCACGGTGGACACGCTACGTGCCGATCGTGTTGGCGCCTACGGCTGGAAGGACGCGCGCACACCGGCCATTGATGGGCTGGCGGCGCGAGGCGTGCGCTTCGACCGCGCGTTTGCTGCCGCGCCTATTACACTGCCCTCACACGCCAGCCTGCTCTTGGGCCTCTATCCTCCTGGCCACGGGTCTCGCCACAACGGCATGCGCGTGCGTGATGGCGTGGCCACGCTGGCCACGGTGCTGCGCGAACAAGGATGGGCGACTGGCGCCTTTGTCGGGGCGTTTCCGTTGGATCGGCGCTTTGGCTTGGATCGCGGCTTCTTACGGTACGGCGATCGCATGTCTCGCACCGACGAGGGCCGTGTCTTGAACGAGCGCCCTGGCCGTGTTGTGGTTGACGAGGCCCTCGAGTGGGCTCGAAGTATGACGGCGGATCGGCGGATGTTCCTGTGGGTGCACCTGTTCGAGCCGCACGCGCCGTACGAGCCGGATCCGCAACGTGGGCCTGGCGGCTGGTCGCTGCCGCCAGCGGTGCGGTACGACGACGAGGTGGCGCGAGCCGACCGAGAGATCGTACGACTACTCGCCGGGCTCGCAGAGCGCGCAGCGTCCACGCTCGTTGTTGTGGCTGGTGATCACGGCGAGGCGTTTGGGGAACACGGCGAGATCTCGCACAGCCTGTTTGTGTACGACACCACGTTGCGAGTGCCGCTGATCCTGGCGGGTCCAGGCATCCCGCCGCTCTCACCTCCGGTGTCTGCGCCTGTCTCGCTCGTTGATGTGCTTCCCACCGTGCTCGATCTCTGCGGCCTTCCACGGCGCGACACCGACGGCGTGAGCCTGGTGCCGACGCTTCAAGGCCGTCCGATCGACCGGCGCGAACTCTATGCCGAATCATTCGCGCCGCTGCTCGACTTCGGGTGGAGCTCGCTGCGCGCCGTCAGATCAGGATCGCTGAAGTACATCGAGTCGCCGCAACCGGAGCTGTTCGATGTGGATCGGGATCCGTCAGAGGAACACAATCTGGCCGGCTCACGTCGAGAAGAAGCCCAACGACTGGCGGCGCGAGTGGAGAACTGGTCAGGCGCGGAACTTCCGACAGAACAAGCTCTATCTGGGATGGACGCCGGTGTGCGCGCGCGGCTCAACGCGCTGGGCTACGTGTCTGGCACCACAGGTTCCGCCGCGTCAGGTATTCGGCCGGATCCGAAGGATCGGCGCGAGCTGGCCGCTAGACTGGCGCTGGTGTTTTCAGGCGAGTTGAACGGTTCGGACTTGCGGCGCGCCCTCCAGAAGCTGGCCGATGAGGATCCGCGCAACACCCAGGTGCGTACCCGTCTGGGGTACAGCCTGATCGACGCGGGCGATGTGCGCGCCGCCGAGCCACACTTCCGGGCGGCAATTGCCGCGAGCATGCCGTCCGTCGATGCACACCTCGGGCTGGCGTTGTGCCTGTCGTCGACCGGCCGCGCGGCCGAAGCCGAACGCGTGCTGATCGAGGCGAAGCGCGTGGAGCCGGGCAATCCTGTGGTGGAAGCGAACCTGGGAAGCCTGGCGCTGGAGGCGAACCGACTCGACGCGGCCATCGCGCATTTCGGCGCCGCGCTCGACCGCGATTCCGATCTTCACCAGGCCCGCTTCAACCTTGCGCGGGCCCTGGCCAAGGCTGGTCGCCGCACCGATGCCGCCAAGCAGGCTCGCGAGTTGCTGACGCGCCTGCCCGCCGGCGCACCCCAACGGGCTGAGGTGGAGCGGCTGCTGACGGCGTTGCAGTAGCGCCCCACCTTCGATCTACCGGCGACGCGCGTCGATCAGAACTTGCTCCACAAGTACTGATTGGTGACCTCGTGGTGAAACTGTACTTCGGCGGCCTTGATGTACGCGCCGAGCGACTTCGGGCAGCGATCGGCCGACATCTGCTTCACCTCGGCGAACTTCGCGTGTACCTCTTCGCTCATCAACTCCATGGCGAATCGGCTCGATTTGAACAGACGGATCGCGTCGTAGATGTTGTCGGGCAAAAATCGCGTGCGCGACCGGCGAATCTCGTTTTCGGCGTCTTCGGGCAGGGGGCCTTCGATGCCGGTGCGCAGCAGCGAGTAGATGGCGAGATACGGATTGGCGTCCGGGGCAATGGACCGCACCTCCACGCGGGCCGACTTCTCGTTGCCGAGCGGGATTCGCACCATGGCGCCGCGGTTGATGGCCGATGCCTTGATCTGGTTCGGCGCCTCGAAGTGCGGGTCGAGCCGCCGGTACGAGTTGACGCTCGAGTTGAGGATCAGGCAGATGTCGTTCGCGTTGGCCAGAATGCGATCGATGAAACTCCACCCGATCGCCGACAGGCCGTCTTCGCCCTTGGCGTCGTGGAAAACGTTTCTGCCGCCGCTCGTCAGCGACAGGTTGGTGTGCATGCCGCTGCCGTTGACGCCCGTGACGGGCTTGGGCAGGAAGCAGGCCGTCATGTCGAGCTGCTGCGCCACTTGACGGCAGATCAGCTTGTAGAGCTGTACCTGGTCTGCCGCAATGCACGCCTCGGTATACGAGTAGTTCATCTCGAACTGCGAGGGTGCGACCTCCGGGTGGTCTTTCTCGTTGGCGAATCCGAGTGCGCGTTGGGCTTCGGCCGACTTGTCGATAAAGGTGCGTAGCGCATCGCCCGGCAGCGAGTGGTAGTAGCCGCCCGTGGAGATGAACTCGAAATGGCCGATGGTGTGGTACTGTCGCTCGGCGTCTCGACCCTTGAAGAGAAAGCCCTCGATCTCGTTTGACGCGTGGGCGATCGTGCCGCCCTTCTTGAACAGCTCCGCGGCGAACAGCTTGAGCCGGCTGCGCATGTCGGCCGGGTACGGCGCGCCGTCGCGTTCTCGCACCTCGCCAAACACCAGCACCTTGCCCGGCCCGAAGATGTCGGCCGGCAGCCAGTAGAACGCCGGCCAGTCGATTGCCAGACGCAGGTCCGATTCGGCCTGCTGGGAGAATCCGCGGATCGACGACCCGTCAAAGGTGAGGTTGTCTGCCGACTTCAGCAGGAACTTCTTGTCGTAATCGAGCATGTGCAGCCGGCCTTCGAGGTCGGTGAAGCACAACGTCACGGCCTTGATCCGCTTTTCGTCGGTCAGGTACTTGATCCGTTCCTCTTGGATCTGCGCCGCCGGCACACGATCGATCCGCTGCTGCTTGGCCTGGAGGTTCCCGTCTTCGAGTTTGTCGTACGGGATCTCCAGGAAGTCGCGCAGCGGGATGTGGTCCATAATGGTCTCCTGTGAAAGGCGTGATTAAAATTAAATCTTAACAAGTTTATCTTAAACAATGCATATTTTATCGATAATTATCAAGATGCTGTCATATTGGGGCCACTCCGTTCCTGAATGAAAGATTCTGTCGAATGCCAGAACACGGCATTCCGGCTGATACTCTCTGGGAACTCAGACCGGGGCGCTCCTCGATTAGGTGCAATGCCGTTCAGTTAGAACCCTGCCGTCATTCCGGGGCCGCGCAGCGGAACCCGGAATCCAGTCAGGGTGACCACACTGGACCCCGGTTTTCTTGGGCCGCCGTAGCCGAAGGCGAAGGCGCCCACCGGGGTGACGTTATGTGAACAGTATTGCGATTAAGTGAGCTGTCGAATCGGTGCACGAGGAAAGATGAGCCAATCACGAGTCTGGACACTGGGCGAGGACATTGCGAACAGCGTCACGCATGGGGTGGGCTTCTCGCTGAGCGTGGCCGGGCTGGTGACGCTCACGATCCTGACGGCTCGCTCCGGCGATGCCTGGCGTATCGTGGCGTGCGCGATCTATGCCTCGACGCTGGTGCTCCTCTACGGCGCATCGACGCTCTACCACGCCTTGTCACGCACCCGTGCACACCGGGTGTTTCGGGTGATCGATCACTCGGCTATCTTCCTGCTCATCGCCGGCACCTACACGCCGTTCGCGCTCGTCAACCTCCGGGGTCCCTGGGGGTGGACGCTGCTCGCAATCGTGTGGGGAGTCGCCGTGCTGGGCGTGGTCGCCAAGGCGGTCTTCGGCGCGCGCTGGCCCGTTGTCTCTACAACCATCTATGTGGTGATGGGTTGGACGGCCGTCATTGCGATCAAGCCGCTGGTGGCGCATGTGGCACCGGCCGGCATTGCGTGGATCGTGGCCGGAGGCGTGGCCTACACGGGAGGCGTGGCCTTCTATGCGTGGGACTGCCGCTTGCGTTACGGCCACGCCGTGTGGCACCTCTTTGTGCTGGCAGGAAGCGTGTGCCACTTCGTGGCGATCGCTCGCTACGTGGCCTGAGTCGCCACGCACACGAAAGCGTGGGTTCTGGATTCCCGCGTACGCGGGAATGACAACACGGGGTGTCCGATTCGTCGCTCCCGCGCAACCCTCGTCACCCCCAAGAAAGCGGGGGTCCGACGCTGAAGACCCAGCGGTCGCTGGCCAGGTAGTTGGCGACCGAGCAGGCCAGGACGGTCACGAGGTTGGCTGCCAGGTAGTGCAGGCCGATGGCGTCAACGAGCAGTGCCATCAGCATGGCGCCTCCCACCAGGGAGATCCCGCCATTCGCGAAGTTGAATCGCACCAATCGCCTCCACACCGCCTGCCGTTGTGTGGAACGATCGGCCCACGTCCACCGCAGGTGCCACACGAAATTGTGCAGGACGGCCGCCTCGGTGGCTGCCACTGTGGCCAGCACCACCGGAAGGCCCGCCCGGTCTATCAACAGCCATAGCACCGCGGTTTGCAGCACGTACCCCACCAGCCCCACCAAGACGAACACGACGGGTCTAGGAACCCGTCCGTGCATTGCCCTGCGGGCTCCTAGTAGCGCAATTCGCGAGACGGAACCACGTGAATTGCGGTGAGATTTCGCCGGCTGAGCCGGCCTAGTAGGAGCGTGTGCCCATTGCTCGGACACGCTCCTAGTCATTGGCGTTCAGTCACGTGATCGGGGGTGATCGCCGACGGCGTCAGCTTGTCGCGCACCGATTCGAGGGCGTGCGTGATCGACTCGCGAGCGATCACGTTGATGATGGGCATGGCCAAGGGCCTCACCCATACCGGCATCCCACGGCTCAACGTCAACGACTCCAGCTCGACGATCAGGCCGCCTGGTACCTGCTCGTAACGCCAGTACGAATTGAGGCGCCACAGAAACCCGCGGTCCTGTCCCACAGGCTTCTCGCGCTCGGCAGGTGTTGCGGCGCCATCCAGTTCAGCGATCGTCACCGACACGCTTCGGCTCCACGCCCGCGTTTCGCTCGTTCGCCCGAACTGGACGTCGTGCACGGTGTTGTAGGTGACGGTTACAATCGCCTTACGCTCGAGCTTCAGGAAGACGCGCGAGGCAGGACCCTGGCGCCACAACTCCCGAGCCTCGACGACTCCATCGGCACGGCGGGCCGAGACCGCCGATCGAGCCCGCATCAACACCTGGTCGATGGTCGCGCCAGGCACGAACATGGCCCCGACCCAGTGGTGCACCAACCCGTCGGGCACCTCGATTCTCTCCGCATCCCGACCGGGCTCGGCCAGACGCCACACGTACGCCTGGCCCGAGACGACCGTCTTGCGAACGGACTGCGCCGCGGCCGGATCCTGGAAATCGAGGCGAAGAAACCCTGTGTTCGAGGCTAACTCTCGGTTAATCCGTGCTTCGACCACTCGAACGTAGTCGTCGAATGCTGTCACCGTGCGCTGGTGCAAGTCGGCGGCATCCATCGATCCGGTTTGACCGAGCACGAGCGACAGACAGATCATGAGCGCCATCACAGGCGATTGGCTGACGCGCCCGGTCGTCATTGCGCCTCCGTCTCTTCCCGATAGAGCACGGCGGTGCTCCGGATCGCGTTCACGATGAACGCGACTCCCATGCCCACCGAAGCCACGACGCCACCGATGTCGAAGAGGCGGTACGGGCCCAGGCCCAACACCGTCACCCATTCTCCGAGCAGCAGCCGCAAGGCGCCGGCGGCAACCAGCATGCGGAACTCGGTCGGCCCGAACCACAGAAACGACATCTTGAACACGCCCCTGGTGTGAGTCGCGAGAAACGACTCGGCCGACACCAACAGCCAGGCTGACAACGTCGCAGCCGCCACGAGCGGATCCATGAATCCCGACAGCGCAAGGCCGACGAGCATCATCGCGCTGCCGGCCACGTCGATGACATGGTCGACGTAAAAGCCGTAGCGCGGCCGCAACCTGTTCCTGACGCGCGCCAGCGTGCCGTCGAGGCTGTCGCCGAGCCAGTTCAGGCAGAGGAACGTCACCACGAGCGGCAATCCCACCTGCGGGTGTCGTCCTGCCAGCCAGAAGGACGCGCCCACGCCGGCCATCGAGGCCAAGCCGAGCGCCGACAGGTGGTCCGAGTTCACCCGAGCGGGCAACCGCCTGGCCATCCAGACCAGCGCCCGCTTCTCGGGGCC
>CAYHRK010000108.1:0-11853 GCA_964358795.1 uncultured Vicinamibacterales bacterium
GCTCTACGCCGGCACTGAGCGCGAGGTCTATGTTTCGTTCGACGACGGCGATCATTGGCAGTCGCTGCGGTTGAACATGCCGGCATCGTCGATTCGCGACCTCGTCATTAAGGACGACGATCTGGTGGTGGCCACCCACGGGCGCGGGTTCTGGATTCTGGACGACATCACGCCGCTTAGGCAATTCAGCGAAGCGGCGCTGGCCGCCCCTGTGCATCTGTTCAAGCCGCAGGACGCGTGGCGGTTCCGGTGGAACAAGTGGACCGACACGCCATTGCCGCCCGACGAGCCGGCCGGCCAGAATCCGCCCGATGGCGCCATCATCACCTATCACTTGAAGACCGCGGCGCGTGGGCCCGTCACGCTGGAGATCCTGACCACGGCCGGGCAGCTCATCCGGAAGTACTCCAGCGACGATCCGCCCGAGCCGCCAGTCGAAGGACGGAACATACCCGACTACTGGATTCGGCCGTCGCAGGCACTGGCCACCGGTGCGGGCCTGCATCGCTTTGTGTGGGATCTGCACTACCCGCCGCCAGCCGGAGCGAGCTTCTCGTATCCGATCTCGGCAATCTACATGAACACGCCGCGCGAGCCGACCGGCACATGGGTGATGCCGGGGACGTACACCGTGCGCCTGACTGTCGACGGCGCGTCGCTCGAGCAGCCGCTGCGGGTGAAGATGGATCCGCGCGTGAAGACAACCGTTGTGGGTCTGCAACAGCAGTACACGCTGTCGATGCAGATGTACAGCGGCGCGCAGAAGGCAGCCGACACCATGCAGGCGTTGCGTGCGCTTCGCGTGCAGTTGCAGGCGGCAAAGGCGAAGGCTGGCTCTGGTGCGCTGGCGGACGCCATCACCGGCATCGAGCAGAAACTGACCGCCATCGAGGGCGCGGCCGGCGGTGGGCGCGGCGCCGCCACCCTTGCCGGGGCCGCTGCCGCCGCTGCCGCCAGGCCGGGTCTGGTGCGCTTGGCCGGCGACATGCTGACGATCTTCGGAGTATTGCAGGACGGTGACATGGCCCCGACGCTGGCGACGGTGGCGGCGGCCAACGAGGTGACGAAGGCCGCCGTGTCGAGATTCGCCGAATGGCAGGCCATCAAGACCACCGACGTGCCCGCATTGAACGCGAAGCTGAAGGCCGCAGGATTGGCGACGATCGACTCACGTTAACCGCGGGGGTGACAGAGGATGAGCCTACGTCAGGCGAGCAGCTCCCGGAGCAGTGCCGCTGCGGCCACCACTTGATCTGTCGAGCAACTGAACGCGAATCGGATGTGTCCGGCACCCGAGGGGCCGAACACTTCACCCGGAGCGCTCCCTATACCCGCCTTCTCGATCAGGAAGTTGGTCATTGCCCATCCGCCCCGCTTCCCTTCAAATCCCTCCCATTGATCGTCTATACGGGCCCACATGTAAAAGGCGCCCTCGGGCTTCACCGGATGAATCAGGCGCGCGTGCTTCAGCCCATCCCACAGGGCATCTCGCCTGAGTTGGTACTCGGCGGCCATCTCGCGTGTGGCATCCTGTGGCCCGTTGAGCGCCGCGACGGCGGCCACCTGGGTCGCCGAGTTGACGCCGTTGATGGTGCAACGCAACAGCTTGGCCATGCGTCCGAGGAGCAACTGATCGTGGACCGCGACGTACCCCACGCGCAGCCCGCTCATGGCATAGCTCTTGGAAAACGAGAAGACCGATATCACCTTCGGGTAGCCGAGGGCTCCCGCGCTCACGTGTTCGCGGCCGTCGAACAGCACGTGTTCGTAGGCTTCGTCTGACAGCACCCACACCCCGTGGCGTTCGGCAAGGCGCACGATGCCCTCGATGTCGGCACGCGTGGACACCATGCCGGTCGGGTTGTGCGGGGAGTTGATCACGATGGCTCTTGTCCGACTCGTGATGAGCGGCGCGACGACGTCGGCCGTGTAGTGGTAGGTGGGGAAGGGCAGCGGCGCCCGCACCGGCACGCCGCCGGCCAGCGACACGTTGTCGGCGGTTTCGGTCCACGTGGGATCGGGCATGACGATCTCATCGCCCGGGTCGCACAGCGCGCCGAACGCTACGTATAGCGCGTTCATGGCGCCGTTGGTGACGAGCACGTCGTTGAAGCTTTCGAGCGGGAGGCGGTTCACGTCGCAAAGCTTGCGAAACATCGCTTCGCGCAGCGGCTTGATGCCGGCGCCCGCCGTGTAGTGGGTCTGACCGTCCCGCAACGCCTGCTCGAGCGCCGCGGTAATGTGCGGCGCCACCGCAAACGACGGGTCGCCAGACTCGAGGCGATACACCTTCCTGCCGTGGCCCTGCTGTTCGATCAGCCGGTCGCGCACCGACACAATGCCGCCAAGCTCGATCGCATCGACCGGGTGCCTGAACTGCGTCACGTCTGTCTCCTTCCTCCCTTCGTCATTCCCGTGGAAGCGGGAATCCAGCCTGGACCCCCGCTTCCGCGGGGGTGACAGACGGAGCCCGGGGGTGACGAAAAACCTGCCTCATCCGTCGCGATGCCGCTCCAAGAATGCATCTAGTCCCGAATCCCAAACCCCGCTCCCTTGATCGTGTCCCAGATGCTGCAAGGCGGCTCGACCAGACCCAGCCAGTCCATGGCGGGTTCGCCAATCGGCGCGCCGGGTGGAACCACGGTGGCCGCCGCCGGACCAATCGGCTGGGCGGGCCGTTCGATGAAGCGCTTGATGTCGCGTGCGATGGCGACGGCGTGAGCGACAGCGGGGACATCGGCCGCCGCCGCCGCCTTCGACAACTCGGCGGCCTTGCGCTCCAGCTTCATCGACGCGATGGCCCGCACCTGAGGCATGTCGGCATTGGCTGCCAGCGCCATGAGTTGATCGATCACCACGCGCTGAACCGCGCGGCCAATCTCCGCCTCGTACGGCGTCGCCGCTGCGGCGCCGAAGGCGGCTCCAACCAGTTCGTCAATCACATCGTCGAGTCCGGGCAGCGTCGGGTCCACCGCATGCTGCTCGACCATGCGGGCGGCACGCTGCTCCTGGAGGATACTCGACACGGTGTGATAGGCGGCCACCATGGCTGGCGAGATCACATCGAAGGTCTGCCCGGTGTAGCGCGGGAACATCTCGCGGGTGCGTTCGTACCCGTCGGGCCTGGGCGGAATACGCTTCACCACCGCATCTGGCAGTGTCAGTTCAGACAGCTTCAACGTGGCGACAAGCGCCTTCAACGCGGCCCGTTGCTCGGCGCCGGGCACCCACGTGAACGGCACGCGGCCATCGCCACGCATGGCGTAGATGAAGTGCTGGCCGCCCAGCGCCGACGCGGCCGCCTCCACCTGGTAGCGGTGATAGAGATACAGCGGCAGGAACACCTCTTCCATCGTGGCCATCGGTTCGCCCAGCTTGATGGCGTTTTCGCCGAAGCGCGACAGCGCCACGCGGCGGATGTCCATCATGCGGGTCAGCTCGGCCGCCGGGTCCGTGCCGTTCGACCACTGATCCACGCGCGGATTGGCGTCGATGTCCTGATTCGTCATGTAGATCACATCGCGCTTCCACGCCTCGTCGAGAATACCCACGAGCGCCTTCGGCTCGTCGGTGTCGGCAGGGAAGTCCTGGTAGCCGTACGCGATCGTCACCTTGTCCCACAGACCAATGCTAACGTCGTAGACCTTCGAAGTGTCGAACGTACCGTCGGTCTTCAAGGTGACCAGCGGATGCGGGTAGTCCATCACCGAGATGCGGCCCGCGGTGCTGTCGTAGTAGTTGTGGCCCAGGCCCAGCGTGTGGCCCGTCTCGTGCGCCGCCAGTTGCCGGATGCGGGCCAGCGCCCACTCCTTCAGCTCGGGTGGCGCCTCGGCCCCGGTCTTGTAGGGCGACAAGATACCTTCGGCCAGCATGTAGTCCTGGCGGATGCGCAACGAGCCCAGCGTGACCACGCCCTTGATGATCTCGCCGGTGCGCGGATCGGTCACCGAGCCGCCCGTGCTCCAGCCGCGCGTGGACCGATGCACCCAGTTGATCACGTTGTAGCGGATATCGAGCGAGCTGACACCTTCGGGCAGCATCTCCACGCGAAAGGCGTTGCGATAGCCGGCGGCTTCAAACGCCTGGTTCCACCACCGCGCGCCTTCGAGCAGGGCGGAGCGAATCGGTTCGGGTGCGCCGGGATCGAGGTAGTACACGATGGGCTTCACGGGATCGCTGATCTTGGCTTTCGGATCCGCTTTCTGGAGGCGATGCCGCCGAAGAACGTGCACGCTCATATCGGACCCGAGCGGCGCGGAATAGTTGCGGTACTCGAGATCGCCGAAACCCGAGCGGGGATCCCACGTGCGCGTCTTGTAGTTGTTGTCGGGCAGCTCCACCAGCGAGTGGTGAATGCGGATGGTGGCCGCCTCGCCGCTGGCCGCCACGGCGTTGACGCCCTCGAAGAACGCGCCGCCCCCGCCGCCAGGAGGCCCACCGAAACCGCCTCCTCCGCCGCCTGTTCCCGCCGCGCCCGGCTGCGAAGCAAAGGTCAGCTCCACTTCCATCTCGGTGTTCTTCGGGAAGTTCTGCGTCATCGGCATGTAGATCGAGCTGCGGCTCGCGTCCAGGCGGTAACTGCCCGGACGCAGGCGCTGGCCGGCGTTTGTCGCGTCGCGCACCAGGAAGTCGGTGAGGTCCACCAGCAGGCGGCCGCCGGATTCAGCCGCAACCGTAAAGCCCCAGAGCACCGATCGGGCGAAGGCATCACGCACGGCGCGAACCTCGGCGGCGTTGTCCGAGATGGCCCTGAATCTGTAATTGGGCTGCACCATCAGGACCTTCGGCCCGACGCGCTCGAACGAGACGATGCGCGAGCCGGCCAACGCGCCACGGTCGATGCCGATGTCGTTGGATCCGAGTCCGGCGCCGATGCCCGCGCTGTGCAGCACCTCGGTGTTCAGGCGCGGGATCTCCATCCAGAGCTGGCCCGCCTTCTCGTCCCAATAGAGCGGGAAGAAGCCGTCCAGCTTCTTCATGCTGGCCGTCTTGTCTTCAATCGTTGGCAGCGGACCCGCCTCGGGGCGGCGTCCCGCGAGCGGTTGAGCCGAAGCCACCGCAGACAGCCCGATGAGCAGGACGAAAACGAGCACGGTGATGCGGCGCGCGAGCATGTGAATTCCTCCAGAGATGTGAACCGTGACTGGAAAGTATACTCGCATCATGCACCGGGATGAGTTGTCGCTGGCCGAAGCGCGTAAGGGCAACCTCGCCAGGCCGTTGGCCGCGGAGGTATGAGACAAGGGCAGACAACGCCAATTCGGGACAGCCTGCGGTTGGCAGAATCTGCCATGCTTGTCTTTCTCCTGCCCGTTTGAGCCAGATTCCTCGACTTCACCCGCGCTAGGGCGCTGGCATCCCGATTGCCTTCCCCTGCCCATGAGGCGCCAGAGCGCCAACCTGTTCAATAGTAAAACATATGTTACTATTATGAAGCTGACCCTGCGCGTTAAAGAGTACGTCCGGGAGGACGGCTCGAACCCGTATCGACGGTGGTTCGAATCCCTCGAGGCACAAGCCGCCGCCAAGGTCGCTACGGCTGTCTATCGTCTGGGCATTGGGAACACGTCGAACGTGAAGTGGTTCGCGGGAATCGGGGAACGGATCATCGATTGGGGACCGGGCTATCGTGTTTATCTCGCGCAGGACGGCACCTCTCTCATCATGCTGTTCGGCGGCGGCACCAAGCGCGGTCAGCGGGCAGACGTCAGGAGGGCCATCGAGCTTCACGCGGAGTACAAGACGCGGAAGGCCGAAGCCGGACGCACACTGGTGAAGTCGAGCATGGGACGGCCGAGACGGAAGCGAGGGTGATGGACATGGCACTGACGCGGCACTTCAAGCAGACGATTGTGGAACGGGTGCGCCGCGAGCCGGCGTTCGGCCGCCACCTGCTCGATGAGGCAGCAACGCTGTTCCTCAACGGAGAGCCGCAGCCCGCACGCGTGATGCTGCGTGATCTCGTAAACGCGACGCTCGGGTTCGAGCGCCTGGCCTCGGCCACAGCCACCCCCGCCAAGAGCCTTCACCGGATGCTCTCCGCCCGTGGCAATCCGAGCATGGACAAGCTTGCGGCGATCTTCGGTGCGGTGCGGCAGCCGCTTGGCGTCCAGATTAAGGTGCGTGCCGTCAAGGCTGCGTGACAACGCTCGACGCGCTATCGATCAATACGCGCAACGTCGCTCGGGACAAGGATCTGTTGAGCCTGACAGACGAGGCCTTTCTAACATCATCAGCCTTCGCCGCGCCCGGACGCCAGACCCACGATAAGTAAACGATCCGTCTTTCGCCAGTCGGTTCGGTCTCGACTTCGCGAGCGAATCTTGGCATTCTACACACACGATGACCATGCCCCCTGGATGCGCCCCCGGGTTGCCGCGCAACGCAGGCCACACGCTCGAGGGATTCGCCGCCCAGGCTGCAGCGACAGCCGGCGTGTCTCTGATGGAACTCTCGCCAATCGACGAGATTGAGGTCCGCACCCGTAATACCAGCTATCGCATCACGGTCGTCGCCAGACACGAGGCACGGGTCCTGGTCCACGGCGGCGCATTCTTTCCTGTGCCAAGCGAGGCGCACTTGAGCGGCAGCACGCTGGGCGGCAGCCTGTTGAAACTCGGCTGGATCGGCTGTGGCTTTTGCATGGAGCTCCACCACGAAGGCCGCCGCATCGTCACCACGCGCGTGCGCGAAATCCGCCGCGTGGGAAACGACCGGCCTTCCACGCTGCACTAGCGCGCGGTAGTGGGTCAGTTTGCAGCCCCCGTCAATCTCGGCCGCTCGGAACCTTCGTGAATCCAGATTCGTCCGGGTTTGACCAATCCCAATTGGCAGCTTCGGCGACCGGTACGTAGTACCAATCATTTGTTACGCCGCGCTTCGTGACGTACTGAGCGGCGCACACAACGCACTCAATTTCGACGGTGCCCCATCTGTCAGGGTGCCTGGACGGGTAGGTGTCGTGCTCGATGCGAGAGTAGTGCGCTTTGCCCTGACCGCACGGGCAAGCGACGGATGGTCCGTGAATCGTCTCGTATCCCATTCCGTGCCCCCTCAACCCAACAAGCCAACGATTTCTTCAATTGACCACACGTGATCTGCGATGCCGGCTTCCATCGCCGGGGTCACGCGGAGCGTCTGATGTACCCGCCCGAAGTTGTAATACATGAAGTAGAGTGCCACAGCCGCCGCGTGGTTCTCGACCTTTTCTGAGAACGCATTGGTCAGGCGCGTAAACCGCCGCATGGACATCCGCATCGTGAGGTTCTGGCGCTCCGCGTAGGACGTGGAGATGTGCCTAGGGTACGGGTCGCCCGTTACCGTCTGCACCTTGCACTCGATGCACACGGCCGGGCTGTACCGCTTCTCACCCTCAGGCTCGGCCCCGTAAATCTTCTGGAACACGACGTAATCGATGTCCGCGCCGAACGCCGTCTCAACGGCCTCCAGATAGGGCTTGTGGCCGTCTGTCGTGAGCTGTACGCGACCGCGCAGACGGCCCGCCACGTCCTTGCATGAACTCGTATGCGGATTCGGTATCGCGCGAGCCGACAAGCCATGACGGGATTAGCTTCGTGTCCGCATCGATGGCCGTCCACGTCCACGCGGAGCCGAGGCCAGCCTCTTTTTTCTCGCTCGGCAGGTTCTTGTCCTTGCCGCCGACAAACGACCGAATCTCATTACACTGGAGCCGCTTACACCGCAGGTTACGCAGTGTTCCGTCCTGATACTTCGTGCAGGCCGAGCCAAGCTCGACCAGCAGCTTCGAGATGGTGTTCTTCGAGACGCCCGTCATGCGGACGGTTGCGCGGATGGAGCACCCGTCAACGAGCGCCGCAACCACCGCAACCCGCCTGGCCGTGCTCAGCTTGTTCATAGTGACCATTATGCTTGAACGCTCAAGACAACCAATGACTAATTTCTAATCTGGAAATTAGCTATTGACACACTAGGGAGGGGTCGGTAAACTGGCAATTGCGGCTATGCGGGTCAGCTTTCGTTCGGCCGATTTGGACAGACTGGAGACGGAAGCTGGCTTCGACGGCGGCCACGCGCCGGGCGTGGTGTCTGCCTATCGCAAGCGCATGCAACAGATCCGGGCAGCGCTCGACGAGCGCGCATTCTACGCGCTTAAATCGCTACGGTTTAAGCGGTTGCAAGGGAAACGATCGCATCAACGCGCCATGAGGCTGAATGACCAATGGCGTTTGATCCTCGAGTTTGAGGAAACGGGCGGAAAGGGGAAAACGGTAGTTGTGGTCGGAATTGAGGACTACCACTAGGGGGGCACGATGACCACGAATCAGAGGATTCCGGCCGAGGCGTTCCCTGTGACTGACTTCCTGAAAGAGGAACTCGACGAGCGCGGATGGAGTCAGGCCGACTTGGCGAAGATTATCGGTAGGTCTCCCAAGGATGTTCATACGCTCGTCAGTGGGAAGGTGCCGCTAAAGCCTGAGATGGCTACGCTTCTCGGGGATGCCTTCGGGACTGGCCCAGAGTACTGGATGAACTTGGAGACGGCGTACCGCGCATGGCAGACGAGCCGCGATACAAGGCAGGCTGTGTCCAGGCGGGGTCGGTTATACGAAATCGCACCAGTCCGTGAAATGCAAAAGCGCGGGTGGGTTCGCTCTACAGACGACGCGGAGCTTCTGGAGAAGGAAGTGCTTCGTTTTTATGGCGCTCAGTCAGTGGAAGCGCTGAAGGACTTGCAGTTGCCCTTCGCTGCACGAATGGCCGCGGGGTACGAAGCGCCCAATGCTTCAGTGAACGCGTGGGTTGCTAGAGCCAAGACGCTCGCGCGCGCCGTGAGTGTTTCTAGAGCTTTCACGGATGCGAGTTTTGCAGATTGCTTGGCTCGTCTGCGACTGCTGCTGAACGACGCCGAGGAGGCTCGTCACATTCCGAGAGTGCTGGCCGAACATGGCATCCGGTTTCTCGTAGTCGAGCACCTCCCCAGGACACGAATTGATGGGGCGTGCTTGTGGTTGGACGGGCGGTCCCCGATCGTGGCGCTGTCGATGCGCTACGAGCGGCTGGACTGGTTCTGGTTCACTGTCATGCACGAAATGGGGCACGTCTCGGCGCGAGACGGTATCTCGGTTGGTGGCGTCGTCGATAACGCGCTCGTTGGACAAGACTGCGTTGCGCGTAGCGGTAAACCCGAATCCGAGGCTGCAGCGGATCGATTCTCAGAGAACTTTCTGATCCCGACGGGAGAAATGGACAATTTCATCGCTCGAATTGGCCCGCTGTACTCGAAGGACCGAATCAGGCTATTCGCGAAAAGGATCAATGTGCATCCGGCTATCGTGGTCGGTCAGCTCCAGTTCAGAAAGGAAATCGAGTACTACCACAGCCGCGATGTCATGCGCGACAAGCTGCGGGCGATGATGACAGCGAACGCGGTGACGGACGGGTGGGGACACGTTCCGCTGTCGATGTAGGAGAAATCAATGGCAACTTACAGTGAGCAGATCGCCGGCTTAGCTGAGCAGTACCAGAATGCAACAGGACGTACTACCTACACCACCAAGGAGGTCGGGGCATGGGCACTGGATGCTGGTCTGTGGGAGCCGCAACGCGACAGCCTCATACGCCAGTTCGCGGAGGATCTTTCCCGCGCCCTTCGTGAGCAGTACATCACAGACCCGCAAGGTCGGAGGATTCGGGCAAAGCACGCCATTCGTCAGGACGGCGAACAAGGCGCTCTTTGGGCTGACATTCGGCTCGCCACGCGGGAACACATGGAGGCGGCGTTCCAGCAGCGACGGCAACAAATCGTGTCGGATTGTCGTCAGCTAAAGATTGATGTGGACAGCTACAACGAGAATCACAACTCTGGTCGGCTGATTCAGATGGTGTTTGATTTCACTCTCGATCTCGCCGAGCTGGAGCTGGCCGACGCTTAGCCCAACGGGCCGCCGCAGCCTTCTCGGCGATCTCTTTCCTCTGACGTGCGGACAGCTTGTCCGCTCGTGCCCGGCCTCCTTTTGGTCCTCCGAGCTTCCCTAGTGCGACAGCAGCTGGGTTCTTGCCGGCGTCCTTCTCAGCCACGGGGGAACCGTCCAGCCCCTCTCCAATGGCTTGCTCGACCACGCGGCGGGCAACCGTCATAAAATCGTGCGGCGTGCCCTCGCGCTTCGGCTTCGCTGCCACCTTGCTTGAACGTTTAGGCATGGCCCATTCTGGCACGAAAAGACCGACGCGCCAACGCCAGCGATTTTCAAACTGACCCACTACCTAGCGCGCTTTCGCCTTCGCCCGAGCGTCCTCAGGCTCTATAATGCCAAGCATTGTTTCTCAGACGAACCACCGACGTTGCTCTGGCTCAAACACAAGCTCGGCCAGAGTCGCCGCGCTTTCGGGAGGGTAGATTCGTGCGGACAAGACTGGGCGTTGGCCTGATCCTCGCTATCGTGATCGCGGCAATGCTGCCGGCCATCGACACCGCGCTTTGGGCACAGCAAGCGGCCGCGCCGAAGCCCGACCCGCCGCGTCCAGCAGGTCCTGGTGGATCGTACCGGCCGAACGACGATCCGTTCCCCAGTACCTACCACGCACCGCCGTCGAAACCATTCGCGATCCGCAACGTCATCGTGATGACCGCCGCCGGCCCGTCGATCAGGAACGGCATCGTGATCGTACGCGACGGGAAGGTCGTAGCCGTGGGCTCGAACGTGGCGATCCCGTCCGACGTCGTCGTGGTGGACGGAACGGGGAAGTATGTCACCCCAGGTGTGATCGACGTGCACTCGCACCTGGGGGTGTACGCGGCTCCCGGCGGCCGCGCGCTTTCGGACGGGAACGAAGCCACCAACCCCACGACGCCTCAGGTGTGGGCTGAGCATTCGGTGTGGCCGCAGGACCCGCAGTTTCCGCGCAACCTGGCCGGTGGCGTGACGACGCTGCAGGCGCTGCCGGGATCGGCAAACCTGATTGGCGGCCGCGGCGTGGTGTTGAAAGTCGTGCCGGCCCGCACGGTGCAGGAGATGAAGTTTCCCGGCGCCAAGTACGGCCTGAAGATGGCCTGCGGCGAAAATCCGAAGCGGGTATACGAACAGAAAGGACCGTCGACCCGGATGGGGAATGTGGCCGGATACCGCGACGCCTGGATCAAGGCTGAACGCTACCGCCGCAAGTGGGACCAGTGGCTGGCCGAACCGAAGGGAGACCCGCCGGATCGCGATCTGGCGATGGATACCCTGGCCGAGGTGCTGCGCGGCAACATCCTGGTGCAGAACCATTGCTACCGCGCCGACGAGATGGCACAGATGATCGACATCGCGAAGGAGTTCGGCTACACGATCCGATCGTTTCACCACGCCATCGAGGCGTACAAGGTTGCCGACCTGCTGGCGCGCGAGAAGATCTCGGCGTCGGTGTGGGCCGACTGGGGCACGTTCAAGATGGAGGCGATGGACCCGGTGATGGCCAACGCGGCCATAGTTCAGGCGGCAGGCGCCCGTGCCGTGATTCACTCCGACGACCCATCGGGGTCTCAGCGCCTGAACCAGGAAGCCTCGAAAGCCATGGCTGCTGGTCGCGCGGTGGGCATCCCGGTGACAGAGGACGAAGCGGTGAAGTGGTTCACGGCGAACGCCGCTTGGACGCTCGGCCTTGAGGATCGCATTGGCACGATCGAGACGGGCAAGAACGCCGACCTGGTGCTGTGGTCTGCCAATCCGTTCAGTGTGTACGCGCGGGCCGAGAAGGTCTGGATCGATGGCGCGCTGCGGTTTGATCGGCTGGCACCCGATGACTGGTGGCGCACCGACTTCGAACTGGGCTTCGTGCCGCGGATCCAGAAAGGACGGCAGTAACCATGCGCGCCAAACCCACGATCCTGGC
>CAYHRK010000109.1:0-11744 GCA_964358795.1 uncultured Vicinamibacterales bacterium
ACTTCGATCGGAGCCAGATCACGGTGCGCGAAGGCAAGGGGTCGAAAGACCGCGTCACGCTCCTGCCGATGTTCATCAGGGACGAAAGATCTACACGCATGTCCTGAACCGGGGAGTGATGGGCGTCAGGAGCCCGATCGACCGGGGACTCGACCCCCGAAAGCAGGAGGGAGGCCCTGTGCCACCAGTGTCACGCCGCACCTGAGAATCCAGATCCCCGGGTCTGAAGACCCAGGGCTACGTGCGAGCGCGTCGCTCTCGTTCGGCGCGGCTGCGGGCTGCGTAGTTGACGAGTTCGACGGGGATGGAGGTGTCGCCGTCGGCGCGGGCCGTGGCCAGGTGCACCAGGCGTGGGATGTGGCGCTCGCGGAAGATGGGCTCGCCGAGAATCTCGTAGTGCATGTTTCGGCGCTTGGGCACGTAGCCGGCGTCCTCGATGTTGCGGACGATTTCGACTTCGTCCATGCAGTAGGCCGCGCCGGCGGCACGCACCACGTTCTCCTCGATCATCACGCTGCCCATGTCGTTGGCGCCGTAGGACAAGCTCAACTGCCCCACCTTGCCGCCCTGGGTCACCCACGACGCCTGCAGGTTGTCGAAGTTATCCAGCACCAGGCGGGCGGTGGCCAGCGTGCGCAAGTAGTCGAGGCCGGTCGCCTCCACGCCCTGCAACTCGGTGTGCTCGGGCTGGTAGCTCCAGGCAATGAACGCCGTGAAGCCGCCGGTCTCGTCCTGCAACTCACGCAGCCGCATCATGTGCTCGATGCGCTCGGCCGCCGTCTCCACCGACCCATACATCATCGTCGCCGTGGTGCGCAGACCCTGGCGATGGGCCTGGCGCATCACATCGAGCCACTCATCGGATGAGGCCTTGCTATAACAATGGAGCAGGTGCCGCACGCGGTCCACCAGAATCTCGGCTCCCCCGCCCGGAATACTGTCGAGGCCGGCAGCCACGAGGCGGCGAATCACCTCAGAAACGGGTACCTGCGATACCCGCGAGATGTGCAGCACCTCGGGCGACGACAGGGCATGGAGCTTGAATCCCGGGAAGCGCGATTTCACAGCCCGGAAGAGATCCTCATACCATTCGATCGGGAGGTCGGGATTGTGCCCGCCCTGCAGCAGCAACTGCCCGCCGCCAAGCTCGATGGTCTCCTCGATCTTGCGGAAGATCTCGTCGAAGCCGAGCACGTAGCCGTCGGTCGCCCCGACCGGCCTGTAGAACGCGCAAAACGAGCAACGCGCCACGCACACGTTGGTGTAGTTCACATTGCGGTCGATGATGTAGGTGACGGTCGGATCCGGATGGAGGCGGTGACGAACGAGATTCGCGAGGCTGCCGAGCAGGTGCGTGGGCGCTTCGAGGTACACCTCGATCGCCTCGTCTGTCTTCAGCCGTCCGCCGGCCCGAATCTTGTCGGCAAGCGCGTCGATGGCCATGACTGTCAGTAGAAGCGCGGCTCCGCGAATGCGGGCACCAGCCCAAGATCCGCAGCTTCGTGGTAGAAGCGCGTGAGACCCGCACGTTGCCGTTCGCCAAACCCAAACTTGACATGATCACGGAGGTAGCTGGCGCCGGCGCCGATCCACCTCGGGGTCGCCGCGAAGTATGAACGTGCGATAACGTCCGCCTGCACCACGCCGTCCTGGCCGGCCCGCACCAGCAGGTCGATGTCGGGCCCGGTGATGGCCCCTGCGCGACCCACCCAAAACGCGTAGACAAACGGCAGACTGGTGTAGGCCGTCCATGCCTCGCCGAGATCGATCTTCTGCACGCCTGCGGCCGCGTGGTCGAACATCAGCGCCAAGTCGCCGATGACGAGCGCCGCGTCGCATTCCCGGAGCATGCGTTCGGGTTCGGGCAACATGGGGCGCATCTCGGGTTGGATACCGAAGTACCTGGCGCACAACACGTCGAGCAGCGCCACGGAGGTGCGAGAACTCGTGTCTACGGCGAGCGTCCGGATCTGGCCGAGTGGCCGGCTGGTGTAGACCGCGACAGACGCCACCGGCCCTTCCGATCCGATGGCCACGCCGGGCACGGCCAGGTATGGCCCGCCGCGCAGGTATTCGATGGACGGAACGATGCCCAGATCTACGTCGCCACTGTGCAATAGCGCGGCGCAACGAGATGGGACGTCGTACCGGATCGAAAACCGGTCGGGGTGGCGATCCAGGCCACACACCAACGGCCGGGCATTCAGGTACGCGACGGCCCCAAGCCGGACCGGGCTCATCGGTCCAGCCGCCTGTACGCGCCATCGCGCTCCACTGGCGTCAACGCCGCGGCCTGGATGTTGCGCCGGATCTCCTCCAACGGTGCTCGCCGCCGGCCCTCTCCCATGTCGTCGATCGCCGACACTCGGTCCACATCGTTGGCTCCCACGGTCAGCGCCACCTGGGCCAGCTTCGGACCGTAGAGCGACCAGTCCACTTGAATCGACGGGATGTTCGGGGCCAGCAGGCGAGCCAAGGCGACCTGGCGCACATCTTCGTAGCCGGTCGTCTGAGCCCCTCCTTCCCAGCGGCGAGCCAGAGGTGCGAAGCTGCGAAGCCAGCCGAGCTTCTTCTGCAGCGCCGATGCCCTCTTGATCTGCGCGACACGTTCGTCCGGGCTTCCCGTATGGTCGACCGTCAGGCGCGCCAGCTCCAGGCCAGACGCGTGTAGTGCCTCCAACGATCGTTCCGGCGTGCGCAACCGATCGATTGGCGCCTCGGCGATGGCCATCACGCCGGCATCCCGGATGGCTTTCAGCACGTCGGCGAGCGGGCTCTCGAGCGCCTCGAGGTCCGCCAGCGAAAATGCCGACACCGGCACGCCGGCGGCCGACTCAACCACACGCTTCAATTCGGGGAGCACCGAATCCAGGACGTCCACAGCGCCCACAACCGTGATCTCGCGGGCCGAGGGAGGAATCTGGATCTGGCCGTCTCCAACGGGGATCGTCACCTCGGCGACGCGCACAAACGTGGTGGCGGCCCCGTGCAGACGGCGGCGGGCCTCGTCGCCGAGCATGCCCAGAGTCAGGATGTCGATAGTAGCGGCCAGCACCGTCGTGTCGGCTTCCGAAAGGCTCTCGCCGGCGGCCAGGCGCGCCGACAGGCTATCCGACAACGCGTCGAGCGCGTCGCTCATGATCGGTTGTCCCGTCCGGGATTGGTCTTGGGTGCGCCCGCAACCCGCGCCCAAATCGCCATCGCTCGCTTCCCCGCCTCTTCGGAAGTGACGACGCGTGTGGGCCACTCTCGGGTGAACCCTTCGGAAGGCCATTTCCGGGTCGCGTCGATGCCCATTTTGCTGCCATAGGCCGGCAAGTCGGAGGCGTTTTCGAGGTCGTCCATCGGTCCGAGCGTAAATTGGATGTCGCGCTGGGGATCCACGTGCGTGCCCGCCACCCACGCCACCTCGCGCTCGTCCTGCACGTTCACGTCCTTGTCGACCACGACGATGCACTTCGAGAACATCAACTGGCCAAGTCCCCAGCAGGCGTTCATGATCTTGCGGGCGTGGCCTGGGTACCGCTTATCGATCGAGATCAGCACCAGGTTGTGGAAGATCCCTTCCGCCGGAAAGTGCATGTCCACGATTTCGGGAATCGTCTTGCGGATAAGCGGCAGGAAAATCCGCTCGCTGGCCTTGCCCAGATACACATCCTCCATCGGCGGAATGCCGACAATGGTGGTGTGGTAGATGGGCTTGCGGCGCATGGTGATGCACGTGAGGTGGAAGACGGGGAAGTCGTCGGCAAGCGAGTAGAACCCCGTGTGGTCGCCAAACGGTCCTTCGCGCCTTCGCTCGCCGGGCTCGACGTAGCCTTCGAGCACGATGTTCGCCTGCGCCGGCACTTCCAAGTCCACCGTGCGGCACTTCACCAGTTCGATACGGCGCCGCGCCAGGAAGCCGGCCAGCAGCAGTTCATCAAGGCCTTCGGGCATGGGCGCTGTGGCCGAATAACAGAGCGCAGGCTCGGCGCCAAGGGCCACGGCCACCTCGAGGCGTTTGCCGAGGCGCTCGGCGATGCGATAGTGCTGCGCTCCGCCTTTGTGGCGCTGCCAGTGCATGCCCGTGGTGCGGCCGTCGAAGACCTGCATGCGGTACATGCCGATGTTGCGCACGCCGGTGTCGGGATCCTTCGTGAACACCATCGGGAAGGTGATGTAGCGGCCTCCGTCTTCCGGCCAGCAGGTCAGGATCGGCAACTCGTCGAGTGAGCCGTTCGGCTTCACCACCTCCTGGCACGGTGCGTCCTTCACCGTCTTCGGCAGCAAATCGGTGAGCCGGCCGATTAGCGGCAGCATTTTCATCGCATCGAAGATGCCGGTCGGCGCCGGTGGCGTCATCAGCTTGTCGATCTCGCGGGCCAGGTCGTCGAGCGACGCCACGCCGAGCGCCAGGCAGATGCGGTCGAGCGAACCAAATAGGTTGATCGCCACCGGCATGTCGAATCCCGTTGGCTGCTCGAACAGCAGCGCCGGCCCGCCACCCGGCGACTTGCTGGCCAGGTCGGTCACAGCCGCAATCTCGAGGTTGGGGCTGACCGGCTCGGCCACCCGCCTCACCCAGCCCCGCCGATCGAGATCGTCGATGAAGTCTTTCAGATCCGCGTGCATGCCGCCATCCGTTCCGTGATCTGTTCCGCCACCGCCACCGCCCGCCTCCCGTCCGCCCCGCCCACCAGCGGCGGCCGCTTGTCGCGCACGGCAGCGGCAAAGTCTTCCAGTTCGTTTCGGAGCGGCTCGCTATCTTGCACCGGAATCGGCCCGCCTTCAATCGTGGGCCGCCGATCCGGGTGGCGCACCAGCCGAAATGCCTCGGCTTCGCGCGAACCGCAGTCGATCGAGATATAGGCGTCGCGCTGGAAAAATCGGATCTTGCGGATGCGGTCCCGGCTGATGCGGCTGGCCGTGATGTTGGCCACGCAGCCCGAGGCGAACCGCAGACGCGCATTGGCGATGTCGGCCCGATCGGTCAGCACGGGCACGCCTACCGCCTCGATGGCCTCGATCTCGGACGACACCATCGACAAGATCAGATCGAGGTCGTGGATCATCAGGTCGAAGACCACATCGATGTCGAGGCTGCGCTCGGGAAAGGTGCCGAGCCGGTGCACCTCGACGAACCCCGGGTTCTGCACCGCCGGGCGGGCGGCCATCACCGCGGGATTGAAGCGTTCCGTGTGACCCACCGCCAGCGTGGCCCCCGCCGCCGCCGCTGCCCTGATGATGAGGTCGGCCTCCACGACGGATCGCGCCAGAGGTTTTTCCACCAGCACCGGGATGCCCCGTTCCAGGAACAGGCACGCCACCTCGCCGTGGACCTCGGTGGGCGTCGCAATCGACACCAAATCGACCTGATCCAGGATCTCGCGCGCGTCGGTAAAGGCACGCGCTCCACAGCCTGCCGCGATGTCCCGGGCTCGCGGCCCGTTCACATCCACGACGGCCACCAGCGAGACGCCGGCCATCGACGAGAGGATGCGCGCATGATGGCGCCCAAGATGACCGACGCCTACCACGGCCGCCCGCAACACCGGTTCGCTCACGACTGCCTCCGTGGCTGCGCGTCAACCGGCCGGCCCACCATGGCGATGCCAGCCGCATCGGCGGCCTGGATCACACGGTCTCCGTCGACGAGCAGCGTCTTGCCGGCATCAACCGACAATATTGTGGCGCCAGCCGCCCGCATGGCCTCGATGGTGGCCACACCCACCACCGGTACGTCAAATCGCATGTCCTGCCCGGGCTTGGCGACCTTCACGACCGAACAGCCCGGACCCGCCAGGCGGCCGGCCCGCGCGATGGCGTCATCGGTGCCTTCCATCGCCTCGACCGCCACGACCGCCAGCTCCTTCACCACGATCGTCTGACCGATGTCGAGTGCCGCCAGCGCGTCGGCCGTCGGATACCCGAAGACCAGGTCGCCGTGCTCGGCGTCGCCCGGCGCCCGCCTGGTCAGCACCCCGGGCCGAGCCAGCAGCGGCGCCAGGAAGGCGGTGGAATCGATCAGCGTAATGCCGTGGTCGCCGAGCACATCGGCCACGGCGGAGATCAGCGCGTCGGTGTTCTTCGATCGGAGCTTCAGCAGGACCGACAGCAACACACGGTCGGGCACGATGCCGGAAAAGATCTTCGCGTGCTTCACCTGGCCGGCCATCACGGCCTGGGTGACACCAGCCTTCTGCAGCAGCTCGATGGCCGTCCCAAGCTGCCCCAGCGATACCCAGTGCAACTGGGATGCCGGTTGGCGAGCGGCCGCTTCCGCCAGGCGTGGCGATGCCTCCTCGCGAACCGCGATGATGGTGATGTCGTGGCCAAGGGTTCGGGCGGCGTCGAGCACCAGGAATGGAAAGGTCCCGTTGCCGGCGATCAGGCCGAGGCGCATGCCGGTGTCCTCACTCGTCCGAGGACGCGTCCCCGGACCGCGGATTGGCGCGCTTTAACACCACGCCCCGTTTTGCGCTGCGGATGAAGGCCACCAGATGGCGGACTTCGGCACAGTCCAGCAGGGGATCCTGTTCGATCCGAGCGACGGCCCGGCTGGTGTTGAGCTTCGAAAGCATCAGGTACCGGTAGGCCGCTTTCAGCTTGCGGATGGCGTCGGTGGCGAGCCCGCGCCGCACCAGCCCGATGCTGTTCACGCCGTAGATGCGGGCCCGGTTGCCGACCGTCTTGGAGAACGGCAGGACGTCCTTGGTGGCCACCGAAAACCCGCCGATGAAGGCATGCTTGCCGACCCGGCAGAACTGATGAATACCCGAGAAGGCACCAATCGTGGCGAAGTCGTCGATCTCCACGTGGCCGGCCAGCGTGGCCCCGTTGGCAAAAATCGTGTCGTTGGCCACGTGGCAGTCGTGAGCGACGTGCGAGTAGGCCATGAAGTAGTTGCGGTCGCCGATGCTGGTGACGCCTCCGCCGCCCTTGGTGCCACGGTGCAGCGTGACGAACTCGCGAAACGTGTTCTTGTTGCCGATCACGAGCCGGGTCTGCTCGCCGCCGAATTTCAGATCCTGCGGGATAAGCCCGAACGAACCGAACGGATAGAACACGTTGTGGTCGCCAATTTCGGTCCAGTCCTCGATCACGCAGGAGGCACCGACGCGGTTGTCGCGGCCGATGCGGACATGCGGACCGATCGTCACGTTTGGACCGATCGTGGTGCCGGCGCCAATCACCGCGGCAGGATGGACGGTGGCGGTGGCGTGGATGCTGGCCGCCGCAGCGCTGACGGTCAGGAACAGGTCGGCTTCCGTCGCCACCTGGCCATCCACGCTGGCCACGGCCGCCACCCTGGCCAGCGGCCCACGCTGCTGCTTCAGCTCCACGTCCAGCGTCACCCGATCGCCGGGCACGACCTGCCGGCGAAATTTGGCGTGGCTGACGCCGCGCAGAGAGACCCGCGCGTTGCGAACCTGCTGCCCATCGTGCAGCAGCAGCATCGTCGCAACCTGTGTGAGCGACTCGATGGTGAGCACGCCCGGCATGACGGGCATCTGGGGAAAATGCCCCTGGAAGAACTCCTCGTTGACCGTGACGTTCTTGACGGCCGTGACGCGCCGGCCCGGTTCAAACGCGGTCACCGTGTCGACCAGGTTCGAGGGATACCGATGGCATAACCGGTCCAGGACCGACGCCACGTCGATCGAACGGGCAGGCGCGCTCGTCGTCACGCTACTTCTTGATCGGCGCGGGCTGCTTCAGGCTGGTGGCCATCGCGGCATCGAACCTCCGGATGACGTCCAGCGTCAGGTCCAGACCGGGATCGGACCAGATCAGGCCCGAGTCGGTCTGGCTGAACAGCATCTGGATGCCCCGCTCCTTCGCCACGCCTTCGACGATTGGCGCAACCTTGCGCTGGAACTCGAGCTGCAGTTCGTTCTGCAGATCCTGCAGTTCGGCCTGCGCGTCCTGCGTCATGCGCTGCACGTCGACCTGAAGCTTGTCGATGTCCTTCTGGATCTGCGCTTGCGCATCGGCCGCCAGGACGCTGCTGCGCTGCTTGGCCTGGAGCGCCTCGATCTGTTTGTTCTTGTCATTCAGCTGGTTCGTCTTTTGCTGCTGCACGGCCTGGATCCTGGCGCTCGCGGTTCTGCCTTCAGCCGACTCGCTGGCGATGCGCTGAATGTTGACAAAGGCGAACTTCGATCCCTCCGGGAACTTCGGCGCCGGAGGCGGAGCGGCCTGCGCGGCCGGAGCGGCCGGCGGGGGCTGCTGAACCGGGGGAGCCTGCACCGGCGGTTGTTGCACCGGCGGAGCCTGCTGAACAACCGGGGGGGCCTGCTGAACCGGCGGCTGTTGAGCCACCGCCACGCCTGCCGTCAGAACGCATCCAAACACTGTGGCGACCATCAACGCTTTCATTCGTCCAACCCTTTCCTCAAAGTAACGACTGCTCCGGCCCGGGCGTCCACCGCATGGCAACCCCAGGGATTTCGGAACTTCCTAGAATGTCGTGCCCACGGCGAAGCGGAACGTAAAGGCCTTCTGGAACTGCAGCTGATTATTCAGCACGCCGGAGCGCTGCGGGTTCCAGGCGGCGATCAATCGAAACGGGACATTCAGCACGGGCATGAAGAACCGAATCTCGGCGCCCGTCGAGGTCTTGAAGTCATTCATGGTGATCGGCTCGCCCTTCAGGCGGACCTCGCCGGCGTCGTAGAAGAACACCAGGCGTACGGGCCCGGCGATCTGAATCAGATACTCGGCGTTGAACAGCAGCGTCTTGTTGCCGCCAATCACCAGCCCGGAGATCGGATCTCGTGGTCCGATGCTGCGGATATCGAAGCCCCTCACGCTGTATTCGCCGCCCAGGAACAGGCGCTCGAAGATCGGCAGCACCGTCGTACTGCCCGTCGGCGTGATGTACATCCACTGGCCGCGCACGCCCACCGACAGGCGCTTGGTCTGCTGCAGAAACCACACCCCTTCCAGCATCGGCTTGATGTAGCTCGTGTTGCCGCCCAGGCCCGCCAGATCGAGCGACGCGGTGAGGCGCCGGCCCGAGCTGGGAAAGATGGGGTTGTCGACCGAATTGTAGCTGTAGCTCGGCACGACCTTGCTGATCGTCCGCTGGCCGCCATTGGACAGGAGCAGCAGGTCGTCGTAGAACGGGTTATTCGTCGTCGTGGGCCGCTCGAAGATCGACCCCTCGTCCAGGAAGAGGCCCGAGGTGCCGCCGCCGAAGTAGGCGGGATTCAGATCCTGCACGGTGATGCGTTCGAAGCTGTAGGAGGCGAACATGCGCGAGAACGCCCGCAGCTGGAATCCCGCGGTCAACGACCCGCCATCGCTGTTCTGGGTGTACGCGTACGGGTACCGAACCTGCTGTTTGTGGATGTCGGCGCCGGCCGTGATCGGCCTGTCGAAGAGGAATGGCTCGGAGAACGCCACCTGGTAGTTCTTGGCGCGGGAACCCTGCTGCACCGACAGGCTGAGGGTTTCGCCCTTGCCCAGGAAGTTGGATGTCTGGAACTGCAGCTGGCCGAAAAAGCCTTCGTACTGCGACACGCCCGCGCCGAATGTCAACTGGTTCCGGTTCTGTTCCTCGAGCTTCAGCTTGATGTCGACCCTGTTGTCGTAGCCGGGCGTCTTGTCGACGGTCATGTCCTTGTTGCCTTCCAGCTGCTTGAAGTAGCCGAGCTGGTTCAGGCGCTTCACACTGAATTTCAGCGCCTCGGTATTGAAGACGCCGCCCTCGAACAACCGGATTTCGCGCCTGATCACGTTATCGCGCGTCGTCGAATTGCCAACAAACGTGATCCGGTTGACGAAGTACTGCTTGCCCTCCTGCATCCGCATCGTCACATCCACGGTCGGTGGGGCCGGGCGGCGCGGCGCCAGCGCGGCGACGGCGGCCGACGGCGCCTCGCGGGGCTTGATGTCGGGATAGCCGGTGAACTCGAAGTAGCCGCCCGAGCCGTACAGCTCCCGGGCCTTGTCGAGCGCCTTCCGAATCTGCTTTTCGCTGTAGTACTCGCCGGACTTGATGGGAAACAGCGCCTTCAGGCCCTCGCTCTTCACGACCGTGTTGCCATCAAAGGTGAAGTCCCCCACGCGGTAGCGGTCGCCTTCCTGGATCGGCACCTTCAGCTCCACGTAGCGGGTCTTCTTGTCGGTCGAGTCCTCGATGTACTTCAGATCCGGCTGGCCCACGCGCGCCATCACGTAGCCCTTGTTCCGGTAGTACTCCGTCAGCTTGTCGGCGTCTTCTTCGAACTTCGTCGCCTGATAGGTGCCGCGGCTCGTGACGAACGAGAAGAGCCACTGCGCGCGGTTGTTCTTCATCTGCCGGTTCAACGCCCGGTCGCCGATCGCCTTGTTGCCGACGAAGTCGACCTTCCGGATGCGGACCTTCGGGCCCTCGTCCAGGTTGAAGGTGACGTTGACCAACTTGGGGCCGCCTGCCACTTCCCGGATGGTGTGGCTAATGCCGGCGAACTCGTACCCCTTCTCGGCAAACATCTCGCGGACAATGCCCTCCACACGCCGGATGAGGCCGGGGTCGATAAACGAATCCAGCCGAATCTGCACGCCCTCCTCGCGCAGCTTGTCCTCGATCTTCGACTGTTCGAGCTTCTTCGAGCCGACATAGTCGACAATCTTGACGCGCTGCCGCTCTTCCATGTTGAAGATGACGTGCTTGCCCACCGCGCCGTTGTCGTAGGGCGCGTCTTTCACCTCGACCCACAGGTTGTCCAGAAAATTGGTGGCCCAGAGCCGCTTGAAATCCTCCAGGACGGTGGCCTCGTCAAACGGCACCCACACCCCGTCGCTCGACCGGCTGGGCCGGCTCTGGATGTAGTACTGATAGGTCTGAGGATCAATCACCGACACGTTGCCCTGCGTCGGGAAGCGCAATTCGATGTACCGCAGCAGCGGCGGCAGGTCCAGCGGGGGCTGCTTCGCGGCCGGCTGTGCCTGCGGGGGGGCTGGCGTCGCAACGGGCGGCGTTTGCGCCCGGGCAGGGCTGACGCCCCACACCAGTATCGCCCCCGCCGCGACCGCCCAAGTCCGAATCGACATGTCCAAGGCTTCCTGGTGCTATCCCGGTTAGGCCCGACGGGGCCCCGGGGTGCGCAACACCGTCCGGCTCCCGCGGAGATCCCTCTCCCTACCGGGCGAGGCGGCGTACCGCGATCACCCTAGTTTACAAGGTTTAAGACGTCTCAGGCCAGAGGGCGGCCGGAATTCACCACCCCGGCAGGCCGATAGCGCAGGGTTTCCCCGTCCAGGTACACCTCGATGTCGCCTCCCCGGAGCTGTCCGCGAATCAGCTCTTCGGACAGCGGATCCTCCACATAACGCTGGATCGCCCGCCGAAGCGGGCGGGCGCCATAGGATCGATCGCGGCACGTCACGTTGATGATCCAGTCGGCGGCCTCGGGGGTCAGCCGCAGCCGGAGCTGTCGATCCACCAGGTTCGCGTTCAGCTGATCGACCAGCAGCAGCAGGATTTTCCGAAGGTCCTCATCCGACAGCGCGTCAAAGACGATGATCTCGTCGATGCGGTTGATCAGCTCAGGGTTGAAGGTCCGCCGCACCTCGCCCAGCACCATCTCCGACACGCTTCTGTGGATCTCGTGCGAGTCGGACGACTGGAAGCCCATGGCACCCTTCTTCTGAATGAAGCGGGCGCCAATGTTCGACGTCATGATGATGATGGTGTTCTTGAAGTTCACCCGGTTGCCCAGGCCATCGGTCAGCTGGCCGTCCTCGAACACCTGCAGCAGGATGTTGAACAGGTC
>CAYHRK010000110.1:0-11734 GCA_964358795.1 uncultured Vicinamibacterales bacterium
CGCTCTGCACGCTGGAGTTCGAGGATCACCGGCCCCTGTACGACTGGTGCGTGCAGCATTGCTCGGTGCCGAGCACGCCGCGCCAGATCGAGTTCGCGCGGTTGAACCTGACCTACACCGTGATGAGCAAGCGGCGTCTGCTTACCCTGGTGCAGGAGGGCGTGGTGAGCGGCTGGGACGATCCGCGCATGCCCACGATCACCGGCCTTCGCCGCCGGGGCTACACGCCCGAGGCCATTCGCGAGTTTGCCGCGCGCATCGGGATTGCGAAACGCGAGAACCTGGTGGATGTCGCACTGCTCGAGGACGCGGTGCGCGACGATTTGAACAAGCGTGCGCCTCGCGCGATGGCCGTGCTGCGCCCGCTGAAGGTGGTCATCGAGAACTATCCGGAAGGCCAGGTCGAGGACATCACGGTTCCCCTCAACCCGGAAAACCCGGACGCGGGTGTCCGGAACGTGCCGTTCTCGCGCGAACTCTATATCGAGCACGACGACTTCCTGGAAGAGCCGCCCAAGAAGTTCTTCCGCCTGGCGCCGGGGCGGGAAGTGCGGCTGCGCGGCACGTACTTCCTGCGGTGCGAGCGGGCCGTGAAAAACGACGCCGGCGACATCATGGAGCTCCGCTGCACGTACGATCCCGCCACGCGCGACGGCCACGCGCCGGATGGCCGAAAACCGAAAGCCACAATCCACTGGGTGTCAGCCGATCATGCGTTGACGGCAGAGGTGCGCCTGTACGACCGGCTCTTCTCGAACCCCACCCCGGGCGACGACGCCGACGATGGGGACTGGAGAACGTCACTGAACCCGGCCTCGCTCGACGTGCGGATGTGCCGGGTGGAACCGACACTGGCGGTGGCGAAGCCCGGTGATCGATTCCAGTTCGAGCGGCTGGGCTACTTCTGTGTGGATCCGGATTCACGCCCCGGGGCGCTCGTGTTGAATCGCACGGTGACGCTGAAAGACACCTGGTCGCGCATTGCACAACGGACCGGCAACTGAAAGGACCTGAATCCATGTCGCTGACACGTACCGCGTTCGCCGCGGCGTTGATCCTGACCATGGCCAGCACCACCGGCGGCCAGCAGGCCGGGAACCCCGATGTCCTCTCGGCGACGCTCGCCTGGGATCGCGGCGACTACGTCACTGCGCTGAACGGATTCAAACAACTGCTGACCAGCCCCGGCGGCGATGCGTTTGTGGACGCCGTCGCGCTCAGAACCGGCGAACTGTATCGCACAATGGCGCTGACCGCCGACGGATCCAATCCCCGGTTCAGCCCTGACGGCCGCATGGTGTCCTACGAAACCGGAAGCGGTGCGGCGCGCCTCACGAGGCTGATCGAGCCGTCCGCCAACATGCGTGTGGTGGCCGAGTTCACCGGCTATGGAGGCAGCTTCGCTCTGTCCAGCGACCGCATGGTGTACCTGAAGCCGACGCAGGCCGACGAGCTCAGAAAAGCCCAGGCCGACCTCGACCAGGCGCTGGCCCAGGGGACCGGCCGCAATGCGCTGCAGCAGACGCTGAACTGGCTGCTCACCAGGCATGCGGACATCGTCATCCGCACGCTGGCGTCCGGCGAGGAACGTGTGTGCCAGACCGAGGGTCTGTTGAAATCGAGCCCGGTCTTCAGCGCCGATGGCCAGACGATCTACTTCCTGGCGTCTGGCGAGAGCGACGACACGCGCAGCGACGTGTACGGGATGCCGGCATCGTGCGGACCGGCGCAGGCGGTGACAAGAGAGGGCGGGTTCAAGGGCGCGTTTCAAGTCGACCCTCGGGGTCGTTATCTGGTCTACGCGGTGGCGACGACAAACCCGTTCCGCCGACCCGCCGCGCCAGGCCAGGGTGTTGGCGCCCCAGGCGGTCGTGGCCGCGGCCGTGGGCAGGGCGGCGGCGTTGGCGGTGGCTCTGTCGGTGGCTCAACGTCGTTTGGCGTAGTGGATGTGAAGTCGGGCGCGACCACCATGACTTCGGGCAGTGCCGCCGTGATCTCCGCTGATGGGTCCACGCTGGCGTATTCCACACGCCAGGGAGACGAGGCCAGTCTGATGGTGGGCCCGCTGGGCGGCGCAGCCAAGGAGGCGAAGACGACCAGGGACCGCGTCGGCGCCTTTGCCGTGTCGCCAGACGGGAGCCGCCTCGCGTACCAGATGATGACGAAAGACGACTGGGAGATCTTCGTCATCAACCGCGACGGCTCCGCCGAGACCCGCGTGACGCGCGAGATTCAGCACGACACCTTGCCGCGCTTCGTGACAAACACGCTGGTGCTGGCCGCCACGGGCGAACCCCGGCACATGCGGTCGTCGTTGTACGACCTGGCGACGTTGAAGCAGACCAGGCTGTTCCACAACAACACGATCCGCACCATTGCGCCCGAATACTCGTGGCTGGCGAGCGCCGACGGCAGGCAGATCCTGATCGTGGCCGAGCGCGATGGCGACACCGTGTCGCCCGAGCGCGGCATCTACCTGGTGCCGCTCGATCGCAAGGTGACGCGCCAGGACGTGCTGGCTCGCCTCGACGCCAATCTGGCTGCCGAAACCGATCTGCGCGCCCGCGGCGAGCGGATGTTCCGACCCATCGCGGCCGAGGTCAAGCGGGCTGTAGCGGATGTCTCGACGCCGCGCATCTTCCGCTACGAGTCGGCCCTGTTCGACTTCGATTCAAAGCACATCACCAAGCCCGGCAATAGGCTGGCCGGATCGTACCTCTTCGACACCTACAAGTCGTTCGGCTACGAGCCGGAATATCAGTGGTTCGAACCGCGGGGCGCGCTGGACGGAAAGACGGCCAACGTCTTGGCGACACTGCGTGGCACGGTGAACCCGGAACTGGTCTACGTAGTCAGCAGCCACTACGACTCGAACGCATCTTGTCCTGGTGCCGACGATGACAGCTCAGGGACGGCGGCGCTGCTGGAAGCCGCGCGCGTGCTGGCGAAGCGGCCCATGCCAGCCACCATCGTGTTTGCGTCGTTCACCGGCGAGGAGGCCGGCCTGCTGGGGAGCCGCGAATTCGTCCGGGTGGAACAGGCCGCCAAGATGAAGATCGTGGGCGCGCTCAACAACGACATGATTGGCTGGGCCAACGACTTCAGGCTCGACAATACGATTCGCTACACGAATCCCGGCATCCGCGATGTGCAGCACGGCGCGTCGTTTTTCACGAAGCTGATTACGTACGACTCGCTCTACTACAAGTCGACAGACGCCGCCGCGTTCTACGAAGCGTTTGGCGATATTGTCGGCGGGATTGGATCGTACCCGGTGTTGGGCAATCCGCATTATCACCAGCCGACAGACCTGCTGGAAACGGTGAACCACGAACTGGTGGCCGAGACGAGCAAGGTGACGGTGGCCACCATCATGTTGCTGGCCTCGAGCCCGTCGCGGCTGACGGGCCTGGCGGTGAAGATGTACGCGGCCAGAACCGCGACGTTGGCCTGGACGCCAAGCCCCGAGAAGGGCGTGACCGGCTACATCGTGGCCTGGGGTTCGGCAAAGACGCCGCTGAAAAACCATGTGCGCGTCGTTCGGCCCGGAGCGACCATCTCGGGAGTCGACCAGGGAACCATCGTATCGGTGAAAGCCGTCAACGCCACGGGGCTCGAGGGGTGGGATTGGGCGAGGACCGAGATCCGATAGTGAAGCTATGTCAGGAGTAAGCCTCTCAGCACGATGCCCTCGGCCCAGGCTGCCACTCCGGCGAAGGTCCCGGCCGACGGCTTGGTGGCCTTGCCGCCCTGGCTCAATCCCCGTAAGATGCAGACTGTGAAAGAGGTTGCCCTCCTCCTCAATGCCATGCGCGATGGTGGCGTCATCAGGGACTACGCGCTGTTCGGGGCGGCAGCGCAGATGCGGTATACCGAACCGGTAGCGACGCTCGACGCCGACGTGCTCGTCGCGCTCCCTGCGCCGGATCGCATCGACGTCCTGGGTCCGATCTACAAGTTTTGTCGAGCGCGGGGGTATGAGGCGGAGGGAGAGGCCATCCGGGTTGGAGCCTGGCCGGTGCAGTTCGTGCCGGTCTTCAACCTGCTGACTCGTGACGCGCTGGCGGCCGCCGAGACGGCCGACTTCGACGGCGCGCCGTTCCGGGTTGTCGATGCCGCTCATCTCGCGGTGATCGCGCTCAGTGTGGGTCGAGCCAAGGACTTCGCACGGGTACTGGCGCTGCTGGAATCCGAAGCCGTGACGAGGGAACAGGTCGCCGAATTGGCCGCACGGGAAGGCCTCGCCGAGGCGTGGACCCGTTTCGCGTGGAGGTTCCTCGATGAGCGACCTTGAGCTGTTGCTGCTGCGTCAAGCCGCCTGGCAGCAGGCGCGCCGAACCCTGTCGTGGCCCGAGAAGATCCGTTTGGCCGAGCGCATGCGCCCCACGGTCGAGGCGTTCCGCATCCAGCGGGAACAACGGCGAGGGTCTGAGGTCTCGCCTGGCGCGCCAGCGCCACCGGCTGCTACGGTTAATCCTCGCTGGTAGCCGAACGATCTGAAGACCACCAAGTCCGCCAGGTCGACGCCTTCTGTGGACGGCGATGGCGCCGCCGCCGCATTCTACAGGTACCTGTGTAATTGGTCGCGGTAGCGCGTGTACACCCAAGAGGCCGACACGAGCAGCAGGCCGAGCACGATGAAGGAGATGATGCGCGCCATCGCGTCCAGTTCCCGGAAGTCCAACGCGAACAGCTTGACGATGCAGGTGGCGAGCAAGAGCAGCCCCGACAACCGCAAGGCCCGCTCGTGCGCCACGAACCCGAGCACCAGGATGGCGGCAGCCTCGATGCCCCAGGCCATCGTCAGCACCCGCGCGGACGTTTCGTGGTAGAGCAGCACCGTCAGCAAGACCGTGCCCAGCAGAGCGAAGCCCATGCGGGCGTGTCCGTCCAGCCAGGCGACGGCCGGAGCCGTGGTGACCGGCGGCCTGCCGGGGCGTGGCGCGAGCATTTGCGCCATGAAGCACAGCAGCGAGACGCCGGCCCCGACGACCGCGGGATCGGCGAAGCGTGACGGGGCGGCTGAAGCGTAGAAGTTCACGGCCCAGCATCTCGTAACCGCGGCGACCGCCAGGATGTAGGCCTGCAAGCGGAGATCGTCGTGCCGCCGCCGGACGCCGACCAGGAGCAACCCGACGGCGAACGCCATCCATCCGACCACCGTGAAGGACTCTCCCAGGTATCTGTTTAGCGGGTCACCAACGATTCGTACAAGCGATCCAAAATTCCGTACTTGTACTTTTTCATCGAAGGTGACATAACTCATGCGTGCCTGAACGCGAGCCGCCACCGGGATCCGCCGACGATCTTCGTCGCGAGAACGAACGGTTGCGACGTGAGAACGAGCGACTCGAAGAAGAGCGCGAGCGCTGGCAACGTGAGCGCGAACAACTCCGCCGCAAGATCGATCACCTCCAGCACCAACTGGACACCGCCCGGCGGGCGGGCTTCCGGCAAGCGGCCCCCTTCTCCAAAGGCCCGCCGCTGAGCGCGCCGCGCCGACCCGGACGCCGCCCCGGTGCCGCGTACGGTCCGAAGGCCTATCGGGCGATCCCGACGCATGTCGAGGAGATTCATGAGGCGCCGTTGCCCGCGATCTGCCCGCACTGTCAGGGACCGGTCGACGAGACGAGCGTCGCGACGCAGTATCAGGAGGATCTGCCGGTGGTGCGGCCGGTGGTGCGCCAGTTCCGGGTGCACATCGGCCACTGCCGTCAGTGCGGACGCCGGCTGCAAGCGCGGCATCCCCTCCAGACGTCCGATGCCTTGGGCGCCGCGGCCGCCCAACTGGGGCCGCAGGCGATCAGCCTGGCCGTCGCCTTGAACACACAGCTCGGGGTGCCCCTCAACAAGATCAGCACGCTCTTCCAGCAGACGTGGGGCCTGACGGTCACCCCGGGCGGCGTCGTGCAGGCGCTACAGCGCGCGGCCCGGCGCGCCGAGCCCACCTACGACGCGCTGATTGACACGGTGCGGCACAGCCTCGTCGTCGCCCCGGATGAAACCGGGTGGAAGATCGCGGCGGCGCTCCAGTGGCTGTGGGCCTATGCCACGCCGGACACGACCGTGTACGCGATCCAAGCGGGACGCGGCTTTGCCGAGGCCGCCGCGATTCTCGGCGCCGACTATGACGGGGTCTTGGTGCGCGACGGCTGGGCCCCGTATCGCCAGTTCACCCGAGCGGTCCCGCAGACCTGTCTCGCGCATCTGCTCCGCCGGTGTCACACGCTGCACGAGGACCATCCGCACGCAGCCTTCGCCCCCCAGGTGCAGACGATTCTGCAGCAGGCGCTGGACGTGCGAGACCGCCGCGACGCGCAGACCATGTCTGCCCATGGCGTGGCGGTGGCGCGGGGCCACTTGCTCAACCGGCTCAATCGCCTGATCGACACGCCCGGCCCCTTGGCCGACAATCGCCGGTTTGCGGCGCATCTCAGTGTCGAGTTCCCGGGGATCTTCACGTTCCTGCTCGATCCGCGAATCGACGCGACCAACTGGCGCGCTGAACAAGCCATTCGACCCGCCGTCGTGACCAGAAAGGTCTGTGGCGGAAACCGGACCTGGGCAGGCGCGCGAACCCAGCAGGTCCTCGCCAGTGTCGTGCGCACCGCTCATCAGCGGCATCTGGACACCGCCGACATTTTCACCGCCCTGCTCCGAGCGCCACAACCATTCGTGCCCGCGTCGCTGCAAACGCCCACCTGACCCCGTCGCGCGCATCGCGTACCGGGCACCTCCTCGATCACGGGTACGTCCCCTCGCGACCGCGCTGCTGTGTCTCGGCTGATCGTGGGGATCGCCCCGCTAAACGTTTACTATCAGGGATCGTGGCTCGAGGAATCAAGACCGAACGCGAATGCCGCCACCACGTCAATCTGAAGGGTGCGACACGAGCCTCGTAAATGGTTGGCATGCATGGCGACCAAGCCGTTGCCGTCGCGATCTAGAAGTTGTTGAGAAACACCACTCGTCGGCGGCACAATACGGGCTGCCGAAGGGTAACCGGGGTTGTTCGAGTGAAGCTCAAGCACCACTCGCCACTCAGGAAGAAAGCTCGTCGCGGTTTTCGGGGCTACCCGATGGCGACGGTCGCGTTTTACGGCCCCGACGGTCGACGCGCCACGAAAGTCGCGGTTGGGATCGTCACGGCCGAAGGGGGCGAACCGTCAGCGTTGGAACGTTGGTATTCCGACGACACCGACGTGCGCACAGACCCGGGCATCACTGAGAAGATCCTCACGTTCATCGAGGCGAAGGGGGTGAAGTCGGTGGTCATGGCTGACCGGATCATGGGTTGTCCTCATGAAGAAGGTGCGGACTACCCGGACGGCCAGGTCTGCCCCCACTGCTCGTTTTGGGCGCATCGAGACCGGTTTTCTGGCGAGGTGTTGCATTAGTCGACGCACCCATGTCGGCGGCTAACAGCGCGCTGGAGCCGTCGGCGCCGTCGTGATCAAGTGCGCCGCGGCTCAGCGCGGATCGTTAGGCGGACACGACAATGGCATCGAAGCAAGACATTCTGAAGCAGATCGACGCCGCGCTCGATCTCTGGGCCAAACACCGGGCAACCTCGAAGTACGACGATCTATCCGACCTGGGGGATCGATCCCTGTACACCGAAGTCAACACAACTCTTGCCGCGACCATCGACCGTCTTGCGCCTCCGAATTCGCCATATCGGAACGAGATCGGTCATATCATGGCGAACAAAGTCGGCGCGCTCCGGGCACTTCGCCGTGATTATGAGGCTGACCACCTTGCTAGTATTCATGGCCTTGTCCGAGCCGAAGTGTTCGCCGATTTCATTGAGATGGCCGAACATCTGCTCGACCAGGGCTACAAGGATCCGGCTGCTGTGCTCGTCGGTGGTGTCCTGGAAGGGCATCTTCGGGTTCTGTGCGCTGGCCGGGGAATTCCAACCGACGCCGCTGGCGGACCGAAGAAGGCAGACACGATGAACGGCGAACTGGCATCAGCTGTTGTCTATAACAAGCTGGATCAGAAGAATGTCACCGCCTGGCTCGACCTCCGAAACAAGGCCGCCCACGGTCGCTATAAGGATTACACCCAAGACCAAGTCAGCAATATGCTGCAGGGGGTAAGGGAATTCGTCGCACGAGTCGCCGCATAGCTCGGCCCAGGTGGCGGGTCGCCGGACTCGACAAGGGCAATCCACTTCGGCTGCGTCGCGCGTGCAAGCATGGGGTGTTGAAGGGCAGTCGCTCAAACCGGAGGACGACACCATGGGCCATTTTTCGGTAAGAGTCGTCGATCGAGATGGGGAGCCCGCGGCGGACATCGGCGTAATGATCGTGTACGGGTTTCCCAACGGGCACGACGAAAAACGTACGGATAGCGACGGCTGGGTCGAGTTTCACAATGACGGTGACAATCCAGGCACCATCTGGGTGCACGGGGAAGAGATGGGCGATCACTCCTTGGCTGATGGCAAGACGTACTCGTTTACGATTTGAAGACGGTACGGGACGCGGAATTCGCGTGAGCCGCCTAACTCGCCGATGGAGCCGTCGGCGCGGATTCTGACGCTCGCGCGCCGCGGCTCATCGGCAAACGTTAGACGCACGAAAATGGAACCCGTACCTTCGACGGTAATCAGGCGATACCCTCCGCGTGGGCCTCTTCAGCAACTTCGATTTGCCGAGGGGACATCATTCACTTGTTGTCGTTGCGGCGACTCGAAGAAGTCCAAGTTGATCACGGTGTACGGTGGAGACTGGTCCAAGCGTCTTTGCAACGGATGCTACGGCAGGTTGCTATCTCTATTCGAGGTGAAGGCCGGTACGAGCAGCGATGACGAACGAGCGGACGCCTTGGCGGCCGCGCTGCTCTCGATCGTGGCCCTCGACGACCAGCGACAAGCCGAGCGACGGTACCGTGCCTCGGAGAAGCGAGCGGAGCGCCTCTCGACAGGGGCGCTGAGATTCATCGCCACGGCTGAACACGTGGCGGGACACCTGCAGGCCGATGTGCAACTCGAATGGTCGCCAGCTGTAATTGGGCTATGCAAGGCTGTCGAGGCTGAAGTTGTGCGGCACCTTCTCTTGCCGCTTGCCGACGGAACAAGGGGCGCGGACTTGGCCGCAGACAAACAGGACAAGGATATCGGACGGGTGGCAGCCTTTTGCTGTGATCCGACCCGGAAGCCTCCGGAGCTTGGAGCGATCTCGCACTTCCTGCAAACCGCCATCCACAGCCAAAACCGCCGCGCCACCAGCGCCCTCCTTGGCCGCTTCTCGGCCTTGGCTGCGAAGTGGACGGGCTCCAACTGGGTGCTGGATCCAAATGGGCTAACTGCCGGGCTGATTTCGCTCACCGCGAACTTCAGAAACCGCGCTGCCCACATCGACGAACTCGGCAAGGACGACTATCTCGGCTGTCGCAAGCTGGCAATCGGCCCGGACGGCATTGTCTGGCGACTTCTTGTTGCGGTGGAGCTACACAGGTGATATCAACGTGTGGCGTCTAACATCGGCTTGCAGCCGTCGGCGGCTGGTGGAATCATGGGCCGCCGCGGCTGAAGCCGGGCGTTAGGCGTTTCGTGTAGAGGAGGCGGGACCATGAAGGCAAGCGGCTTGTATCTCCTTGCGTTATTCACCTGTACGTCCGCTTGGTCCGCCGCGCAGTCCGAAGGGACCTTTGACCTTGCCGAGGTGCCCAAGGGCCAACCCTGGCGGCTCAGTGGCCGAACGGTGACCATCGTCGAGGCCAAGGGAAAGACTGCACTCAAAGTCAGCGAGGGGCCCGGGATGGGCGTCGCCTGGCTCGATGGCTACACGTTCACGAACGGCGTCATCGAGGTTGACATGCTGGGGCGCAGTCAGCCAATTCAGGGCAGCTTTCTCGGCATTGCGTTCCGTGTCGTCGACGCCGAGACGCACGATGGGGTCTACTTTCGTCCCTTCAATTTCCGCGCCACCGACCCGGAACGCCACCGCCACGCCGTACAGTACGTATCTCACCCCCGATGGCCATGGCAAAGGCTCCGGGCCGAGCGCACCGATCAATACGAAAAGGCGGTGGTGCCGGAAGTGGACGGTGACGAGTGGTTCCACGTCCGCGTTGTCGTCGAACGTCCGAAGGTGACCGTTTACGTCAACGGCGCGACGGTACCATCCTTGGCAGTGGAGGAGTTGAGCGACCGGTCCGATGGTTCGCTGGGCCTCTGGGTGGGCGAGGGTTCAGGCGGGCATTTCGCAAATCTCAAGGTCACGCCCAAGAATTGAAACCACCGGCACGCCTAACCCGCAAATGGAGCCGACGCGCCCGACGGTCTTGTGCGATCCTGTCACCGCGGCGCGCGGCTCATTTGCAACGTTAGGGCTTCGGAATCGAGATTCAACATGGACCGGAATCCCAGGTGGTCGCAAAACGCGACCAGGGAGAGGTGACGCCAACGACCGCAGGCGCAACATGACAAAACGTCCTGGGTTGGTTCAGATTGGCGCAATTGAAGGCCGGATTATGCTCATCCGAGGCGAGAAGGTGATTGTCGATGCCGATCTCGCGGAGTTCTACGGCGTCAACACGAAGCGCCTGAACGAGCAAGTGAAGCGCAATCGCGACCGCTTCCCCAAGGACTTCGTGTTTCAACTGACTGCTTCGGAGAAGTCCGAACTGGTCGCAAACTGCGACCACCTGTCTCGCCTCAAGTTCGCCAAGGCACTTCCCTATGCGTTCACCGAGCACGGGGCCATCATGGCCGCGAGTGTGCTCAACTCGAGACGCGCGGTTGAGGTCGCCGTGTTCGTCGTACGCGCATTCGTCAAGATTCGCCGGGTCCTATCCGAAGATCGAGAACTGGCCCAGCGCCTCGCACAGCTAGAGCGGAAGCTCGCGGAACACGACGAACAGATCGTTGGGGTCGTTCGTGCGATCCGGACACTTCTCGGCTCCGAACCGGTGCCCAGGCAGCGGCGCATCGGGTTCAACGTTAATCATGAGCCCTAACGGCGCGCTGCACCCGACCGGCGCCAGTGGTATCGTGTGCGCCGCGGCTGATGCCTGACGTTGGGTGGAATCGAAGACGGAGACAACGAACGACGGAAATACGGATCGGCTCGGTGAGCACGCGGGCCAGGCGAAGCGGGCCGTGGCGAACCATGAGGCCCGTCCGAAGTCGAAGCGCGAGGTGAGGGCGATCGGAACAACGGGAAACCCCGCCGCCGACCTGGCGAATTCCGCGTCGGCGGCCCGGACAAACAGGGACCAGGACAGAACACGACGAACGAACACCCAACACGGCCTGCACCCGACTGGCGCGGGTGCGATCGTGAGCGCCAGCGGGTGAGGCCTAATGTTGATATGACTTCCCAAGTCAACTTCAAAGACACCTCCCCCCACGCGGTCTCGATGCCGTCAAAGGTGAAGGGTCAGGGAAGAGGCGAGGCCAGTCATTGCGACGGTTGATCCTGCTGATATCCGTGGGTTGGGTACCACCTTACTGACACTCGTCAGGCGCCTTCCTCGCTCTAGGCTCAAGGGTCGGCCGAAGCCACCTCCTCACGTCGCCGAGGGTGACGCTACACCGCGGCCGCGCTTCTTCCCTGACCCGGCAGTGCTCCAGCCACCCGCTCAGTCGGTAATCGGCACCTCCCGCGCGATCGCCCACAGGAACGCGAGAATCTCTCGCGCGATGGCTGTCACGACCACGTTGGGATGCTTCCCGCGGGCGACCATGCGGCGGTCTCGCTTGCACAGCCGCACCTGCGCCTTC
>CAYHRK010000111.1:0-11685 GCA_964358795.1 uncultured Vicinamibacterales bacterium
AAAATCAGGCCCAGGACGACGTGCTTGTACTCGGCCGCGTCCATGTTGTTGCGCAGCGCGTCAGCGGCGGCCCAGAGCTTGGCCTCGAAGGCGATGGGGACGGACCCTGCGGCCGGGTCTCCGTTCTTGGTCTTCGTTGGTCTTGGCACAGCACTCCTCTGTCGTGGGCAGACGCCGTTGCTCGTGGGAGACACAGTCGGGGCACTTAGCCGCGTCTGGCGTGGGCATTATACGGCTTCGGGTGCCGCACCACGGGCCCTGGGGTGTCTGTTTGGTTTGACATCAGGTGCTATTCTCGACACATGAAGATTGCCACCTGGAACGTGAACGGCATCCGCGCCCGCCAGGCGCAGGTGCTTGAATGGATCGGCCGCGAGCAGCCCGATGTGCTGTGCCTGCAGGAGCTGAAGGCGGCTCGCGACCAGGTTCCCGAGTCGCTGACCGGCCTAGACGACTACTGGACCTACTGGCACGGCGAGCGGGCGTACTCGGGTGTGGGCCTCCTCATCAGCAAGGCGGTCTTGTCCTCCGAGCCGGCATTCTCGCATCCCGAGTTCGATCACGAAACCCGCATCGTGTCCGCCGACATCGGCGGCCTGACCGTGGCATCGATCTACGTGCCGAACGGCGGCAAGGATTTCCAGGCCAAGATCCGATTTCTCGAAGCCATGGCCGGCTACGCGGCCAGCTTCGCTCAAGATGGCCGGCCCGTGGTGCTCTGTGGCGACATGAACGTGGCGCACCGCGACATTGACGTGCATCCCAAGGAGCGCAAGCAGGACGCCATCGGCCAGTCGCCTGGCGAACGATCGCTCTTCGAAGGCGTGCTCGCGAACGGACTGGTTGACGTGGGCCGGGCGCTCGATCCCGCCAACCCCGAGTACTTCACGTGGTGGGCCCCGTGGCGCGGCATGCGGCAGCGCAACATCGGTTGGCGCCTCGACTACCTGCTGGCCAGCGAATCGATCGCGCGCCATGCGGTGTCGTGCCCGTCGTTTCGCGAGGTGGGCACCAGCGACCACGCGCCTGTGGTGGGTACGTTCACGTTGTAACGACACGAACAGGAACCAGGTACCTTCTTCGCGCAGCAGCCAGCGCAGCTTCCTACTGTCTACTTTCCCCCGGCTTCCGAAACCGCCAGCGCCCGCACCATCCACGCCACGGTTCCGATGGCACCCACCAGCAGCACGGCGAAGATGGCGATGGGGCCCCACTGAGGTGCGACCCAGGTCACCGGCTGGAAGCCAGCGGTGGCCAGCGCGGCGGACCGCACCGTGTCGCGCGTGAACAGCATCATCACGATTCCCAACAGCAGTGCCGCCACACTGCCGAACACCCCAATCTCGGGTCTCCTGCCCGCGGCGCCGTGAATCAGCAGTCCCGCCGCGCTCACCGTGAAGAGGATGCCCAGCAACAGCACCAGGATGGCCGTCATATCCTGGCCCATGAATCGAAGAATCACCTCGCGCGGCAGGGCGGCCAGCCACCAGAGGCCGGCAAAGATGTTAATCACGGTAGCCATGCCACAGAAAAACGCGCCATAGCGAATCGCGAAGCGTGCAAACTCCGCGTCTGCGTGTCGCCGGATGACACCCAGCACAGCGATCGCGAGGCCGCTGACCGCAATGGCGCCCAACACCATGTGCAGGTGCCGTGGAATCAGCGTGGGATCGAGCAGGTTCAGCTGCACGCCGCGCCCATCGTTCACATAGCGACCCACGAACTCCTGCGGGCGCAGCATCAGCGACATGTTGTTGCCGTAGATGAGCGCGATGAGGCCCAGGACGGCCGCGATTGTCCAGGCCACCAGCGTGCCGGCCTCGGCGAGATCACGCTCGCGGAAGGCCATCAGATAGACCGCGTAGTACGTCAGCACCAGCAGAGGAATCACGCCAAGCCACCACCATCCCATCAGCAGGGCCGACACGAAGAACAGCCGGCCGTACAGCACCTGCAGAAACAAGAGGGCGGCAACACCCATCGACACGGCCGCCGCCATCAACACCGGCAGGCTTTTCACAATGAGGTGCGCCAGCGCGGTCTCGTGCGGACGCGTGCCGCGACGGGCGCGCACACGCGTGATAGCGCCAATTAGTGATCCGCCCAGCACCAGGTTCATGGGAATCAGGTGCAGGAAGAACGTGAACATCAGCAGGCCCCACAAGAGCCAGCCGGGTGCCGGCAGTGGAACCGGGTCGGGTTGCGGGATGGGGGGAATCACTTCGCACCTCGCTTCGGGGTTTGCTGTACGAGCGACGCGAGGTGCGCCGCCAGCGCGGTCCGCTCCGCCTCGGTGCCGTCAAAGGGCGGCATCATCTCGTTGATCGTGGGCAAGCGCCCAATCGCGCCGTAGAGTTCTGCAGGTGTCTGGTACTTGGACTTGAACGGCACCATGCCGCCAGGACCATGGCAGACAGCGCAGCGGGACTCGAAGTACGTCCTGCCGATGTCGCCAGCCTGAACCGTGGCCTGCGCTGCCGAGGCCGCAACATCGGCCTGGGCCGCGCCACCCAACAGCGCCAGGTAGCCCGCCAGCATCTGCCGTTCCTCCGGGGTGCCGGCAAACGGTGGCATGCGACGGCCGCGCCAGGTCTTGAGTTGCACCGCCGGCTTGTTCCATGCCGCCGGCGCGCCTGTCGCATCGACGGGCACGGCCAGGCGCTGTAACACGCCATCCAATGCCGATGCGCTCTTGCCGAGCACGAGCGGCCGAAGGGCCAGGTATCCGTCAATCGTGTGGCAATTCGAACAGAGGGCACGGAATAGCTCGTGTCCCTGGTGCTTGGCAACGGCTGCGTAGCCGGCCACGGCCGAGAGATTCGGCGGAAGCGGCGTAACCCAGGCCGAGCTGTTCAGCACGCCGGCGGCCTTGACCGCATCTATCGTGAACCGGTCGGGGCCGAAGCGTTCGATCGCATCGTGAGGCGGCTGCGCTACGCTTTCGGACGCCGGCAGTCGGATGCCGTTCACGAACATGTAGTGGCCAATCACGTACGGTTTGCGCAGATCCTCGCGAACGAACTCGCCGCCGCCCATCGCCACAAACCCCAGCACCATGATGGTGGCAGCCATCGGTCTGCCGAACGTGCGGCTGCGCAGCACGACGGTGATGAGGGTGAGCACGGTGACGGCGGCCGAGGCCATCACCACCCAGAACGCGGCGCGTTGGGCCACCGGATGGCCGGTGACCGCGCCGCTGATGGCGGCCGTCAGCATGCTCGTGACGCTGCCGGCTGGAGCGCCCAGAATCTCGGCCACCGGCACGCCTGCACCGGCTGCCGCAGCCAGGTACCACGCCAGCGACAGCGGCAGCACAACCGCCATGGGCACGATCCAATTCAAGCCGGCGTAGCGCGCAACCTTCTCTTTGAGGCCGGTGTTCGCCATCCACGACGCCGTCATCAGTGCGTAAAGACCGGCCAGCCCAAACGCCACGAACGTACGTGTGGTCAAGGCGGGCCAGTACGTGTCGTTGAAGAAGCCGTCCCAGAATCCGCGGCTGGTGATCCACCCGCCCGGCGTCATCATGTAGGTGAGGATGCCGTTGATGACCACCAGGCTGAGGTAGGCGCTGACGAAGTAGATCCAACCCACCGCCATGTGCGCGCGCGCAGACAGGCGGTCCCAGCCGTAGTAATAGACCATCGCCGCGGCGATCTCGGTCACGAAGAACGTCCACTCAATCGCCCACGCCCACACAAACGTGTTGATGAGCGACGAGGTGGCCTGCGGATGCACCAGCCCGATGGTGAACCAGATCCCGACGCCGGTGATGGCGCCCAGCACAAGCGTCAGTAGCGTGAAGAACCGGCTGTGCTGTCTGACATAGCCAAGGAAGGCCTCGTCGTGTTCGCGCCTCGCCCTACGTTCGGCCAACACCAGGAACAGACCGCCGCCGACCGCGAAGTGCGAGATGAAGACGTGCAGGATGGCGATGCCGGCAATCAGCAGGCCGCTGGCCGGAATGTCCCAGACCGGGTAGTTCATCGAACCCACCTCCGCGGGGGCGGGGGGCGCGCGACGATCATACCTGGGGTCTCGCTCGATGGGACGTGCGCTGTCGATACTAGACTTCTCCTATGGGCATAATCTCACCGAATGAAGCAAGTTTTTCGTCACCCCCGCAATAAGCTTGCCCCGCACTTGATGCGGGGCGGGGGTCCAGTCCTGGATTCCCGCCTTCTTGGGCCGCCGTAGCCGAAGGCGAAGGCGCCCGCGGGAATGACGGAATAGCACTGAGTGTTCCGGCGCCGATCGCTCTCGTGAGGGCTCGGCAGTGTAAGGCGGCGCTTCGCTAGTAGACGAACTCGCGCACGTCGTAGACGGCCAGTTGGGGTGGCAGCCCTGAGAAGCGTAGTCCGGAACGGATCGCGTGCTGTTGAGCGCGGCGGGCTTCTTTCGACAGCGGCGCGATTGCCTCGTTGTGGACGACAATCGGATATACCGTGCCGGGCATCTCGACCAGTTCACTGAAGTACAGCAGATCTCCTGCGCCAAGGCCCATGGCGTTCAGTGCCGCCGTCGTGTCGTCCTGGTGACCGGTCGCGTACCGCTCGCCGCCCAGGCCCACCATCACGATCACCCCAACCTGCACACCGGCATCCTTGATGGCGCGCACCGTGTCGATCGCCTCGGCGGCCGTGCCCGGTTTGCGCACGAAGCTCAGCAGCGGGTCGTGGCCCGATTCAAGCCCCACGTACACGCGGCGCAGACCCAGATCCCGCAGCGCGCGGTAGTCGGACGTGTGTTTGTGTGTGCCCGTAAACCCGTCGACAAACGCGCAGACGCCACGTGTGACGCCGTCCATGTCTTCAGCCAGGATCTCGAACATGGGCAGCAAGCGCGCCATCGGCACAGCCAGTGCGTTGGCCGCACCAAGAAAGATTCCGCGCGATCGCAGGTGGATTGACTCGCCCAGGTACTGGCGTACCGCCGACACGTGCGCCCTGAACTGGTCCGGCGTCTTCACCTGGTAGTGTTCGTGGTAGAGGTCGCAGAACGTACACGTGTTGAACGAACATCCGGCGGTGGCCTGCACGACCAGCGACAGATACTGGTCTGGCGGCAGTATGCCCACGGGTTGGTAGACCTCGGCGAAGCGGACAGCGTCGGCACGTCCGGCCGCGGCATCGAAACGCGCGCACAGACGCAGCAGGGTGCGCAATTCCTGTGTGACCAACCCGTCGACGCCTTCGTTCCATCGCCACGCCGTCGTTTCGACCGCACGTAGCGCATCGCGTGCGATGGCGGCGGCGTTGTCGACCACATGGCCGGCGTCGGCGGGCACCAGCCGTGTTCGCGTACGGCCTTCCGGAGACTGCCGTTTCTCCAGCACGTGTCCGCTGAGGCCCCGCCGCCATGTCAGGTCGCCGATGCTCAGGGAGTAGAGCCGGCCGCCGCGGTCCCAGGCCGCCACCTGTGTGTCGTCGAGGCTGACGGCAAGCGAGTGGGCTTTCAGGCTGAAGACATACGCCGAGCTGCCGTGCCGACCGCGCAGGACCATGCTGGGGCAGTATAGTAGTCGAACACATGGTGAGCACTCGATACCGAACCGTGTTTCTGGATGCCGGCGGGGTGCTGGTGTGCCCTGACTGGACCCGCGCCGCCGCGGCTCTGGCCAGCCACGGCGTGCCGGTGGCTGCCGCGACGCTCGAGGCCGCAGAGCCCTTTGTGAAGCGGCAGCTCGACGTGGCGCCAACGGTGCGCATCACCAACGACGAGCAGCGCGGCTTCCTCTACTTCGACTTGATCTTGAAGCGCGCGGGCATCACCGCCAACGCCGACACCGACGCCGCGTTGGCCGAATTGAAGGTCTTTCACGATCAGGACAACACCTGGGACAGCATTCCCGACGGCGTGGTACCTGCCTTGCAGCGCTTACGTGCGGCGAAGCTCCAGATCGTAGTGGTCTCGAACAGCAATGGCACGCTCCGCCGTCTGTTTGACCGTGTCGGCCTGGCGCGCCACATGGACGTCATCATCGACTCGAAGGAAGAAGGCGTGGAGAAGCCGGATCCGCGCTTGTTTCACCGCGCCCTGCAACGCGCGGGGGCCGACCCGGCCGCCACCATTCACTGCGGCGATCTGTACGAAATCGATGTGATTGGGGCGCGCACGGCGGGACTGCCCGCCGTGCTGCTCGACGCCGCCGAAATGTATGAGGGCGTGGATTGTCCGCGGGTGCGATCGCTCGGGGAGTTCGCCGATCGCCTGATCAGCGGTGCGTTTGATTGATGGTAATTGTTTACCGCCTCCCGATCATAAGCGGTAAACAATTACTAGCAACTGTTAGCCGGGTTGCTTCCGATCGATCCGGTAAACAGATACGAGTGATGCCGAAGAGGTGCGTGAGATGAAGCGTCTTGCGATCGCGTGTGGGCTCTGTGCGTGGGCGACAGTCGCCCTGGTTGGTCAGGGCCAACCCTCGTCCCAAGCGGAGGCGCAGGCCAGCGTGCTGTTGAAGCCGCAGCGCGTGTTCGACGCCGTGTCGACCCAGCCGCACGACGGCTGGGTGGTGCTGGTCACGGGTACCACGATTGCCGCCGTGGGCGCGTCGGCCGATGTGAAGGTGCCGGCCGGCACAACGGTGATCGACTTGCCTGCCATGACACTGCTGCCCGGTCTGATCGACGCGCATTCCCATATCTACCTGCATCCCTACAACGAAGCGCAGTGGAACGATCAGGTGATGAAGGAGACGCTGGCCTACCGGACGATTGCCGCCGTGCTCCACTGCGAGGCCACGCTGCTATCGGGCTTCACGGCCCTGCGCGACCTCGGGACCGAAGGCGCCGAATACGCCGACGTGTCGGTGCAGAAAGCGATCAACCAGGGACGCATTCCTGGGCCCCGCCTCCAGGTGGCCACCAAGGCTATTGTCGCCAGCGCCAGCTACGGACCCGGACCGCTCGGGTTCGCCACCAGCTTCGAGCTGCCGAAGGGCGCCGAGGAAGTGTCGGGCGCGGATCAGATGTTGTGGGCCGTGCGCGATCAGATCGGCCACGGCGCCGACTGGGTGAAGCTGTACGCCGACTACCGCCGGGGACCGAACGGCTCGACGGTGCCCACGCTGACCGAAGCCGAGATGCGCGTGGCTGTTGACGAAGCGCGCAGCGCGGGACGACCCGTGGCCGTGCACGCCTCTCATCCGGAAGGGATGCGCCGCGCGATTCTGGCTGGAGCGGCCACGATCGAACATGGCTACGGCGGCACCGACGTGGTGTTCAGGCTGATGGCCGAGCGAGGCGTGGTGCTCTACCCTACCCTGGCCGCCCAGGAAGCCTCGGCCATCTACAACCAGGGCTACAAGCCTGGCGTGTCGAAGCCGACCGCTTCGATGGCTGAGGGCCGCCTGGCATTCCAATCGGCGATGAAGCAGGGCGTGATCATCGGTCTTGGCAGCGACGTGGGCGTGTTCGCGCACGGCACGAACGCGCGTGAACTGGAGCTGATGGTGGAGTACGGCATGACGCCGGCTCAGGCGCTCCTGGGCGCCACGTCGGTCAACGCCAAAGCCATGGGTTGGGCCGACAGGATCGGTCAGGTGAAGGTGGGCCTGCTCGCCGATCTGATTGCCGTGCCGGGCGATCCCACCAAAGACATCCGCGCGATCAGACAGGTGGCGTTCGTGATGAAGGACGGCAAGGTGTACAAGCAGGACGTGGACGGTAGGAGGTAGACAGCATTGACGCTTTCACAACCTGCGTGTGCGGCCCATTTCTGGCGAAGGATAGGGGATAGGCCGCATTAGAGCCCGATGCCATTGTCTTAATCTCAGAGTGCAGATCGCTTGCGGTATGGCGGGCTTACGTTTCGACGACCGCGGCCGGCGCGCTCTTGTCGATCTTGCGCGCGGGTCGCCGGCGTAGATGGCCCCGCCCTCCAGCTTGGACCCCTTCAGCACCACCCTGAGGGCGCCGATCTGGCACTTTCTCCCCCGCCTCCACGCCGATCCCGACCATGCTTCCGAGCCCGACGGTCACAAAGCGCCCGAGCCGCACCCTCCCGGTCTTGACCATGCCGCCTTCCACCGTGTGCCCGGACAAATGGACGTTCTCGCCAATCACCACGCCGTCCCCGAACTCGAGCATGTTGCGATCGGAAATCGCCAGGCTGTTGATGTTTACGCCCGGGCCGATCTTTGCGCCGTTCCACCGGAGGTACCACGTCCACAACGGCGAGGCGCGGAAGAACGTGCCCACGAGCACACGAACGACATGCGTCGAGATCATGTAGCGCGACCAGTCGAGGAGCGGCCACTCGAGGTCGCGCAGCTTCCACGCCCCGTCGGGCGCCGTCCGCCAGCCGCACACCCGCGTTGACAGCGCCGACAACGCGACGAGGGCCACGGCAAACACCAGGTAGGCCGGCACGAGCGTGGTGGCCACGATGGCCGGGCGCAGCAGCGGCAGGTCGGGAATCGCCCACGTCAACGTCCACGTCCACGTCCAGAAGTAGAACGCGGGCAGCACCGACAGCCCAAACACCATGCTCTCGACCACGAAAATCGAGATAACGGTCCAGACGACGCGGCCGGTCTGTGCGGGCACTATGCCGCGCAGGCTACCATAAGAGGAACGTGTGACTCCCGACTATCCCGTCATACCGGCTCAAGTCCCTCGAGGCGCCCGTCTTGTATCTGGCGGAGATCCTGGACGAGTGGACGAGAGATCACGTACAGGCCACCCCTCGACCCTTCGACACTCTCAGGGTTGCCCCGGGCAACGTCGAGGGACGACGTCGCTCGGGGCAGGCGGAGACACGGAGACAGGAGAAGACCGTTGACCTCGGCGCGCGGCACAAAGGCCCCGCCCCTGGCCGGCGTGCGCATCGTGTCGATGGCGCAGAATGTCCCCGGGCCGGTGGCGGTGGCGCGGCTGGTGGCCGAAGGCGCGGCGGCCGTCAAGGTGGAGCCCCCCTGGGGCGACCCGCTCGCGGCGATGAGCCGCTCGTGGTACGACGAGCTGCACGCGGGCATGGAGATTCGTCAACTCGACCTGAAGGCACCCGAGGGTTCGGCGGCATTGCTGACGCTGCTGGAGCAGGCCGATGTGTTCATCGCGAGTCACCGCCCGTCCGCGCTGTCACGGCTTGCGCTGGATCCCCAGACGCTGACGGCCACGCTCCGATCGCTCCGGTGTTTGAACATTGTGGGCGAGACTGGCAACGCTGAGGCCGCCGGTCACGACCTCACCTACCAGGCCAAGGCCGGGCTCGTGGGCGCCGGCCTTCCGCAGACTTTGCTGGCCGACCTGATGGGCGCCGAACGGGCGTATGCCGCCGTCCTGCTGCTGCTACGCGAGCCTCCAGGGTCGTGGCGCGAAGTGGGGCTGTACGACTCGCTCGGCGCGGCGACGGCGCCGATCCGCCACGGGCTCACGGTGCGAGGCGGCACGCTGGGCGGAGCCCTGCCGGCGTACGGCGTTTACGAGACGCGCGACGGTCACGTGGCGGTGGCCGCCCTCGAACCGCACTTCCGCGCGCGGCTCTACGACGCGGTGGGGCTTGCCGACGGCGCTCCACTCGCCGACGCCCTGCGCGCGCGGACGGCCCTCGAGTGGGAACAGTGGGCCGTCGACCGGGACATTCCACTGGTGGCGATACGAACGGGCCATCCCTCGGCTCCGCTCGGGGCTGGCGGAGACACGGAGACACGGAGGTCGGGACTTTTCATGAAGCACTCCAACCTGCTGAACACCGCTCATCGCCACGCGGCCGCCTTTCTCGGTGGGGTGGCGGATCGCCATGTCGGCGGCCAATCCACGCGCGCTCAACTGCTCGCGCGCCTGGGCGGCCCGCTGCCCGACGGGCCCTCGGATCCGGTGCAGGTGATCGATCGGCTGGCCGAGAACGCCGACCCCGGCGTCGTCGCCACGGTGGGCCCGCGCTACTTCGGGTTCGTCACCGGCGGCGCGGTGCCGGTCACGGTGGCGGCGGACTGGCTGGCGAGCGCCTGGGACCAGAACGGCGCGATGTACGTGATGTCGCCGGCGGCGTCGGTGATGGAGGACGTCGCGTCGGCGTGGATTCTCGATCTGCTCGGCCTGCCGTCGTCGGCCACCGTGGGCTTCGTCACGGGCTGCCACATGGCCAACTTCACGTGCCTCGCGGCGGCGCGGCACGAAGTGCTGCGGCGCGTGGGCTGGAACGTCGAGGCGCAGGGCCTTCAGCGCGCGCCACGCGTGCGCGTGATCGTGGGTGGCGAAGTCCACATCTCGGCCGTCGGCGCCCTGCGCCTGCTGGGGTTCGGCGCCGAGGAGCTGGTGACCGTCCCCGTCGACGGGCAGGGACGGATGCGCGCCGATGCGCTCGCCCGCGCGCTCACGGAAAGCGACGCGCCGACCATCGTGTGCGCGCAGGTCGGGAATGTGAGCACCGGCGCCAGCGATCCGGTGGCCGACATCGTCGCAGCGTCGCACGGCAGCGGCGCGTGGGTGCACGTGGACGGCGCGTTCGGACTGTGGGCGGCCGCCGTGCCGGAGCTCCGTCCGCAGGTGGCCGGCGTCGAGGGCGCCGACTCGTGGGCCACCGACGCGCACAAGTGGCTGAACGTCCCGTACGACTCGGGACTGGCCATCGTCGCCCACGCCGCGCCGCATCGGGCGGCGATGGGTCTCCGGGCGTCGTATCTCCAACGCGGCACCGAGGAGGAGCGGATCGGGATGGACTGGGTTCCCGAGTCGTCTCGGCGGTCGCGCGGCATTGCCATCTACGCGCTGTTCCGCGCGCTCGGGCGGCAGGGCCTTGCCGATCTCATCCGCCGTAACTGCGCGCTCGCCCGCCGCATGGCCGAGCGCCTGTCGCACGCGCCCGGCGTGCGCATCCTCAACGACGTCGTCCTCAACCAGGTGCTGGTGCAGTTTGCGGGCAGCCCGAACCCGGACGAGACGACGCGCGACGTCGTCGCCCGCGTGCAGGCGGACGGCACCTGCTGGGCGGGCGGCGCGGTCTGGCAGGGCACGCAGGTGATGCGGATCTCGGTGTCGAACTGGTCGACGACCGAAGCGGATATTGACAGGTCCGCTGACGCAATTGTTGCTTGTTACGGACGGGCCACAGAAACACAGAGACACAGAGAAGACAAGGACTCCTAAAGACCAAAGCCGCTCAGGGGGACAGGCCGTATTAGAGCCCGATTGCCCGAGCCCATGGAATGGGGCCGCGCAAGCCCATGCAAACCCGTCACGTCCACCGCGCGCACGGCGCTAGAGAGCGCGAGTGCCCGCTGCTGGCGGCCGGTCGGACGGCTGTTTGCGCCGAAGCGCCGTGCCTCTTCCACATGAAAGTCCCAGACCGGGCGGACCAGGACGTAGCGGCCGCTCCACAACGCGGACGCCATCCGAGTGGCTACCTGGCCAAGTTCGTCTGTCCGCCCCATCGCCTGCAGGACACTGCAGCGCGCTTCGCCCGCCGCCAGAGCCGCAGGCAGTCCGAGCGCCGGCGTCGCGCCCAGTTGCGCCAGTTCGTCGTAGGCCCGGAGAGCCGCGTCGTTGCGGCCCTTCTTGCGCAGCGTCCGTCCGAGCCGCAGGTGGGCGCCGGACGGACGCAGCCGGGCGGGTGCTTAACGGTTTTTGGGAAACCCGGCTCGTTCGCCTCAGCGCTTGGTCCGATCGGACCGGCCCCAGGATAGACCCACGGCCGGCCCGCGTCACCAGGGCGTTCTGGCGTGTCGACACCGTCGACCTC
>CAYHRK010000112.1:0-11599 GCA_964358795.1 uncultured Vicinamibacterales bacterium
GGACCCCCGCTTTCGCGGGGGTGACGAGAAACTTGCTTCATCCGTCGCGACAGCGCGCCAAGGCGGATCCTAGTCATCATCCTGTGTGGCCTCGATTGACAGGGCCGGCGAAATCCCTTACATTTCCGTCAGTTACTTTGGCCGGTCACCGGTGCTACGCCGCGCTGGCTGGCACCGCATATGGTCTTGATTTCGTGAGGAGGCTGCCTGATGAACAAGCTGGTCCGGATACTCGTCGTTGTGGCTGTCTGCGCCGCCATTGGTGTGGCAGTCTCATGCACAAAGAAGGCGCCTGCTGTCGCACCGCCGCCTCCACCGCCGGCACCAGCCGCACCACCGCCGCCTCCACCGCCGCCTCCACCTCCTCCGCCACCTCCTCCGCCACCGGCACCAAAGCCGCTGACCGAGGACGAGTTGTTCGCGCGCAAGAGCCTGGCGGAACTGAACGCCGAGAAGCCGCTTGGTGACGTGTTCTATGATTACGACAAGGCCGATCTCAGCGAGGCGGCACGCACGTCACTCTCGAAGAACGCGGATTGGCTGAAGCGGTGGACGGGCGCGAAGATTTCCGTCGAGGGCCACTGCGATGCGCGCGGGACCAACGAATACAACCTTGCACTGGGCGAGCGTCGGGCCGCAGCCGCCCGCGACTACCTGGTCAGCCTCGGCGTTACGGCCGACCGCATCATGACGGTCAGCAAGGGCGAGGAATCGCCGTTCTGCACCGAAGAGAACGAAGCGTGCTGGTCGCAGAATCGGCGCGGCCACTTCATCATCTCCGCGAAGTAACCTTCAGGTCCTCACGCCAAGGGCGACGGTCGATGTTCGATCGATCGTCGCCCTTTCGTCGTGTACGGAGAATCACCACTGGCGTGATTGCCCTATCAATCAGGCGGTGCGGCGGGCCGCGATCTCCGCGGCCAGTAACTCAGCCGCAGCGCGCGGATTGGCGGCCGCCACGATCGGCCGCCCCACAACGATGTAGCTGGCGCCGGATTGCACCGCCTCTGCGGCGCTCATCGTGCGCGCCTGGTCGTCGCGCGGCCGAGCGGCGGCCTGCATCGCTGATGAGCGAATCCCCGGCGTCACCAGGACGAAATCGCGTCCGCACGCCGCCCGAAGCGGACCGAGTTCGTGCGGTGACGCCACCACCCCATCCAGCCCGGCTTGCTGCGCCAGTCGCGCCAGCGCGGTCACCTGGTCCACGATGGTCCGCGCCACGCCGATCGTCCCCAGCGCATCAGCGTCCAGGCTGGTCAAAATCGTGATGGCGATCACCAGCGGCGCCGGCAGGCTGGCCGCCGCGGCCGCCTCGTGCGCAGCGTCGCGTGCGGCCCGCATCATGGCTGCGCCGCCGCTGGCGTGCACATCGATCATCCACGCACCCAGCCTGGCCGCCTCGGTCACGGCGCCAGCCACCGTGTTCGGAATATCGTGATATTTCAGATCCAGAAATACCCGGTGTCCGCGCTCCGTCAGACGGCTCACGATGTCCGGGCCTGCAGCGGTGAACAACTGGCTGCCCACCTTCACGGCACCAATCACGCCGCGCAACTCATCGGCGAGGTTGATGGCGCGCGACGCATTGTCGACATCCAACGCCACAATAATCGGATTCATAGCGTTCATGGCGAATCCCGAATCCCCTTGGCACGCCGTAGGCGCCACTGTCAGGTAGCGCCGAAGGCGGCTAGCCCCGTAGCTGAAGCGTGCCCACCACCTCTGCCACGGTCGAGATGCCGTGCCGCCGCAAATAGTCCTCGATCCCCGAGAGCAGCTTCGGCCAGATGAACGGGTCGACGAAGTTCGCCGTGCCCACCTGCACGGCGGTGGCGCCGGCAATCATGAACTCGAGCGCATCAGCCGCGCTGCTGATGCCGCCCATCCCAATCACCGGGATGTGCACTCGTTGTGCGCACTCGTACACCATGCGCACGGCAATCGGCCGAATGGCCGGCCCGCTCAACCCACCCATCCCGTTCGACAGTTTCGGCCGCCGCGTTTCCACGTCGATGGCCATTGCTAGAAACGTATTCACCAGCGACACCGCGTCGGCACCGGCATCTTCGGCCGCCTTGGCGAACGAGGCCACGCTGGTCACATTGGGCGTCAGTTTCGGAATCACCGGCAGCGTGGTGACCTTGCGAACGGCCGCCACCACGTCGTAGGCGCTGGTCAGATTGCACCCGAATTGGATGCCGCCTTCAGAGATGTTCGGACACGAGATGTTCAACTCGAGCGCCGCGACGCCTTCCACGTCCGACAGGATCCGGGCCAGCTCCACGTATTCCTGCAGCGTGCTTCCGCAGATGTTGACGATCACCACGGCGCCCAGCCGTCGCAGGTCCGGCATCTTCTCGCGGACGAACCGATGCACGCCAATGCCCTGCAAGCCGATGGCGTTGAGCATGCCCGATGGGGTTTCGACGATGCGCGGAGGCGGATGACCCTCGCGCTCGGCCAAGAAGAGCCCCTTCACCGCAATGCCGCCCAGGCTCGAGAGATCCACGATCTCGGCGTACTCCAGGCCATAGCCGAAACAACCACTGGCCGCGATGAGCGGATTTTTCAGCACGAGCGAGCCAATGCGGACAGCAAGATCGACGCTCATTCCCACACCACGTCGGCGCCGTTCAGCACCGGTCCCGACAGACACGAGCGCACGAAGTGGGCGTGGCCGCCGCCGTCGCGCACGCGCACTACGCAGCTGTAGCAGCCACCCAGACCGCATCCCATAATCCGCTCCATCGACAACTGCGAGCGGCGGCCGTGCGCAAGCGCGAGACTACTCACGGCCTTCAGCATCGGCTCGGGGCCACAAGCGTAGAGGGTGACGGAGCGATCGGGCGGCTGGGCCCCCAGCGCGCGCTCGAGCGGGAGCGTGACACGCCCGCACGTGCCACGGCTGCCATCCTCGGTCGCCAGCTCGAGGCGCACGCCACGCTGGGCGAACCAATCGAGGTAGAACAGGTCGGCCGCCGTGCGGCCGCCGTAAAACAGCACGCATGGGGTCTCGGACGACTGGAAGCTCTCGGCCAGCGTAGCAAATGGCGCCAAGCCGACGCCACCGGCTACCATCCAGGCCTCTGAGGGCGGATCGGCGGGCACGAATGGTGTGCCGAGTGGACCCAGGCACTCGACGCACGCGCCAGCGGCCAAATCGTACAGGAGCGCTGTGCCGGCTCCCACGCGTTTGCACAAGATCGAGATGGCCTCGGGTGTGCCGTCGGCCCGCCGCAGCACTTGAAATACAGAGAACGGCCTCCGCAAAAGCGGGTCGGATCCCATCGTCGTGCGGATCATCACGAACTGTCCCGGCAGGGTGGCGGCCGCGATTTCAGGCGCCGCCAGCACCAGCACGTTGTAGTCGGCCGACAGGTGCTGATTGGTCAGGACCTGTGCGCGGAGGTCGACCGGAGCGAGCATGGAGGAAGTATACATGGGTGTACAGTAGGCATCGCTGGAGGCCACGGTGCGGTACCTGCGGATGCTGACCAACTCGGCGATCGGGGGTGCAACGGCCGCTCTCTATGTGACCATCGTGGTGCTGCACCTGAACCCGCGCTACGCGCTCTCGGGCGTGCCTGGCCTGGTGGCGACGCTCACACTGTTATACGGCCTGCACGTCACAGCGGCCCTCTACGCCCTGATGGTCGTTCGCCAGCTCGTGGCGAGCGAAGTGATTTCGCCGGGCTGGATCAGTGTCCGGTTTCTGGTGTGGATCAGCTCCCTCGTGTCCGTATCCGGATCCGTCTTGATGTGGGTCAACCTTCGAGGATTTGGCCCGGTACTCGATCCGTCTACGGTGCCGCGCATGACGGCTGGCGCGCTGGCGCTGTCGCTCTGTGCGGCGGTGTTCATGGCGCTGGCACTTGGTCACCAGTGGATGGGCCGGCACAGTTCCGGCGCGGGCGCCGCGGCCCTGGCGCTGGCCTTGCTGCTGTCGCTGGCGGTTCCACTGACGCTTCGCGGACCGGGCATCGGCAAGGCTCGAAGCATGCGGTGGCCGCAGATCCTGAACGAGACAGCCCCGGCGCCAGGCGATGGCCGCGTCATCCTGTTGCTGTTCGAGGGCGCGTCGCTCGACATCATCGCGCCGGCCGCCGCCGAGGGCCGCCTCCCACATTTCGCACGACTGCTCGATGCCGGCGCGTCGTTGCACGTCGCCACGATCCGACCCACCCAGCCAGAAGCGGTCTGGACGGCGGTGGCCACCGGCAACCTGCCGGTGAAGAACGGCATTCGTTCGGCAGCCACATATGGCCCGCTGGGCACCCAGGACGCGCTCGAAGTCCTTCCCGATTTCTGCTTTTCCCATGCGCTGGTGCGGTTTGGGTTGTTGCGGGAGATGATGCACACGAGCGGCGATCTGCGGGCGCTTCCGTTGTGGACGATTCTCGGCACCCAGGGCGTCTCGGTGGGCATCGTCAACTGGGCGATTACCCAGCCCGCACGCCCGGTGCGTGGCTACCTGGTGACCGATCAGTTCGAGCGGCTCCACGCCTCGTCAGTGGATCTCGACAACGCCCAGGGGGTCTGGCCTCGCGACGCCGTAGCCATCGCCGCCTCGGCAGCCAGCCGGGTTGCCGCCGAGCCCGGGCCGGGCACCGCGCCGCGGGTCGACGACATGACCAGGCTGCTCGACAAGTCGTGCCGGGCCGATCGCGTGTACGAGCAAGTGGCCATCGACATGGAGCACCAGTATCCCAGCCGCTTTCACGCCGTGCGCTACACCTGCCTGGACGCCTGGGGGCACTACCTGCTGCGCTACGCCATGCCGGGCGCCTTTGGCGATGTGTCAGACGAGGAGATGCTGAAGTACGGCGCCGCGCTCGGCACCTATTACGCCACGGCTGACGCCGTGGTGGGACGCGCCATTGCTACGCTGAAACCGGGCGACCTGCTGCTGGTCGCGTCAGGATTCGGCATGGAACCGATGGGCATCGGCAAGCGCCTGCTCGAACGCACCGTGGGCAATCCGGAACTCAGTGGCACGCACGAACGGGCACCCGATGGATTCCTGATGGCCTTCGGTTCGGCCGTGCAGCCGGGGCGGCACCCGCGAGGGTCCATCGTGGATCTGACACCGACGATCCTGTACTACCTGGGATTGCCGGTCGGCCGCAACATGGACGGCTACGCCCGCACCGACATGTTCGACCCCGGGTTTGCCGCCGACCGGCCCATCACCTTCATCCCGAGCTACCAACGCTGATATACTGGTTGCGCTCTTTAACGGTGGACCGGGAGTCCGCCAAGAGAACCCTCGTGACACATCCACATCCGGCCGTTCCGTCGATCGTCACACTCCACGGTTGTCCTTCCGGCAGAGCTGTTCGGGGCGGAGCCTCGCCTGCGCTGATTAGGAAGCAGACCGGGGGCATGCCGCAGGTGAGGGGGTCGAACCGAAGGAGGTGGCCATGCCCGTGCTGATGGACCGTGAACGCATGAGCCGCACGCTGACTCGAATCGCCCACGAAATCATCGAACGCAACCGGGGCGTCGACGACCTGGCGCTGGTCGGTGTGCGCACGCGCGGCGTGCCCATCGCCAGACGCCTGGCCGCCACGCTGGGCGAGATCGCCGGGCGCGAGGTGCCCACCGGCGCGCTCGACATCACGCTGTATCGCGACGACCTGATGATGAACGCCGTGGGTCCCCAACCCATCGTGCGCCGCACCGAAATCCCGTTCAGCATCGACGCGACGCACATCGTGCTGGTCGACGATGTGCTGTTTACGGGGCGGACGATTCGGGCTGCGCTTGATGCGCTGATCGATTTCGGCCGGCCGCAGAGCATCCAACTGGTGGTGCTGGTCGATCGCGGCCACCGCGAGCTGCCCATCAAGGCCGACTACGTTGGCAAAAACGTCCCAACGTCGCTGCGCGAAACCGTCCAGGTGCGGATCGAGGAAATCGACGGCCGCGACGAAGTGGTGATCGAGCCGGCGGAAAAAGGGCCCGCATGAGCGACGCCGCCACGCGCCTGCGCGGAAAGGATCTGTTGGGGATCGCCGACCTGACGGCGGCCGAGATCACGCTGGTGCTGGATACCGCCGAGGCGATGAAAGAAATCGCGTCGCGGCCCATCAAGAAAGTGCCGGCGCTGCGCGGCAAGACCGTCGTGAATCTATTCTACGAGCCGTCCACGCGCACGCGGACGTCATTCGAGATTGCCGAGAAACGGCTGAGCGCCGACACGCTGAGCATCGCCATTGCCTCCTCCAGTGTGGTGAAAGGCGAAACGCTCGTCGACACCGCGTTGAACCTGGAGGCCATGGCGCCCGACATCATCGTGCTGCGCCACGGCTCGTCGGGCGCCTGCCACCTGCTGTCGCGCATCTGCCGGGCGGCCATCGTGAATGCCGGCGATGGCATGCACGAGCATCCCACGCAGGGCCTGCTCGACGCGTTCACGATCCGCGAGCGCAAGGGACGGCTGGCCGGCCTGAAGGTCGCGATTGTGGGCGACCTGCTCCACAGCCGCGTGTTTCGGTCCAACATCCTGCTGTTGACGAAGATGGGCGCCGACGTGTGGGGGTGCGGGCCGCCCACGCTGCTGCCGCCCGGGCTGGAACAGTTGGGCGTGCACCCGACCTCTCGGGTCGAAGAGGCGGTGAGAGACGCCGATGTCGTGATGATGCTGCGCATCCAGCTCGAACGCATGCAAGGCGGCTTCTTTCCATCCCTGCGCGAGTACTTCAACGTGTTCGGCATGACGCCCGAGCGGGTGGCGCTGGCCAAGCCCGATGCGATCATCATGCACCCCGGTCCGATGAACCGCGGCGTCGAGATTGCCTCGGAGGTGGCGGACGGGCCCGGGTCGGTCATCCTGGATCAGGTGGCCAACGGCGTCGCCGTGCGCATGGCGGTCTTGTTCCTGCTGGCGGGAGGAGGAGAGCATGTTGCGGCTGCTTAGGGGGGCACGCGTCGTCGATCCGATATCCGGCCTCGACGGGATTCGCGACATCCTGATCGATCGCGACCGCATCGCGCGCATCGATATCTCCATTCCGCCCAGCACCTGCCGGGGCGCCACGGTGATTGAGCTGGGAGCCGGGCTTGTCGTGTGTCCCGGGTTCATCGACATGCACGTGCACCTGCGCGAGCCAGGCTACGAGCACAAGGAAACGGTGGCCACCGGGACGGCGTCGGCCGTGGCAGGTGGGTTCACGGCCGTGGCCTGCATGCCGAACACCCATCCGGTGAACGACAACGCCAGCGTGACGCGCTTTATCCTGAAGCAGGCGGCCGAGGCCGGCCTGGCGCGTGTGTACCCGATTGGCGCCGTGTCGCAAGGATCGAAGGGCGAGCAACTGGCCGAAATCGCCGACATGCGCGACGCCGGCTGCGTCGCGTTTTCCGACGATGGGCGGCCTGTGGCCACCGCGCTGCTGATGCGACGGGCGCTCGAGTACGCCGGCATGTTCGGCATGCCGATCATCGACCACTGCGAGGATCGGTCGCTCTCGGGCGAGGGCGTGGCGCACGAGGGCTATCACGCCGCCCAACTGGGGCTGCGGGGCATTCCGTCGGCGGCCGAAGACGTGATGGTCGAGCGCGACATCGTGCTGGCGGACATCACCGGGGGGCACGCCCACATCGCCCACATCAGCACGGCCGGGGCGCTTCGCGCGGTACGGGCCGGCAAGGCGCGCTCTGTCCGGATCACCTGCGAAGTGGCGCCGCACCATTTCACGATGTCCGACCAGTGGCTGGCGGCGCCAGTCAGCTACGACACAAACGTGAAGATGAACCCCCCCTTGCGTGCCGCCGCCGACCGAGATGCGCTGGTCGAGGGGATCCGCGATGGCAGCATCGACGCGATTGCCACCGACCATGCCCCGCACCATGCCGATGACAAGCGGGTAGAATTCGACCGCGCGTCGTTCGGCATCGTCGGCCTGGAGACGGCCGTCTCGTTGTGCCTCGACCGCTTGGTGCACGCCGATGTGATCGGCTGGCCGCGGCTGGTGGAATTGTTGTCGGTGAACCCGGCGCGCATTCTGGGAGTGGCGGGCGGGAGCATCAGTGTTGGCCGCGCTGCCGACCTGACCATCCTGGCGCCCGACTTGCCGGTCATCGTGAACGCGGCAAGGTTTCGCTCGAAATCGCGGAACACCCCGTTTGACGGCTGGTCGTTGCGCGGCGGGGTGGCCGCCACGATCGTGGGCGGGCGCGTGGTCTACGTGAACCCGGAGGTGCCGACGGCCGCCGGACTCGGGCCACTAAGTGGAGGTCAGCCGTGAGCCGTCTCGACGAGATTCGCCAGAAAGCGATCGAGGACCTGCAGCGATTCGAAGTGCTGATGATCGACGGGCATTTCGACTACGGCAACGGCTACCACGGCCGCGTGTACCTGAATCCGCACCAACTGTTCCGTTACCCGTCGACCATCTGGCGATTCGCCCAGGATCTGATCGATCTGCTGCCCGCTACCCTGATCGATCAGACCGACCTGGTGGCCGGGCCTGTGACCGGCGGCGCCCTGCTGGCCCACACCATTGCCGGTCTGCTGGACAGCCGGCGCAAGTTGACCGAGCCGGCACGCCTGTTTGCGCCATTTGCACCCGATCCGGTCCGAGGTCACGCGTTGCGCGCATTCTATCGCGACCAGATGAAGGGCCGGCGTGTGCTGCTGGCCGACGATGTGAGGAATACCGGGCAGACATTTGAGCGCTGCGCGGCGCTGGTGGCAGAGGCTGGCGCGACGGTGGTCGGCACCGTCGAGATCTACGACCGCATGGAAGCCATGGTGGATCTGGGTGTGCCCAACATTGCGCTGGCCGAGTACAAGGCGCCCGACAACTATCCGGCCGACTCCTGCCCGCTATGCCTTCATGGAGATCCGGTCAGCCGGTTTTAGGCATGTCCGGGCTGCTCACGCTGAAGCCATCCCTCGATCGGCTCTACGAGCAGTTCGACCGCGGCACGCTCGTGCGCGATCCGATCGACCGCGTGCGGCCGTTTACCCGACCCGCCGATGCCGAGATCGTGGCATTCCTGGCCGCCGGCCTGGCCTTTGGGCGCGTCGCCAGCGTGCTCGATTCCATCGACGCGGTCCTGGCGGTGATGGGTCCCTCGCCAGCGGCGTTTGTCCGGTCGTTCGATCCCAGGCGCGATGGGTCCGCATTCGATGGGTTCGTCCATCGATGGACGCGCGGCCGCGACGTGGCGGCGCTGGTCTGGATTCTCAGGCAGATGCTCGAGGCGTCGGGCACGCTCGAGCAGTGCTTTCTCGAGGGCGACGATCCCGCTTCACCCGACATCAGGCCCGGCCTCGAGCGCTTCTGCACCCGCGCGCGCCAGTTCGATGTGTCACCCGTGTACGGCACGGTGCCGGCGCGGCCAGGGGTGTGGGGTTTCTTCGCGTTGCCCTCTGCCGGGAGCGCGTGTAAACGGCTGAACCTGTTTCTGCGATGGGTGGTCCGGCGCGACGGCATCGATCTGGGGTTGTGGCCCCGTCTTTCCGCCGCGCGGCTGATTGTGCCGCTCGACGTGCACGTGATTCGTGTGGGGCAGTGCCTGCGTTTGACGCGCTACCGGTCGCCTGGTTGGCGCATGGCGGCCGACATCACGAGCGCGCTTCGTGCAATCGATCCTGCCGATCCGGTGCGCTACGACTTTGCGCTGTGCCACCTCGGGATGCTGAATCTGTGCGGATTCAGGCAGAAGGCGGCTGACTCCCGTTGTCCGCTACGTGGGGCGTGCCGGCCACGCAGTGGTAGACGGCCAGCGTCGCGTCAACCATCTGGTCCGCGGTGAAGCGTTCGCGAACGCGGGCCAGTCCACAATGGCCCATGCGCGCCCGTTCGTCCGGGTTCTCGAGCAGCCGGATGATCGCCTCGGCCAGCGGCGCGGCTCTCTGCGCGGCGACGAGCAAGCCCGTGACCTCGTGTTCCACAATTTCGGGAATGCCCCCCGCCGTGGTGGCCACCACCACTCGGGACGCCGCCATCGCGTCGAGGATCGACGTGCCCAGCCCCTCGCTCGTCGAGCTCATCACGAACACGTCGAGGCTCTTCAGCAACGAGATGACGTCGGGGCGGAATCCGATCAGACGAACATTGTGCTCGAGGCCCAGATCCTTGATTTGGCGCGTCAAGGCGTGGCGCAATTCGCCCTCGCCGAAGATCAGGATCTGCGTTTCCCGCACGGCGCGCACGACGACCGACGCGGCGTCGACCAGGTAGCGTTGGCCTTTGTGCGGCACCAGGGCGGCGATGTTGCCCACCACCGGCGCGCCCGCCGGCAGCCACAGCGCCTTGTGCACGTCGACCGGCGCAATCGCCAACAAGCGATCCAGATCGACCCCTTCGTGCACCGTCACCACGCGAGTGTCGGGCAGCCCGTCTTCGACCACCATCGCGCGGATGGCGGCCGAGGCACAGATCACCATATCAACCTGTTTGTACTTCCAACGGGAAAGCGAGTTCTGCTTCAGGTGGAAGTCGACCCGCCTGGCGGCGATCACGGCAGGTCTGGTCTCGCCGCGGCCGAACAGGGCGAGCGCCATGGCCGTCATCGCCACGCCGTGCGGATCGTGGGCGTGCACGATGTCGGGTTTCAGCTCGCGCAGCATGCGCGACAGCTTGAACGCCGCGGCAAAGTCGATTTCGTGCGCCGGGGCGAGACGGATCAGATCGTCACCCTCGCTGGCGCGCCTGGCCAGTTCACCCTCCGGGTGCGCCACCAACACCGTGCGGTGGCCACGCGCCCGCAACCCGGTGACGGTGAGCAGCACCTGATTCTGTCCTCCGCGCCAGGTGCGAGCGGTATCAATGTGCAGTGAGAACATTCCAGACTTCAGGCGTCAGAGCCTTCCAACTTCTGACTCAATTCCCACAGCTTCACGAACTTCAGCAGCACGTAGTACGAATTCAGCAGCGAGACAATCAGGCCGGCCGTGCCATCCCGCATGCCGCCGCGTGCAATGTAGTTGCGCACGAAGGCCGCCGGCGGATGCAGCAGCAGGCTGGACGGGCCGGCTCGGCGGCCGTCCTCGAACATCTGGCGCGCGGCGAGACTCGAGTACCGGTCGATGGTGGCCAGGTGATGCGACACGTCGCGGTAGGGATAGTGCTGCAGGTCGGCGCGAAGCCGGCCGGCCGGACCCTCGACGGTGACCGACTCGTGGACGTACCGGCCCGTCCACCGGCCGCGGCGCCGGTCGTAGAGCCGCAGTTGATAATCCGGGTACCAGTCGGTCGATCGAATCCAGCGGCCCAGGTAGTAGCTGACGCGCGGCACCCGGTAGCCGGCCGACGGCGGATCGGCGGTCATCAACTGGCGGATTTCACGGGCCAGCGCTGGCGTGACCCGTTCGTCGGCGTCGAGCGACACGATCCACTCGTGGCTGGCAATCGAGGCGGCGTAGTTCTTCTGGGCGATGTAGCCCGGCCAGTCGCGCACGATCACCCGGTCGGTGAAGCGGCGTGCGATGGCCACTGTGTCGTCGGTGCTGTGGGCATCAACCACGATCCGCTCGTCGGCCCACGCGACCGATTCGAGCGCCGCCGCAATGTGGGCCGACTCATTGAGTGTGATGATGGTAGCGGTCACCCCGGGCACGAGAGAAATATAGCACCCTGACGCTAAC
>CAYHRK010000113.1:0-11581 GCA_964358795.1 uncultured Vicinamibacterales bacterium
GGGCGTCTCGCGGTGCGGGTAGCCCGTGCCGGCGGTGTTCCAGTCGTAGATGTAGTTGCGTTCGGCCATACAGGGTCTCCGTAGCCTGGACCCCCGCTTTCTTGGGGGTGACAGAAGGAGTGCGGGGCTAGAGGTGGTGCACGGGACCGCCTCCTGCGGCCGCCGCCTGGAGCGTCCGCTTCACGTAGACCGGAATCATATCCTGACGCCAAGCCGTGTCGCCCAATAGATTCGATAACGTGTGGCAGTGGCGGCGTGCCGATTCGGCCACGGCCTGTACGGCCATGTCGAACCCCGGCGTGCCTGGCTGGGTGCCGCAGAGCCTGGTGGAGGCCTCACTCACGCGGCGTGGCCGGGCCGCCAGCGCCGTCAACACCAGGTCGGCGCGCTCGACCAGGCCGCCGGCGTCGATGTCGAGCCGGGCGGCCACGCCCAGCAGCGGAAAATCGATCGAGCCCCGCTCGCGCAGCTTGCCGTAGGCACCGCGATGCCCAGGCGGGGTTGGCGGAATCCGGATCGAGACGAGGATCTCACCGGGGAGTATCCGCCGGTTCGAGATGCCGTCGGCCACCCAGAAATCATCGATCGCGACGGCTCGCTGACCGGCCGCGCGCTCGAATTCCAGCGTGGCGCAAAGCGTCATCAGCGCCGGTGCCGTGTCTGCTGCCGCCGCGGCGACGCAGCGAGAGGCGCCGGCTACGACGTGGCAGACGGTGCCGTCTTTCTTCAGACAGTAGCCCAGCGCCGAGCGCCAGAAGTAGCTTTGATTGTAGTACTGACAGCGGGTGTCTAGCAGCACGTTGCCGCCAATTGTGCCTGCTCGGCGCAGTTGAGGGCCGGCAATCAGGCCAGCCGCCTGGGCGAGGCAGGGCGCCCGCTCTGCCACGATCGGAGAATGGGCCACGTCCGCGATCGTCGTCATGGCGCCGATTCGGAGCGACCCGTCAGCCTCGGCGCGAATGCCGCGCAGCGCATCGATCCGCCCAAGCGACACCACCACGGCCGGCGTGAACAACTCGTGCTTCATGTTCGGCAGCAGGTCGGTGCCACCGGCCAACACCAGGGCATCCGGACCGAGGTCGGCCAGCATGCGAGCGGCCTCGGCGACCGACGTCGGCTGGCGAAGCTCGAATCGGGGCAACCGTAACATCAGCGCGGCCCTCCGGCCAGCTCGGGCTCGCCCGAGGGGGCGGAATGTTGGCGTGCGCGCAACGCGGCCAGCACGCGGCCGGGCGTGAACGGCAAGTGGCGCAGCCGAATGCCCACGGCATCGAAGACGGCGTTCGAGATGGCAGGAATCGAGGGGTGCAGAGGTCCTTCGCCGGCTTCTTTGGCCCCGTATGGACCTTCCGGGTCGAGGCTTTCCACAATCAACGCGTGCAAGGCTGGTGTATCCACCGACGTCGGGATGCGATAGTCGAGCAGCGACGGCCCCTTGTGCAGGCCCGATGCGTGCACGTCATGGTCCTCCATCAACGCCTCGGCGACGCCCATGTACGCCGAGCCTTCCATCTGGCCCGCGACAAGCATCGGGTTGAGCGCCCGCCCGCAGTCGTGCGCAATCCACACATCGTGGCAGGTGATGCGGCCGGTCTCGACATCCACCGACACCTCGACGGCGTGCGCCGTAAACGAGTAGGCCGGTGCCGCCCCAATCGTACCGCCGCGGTAGTCGCCGCCAAGCGTAGGCGTGTTGTAGGCTCCGGTCGCGCCAAGCGTGTCGAACTTTTCTTCGGCAAGCTGAAAGGCCTCGGCTGCGCTCATAGAGCGGGACACGTCCTCCAGATCGATCACCACGCCCTCTACGAATCGCACGCGCGCCGTGTCCACCTGCCACCGCTCGGCCACGGCCTGCACGAGCTGCGGCCGAATCTTGCGGCAGGCGTCAATCAAGGCGTTGCCCACCATGAAGGTCTCGCGGCTCGAGTAGGCGCCAAGATCGACGGGGCACAGGTCGGTGTCGGCCGACACCACCCGCACCTGATCGAGCGCCAGGCCCAGTTCCTCGGCAACCAGGTACTGCGCGATGGAGTTCGATCCCTGGCCGATGTCGTTGGCGCCGCTGAACACCGTGACCAGGCCCGAACGGTCGATCTTGAGCTGAACGGCCGCCTGTGGCATCGGGTTTGGATAGATCGGGTAGTTGGTGCCCGAGATGTACATGGATGCGGCCACGCCAAGACCGCGTCCGTACCCCAGCCGCCCGCGCCGAGTGGTCCAGCCGCTGGCCTGTTCCACGAAGTCGAGGCATTTTGCGATGCCGTTCGACGTAATGCGCTGCCCGTTCACCGTGGTGGTGTCGGCGCCGAGCAGGTTGCGCCGCCTGATCTCGATCGGATCCATCCGCAGGACTTCGGCCAGTTCGTCCAGCTGCACCTCGAAGGCGAAGCGCGGCTGCACCGACCCGTGACCGCGCTTGGGCCCGCACGTCGGCTTGTTGGTGAACACCCGCGTGCTGTCGAAGCGGTACGTGGGGAAATCGTATGGGCCGGTCAGCAACTGGCCGGCGTAGTACGTCGTCACCAGGCCGTAGGAACTGTACGCGCCGCCATCCACCAGGATCGTCGCGTCGACGCCCGTCAAGCGCCCGTCGCGCGTGGCGCCCGTCTTGTAGTGCATGTGCATCGGGTGACGGCCCCGGTGTGTGTAGAACACCTCTTCGCGGGTGTAGAGCAGCTTGATCGGGCGGCCCGTCAGCATGGCGAGCTTCGCCGTCACGAACTCGAAGCTGAACGGATCCGACTTGCCGCCAAACGCACCGCCCAGACACGGTTGGATCACGCGGATGCGATGCGCGCTCAGGCCCAGCACATGGGCCAGCGCCCGGTGCACGTAGTGGGTGATCTGGGTCGACGACCACAGCGTCAGCACACCGTCGGCGGCGTACTGCGCCACCGCGCAGTGCGGCTCGATGGCCGCATGTGTCGTGCCGTGGAAGAAGTAGTCGCCCTCCACGACCGCGTCGGCGTGCGACAAGGCCATATCCACATCGCCAAAGGACAGGTGGACGTGCTTCGAGATGTTGCCGCTCCTGTGCTGTTCGTGAATGGGCGGATCGTGCCGGCTCAGGCTCTCGAACGGATCGATGTAGACGTGCAGCAGCTCGTACTCGACGCGGATCAGCTTGAGCGCGGCATTGGCCGTGTCCTCGTCGACGGCCGCCACCGCCGCCACCGGCTCGCCCACGTGGCGCACCTTGCCCACCGCCAACGCGGTTTCGTCCTGCGTCCAGGGAAGGATGCCGAACTTTACGGGCAGATCCTCGCCCGTGATCACACCGTGTACGCCTGAGAGCTGTCGGACCCGGGTCGTGTCGATCGCGAGAATCCTGGCGTGCGCGTGCGGGCTGCGCAGCAACTTCGCGTGCAGCATGCCAGGCAGGCTGATGTCGTCGGTGTAGACGGCGGCGCCGGTGGCCTTGGCCAGGCCGTCTACCTTGCGCAATGCGCGCCCGACGTGGCGGAAATCGCCCCAGGGAGGATCGATGCCGTGAATATCGCGCGATGCCATGTCAGGCGGTCTCGGTGGGTGATGGTGCTGGCGACCCGGCCGGTGCCGGGGGCGTCTCCCACGACCTCGGCGGGGGACTGACGCCCCGTGCTCGCGCGGAGGCAAGCTGGACGGCTTGCAGTATCTGCGTGTAGCCCGTGCAGCGGCACAGATTGCCGGCTAGCGCGTCTCGGATCTCGGCGTCTGAGGGATTCGGCGTGCCCGATAGCAGCGCGTGAGCCGACAGGATCGTGCCGCTCTGGCAGAACCCGCACTGCAACGCCCCGCACTGGTCGAACGCGTCCTGCACCGGATCGGCGCCTGCGCCGCCGGCGGCGATGTGGTGCGGCATCAGCCCTTCGATGGTGGTGATCGCCCGGTTCTCGGCCTCGCGCGCGAGCATCAGGCACGAAATCATCGGCTGGCCGTCCACCAGCACCGTGCAGGCGCCGCAATCACCCTTGTCGCATCCCTGCTTGGAGCCGGTCAGGCCCAGCCGGTAGCGCAGCACTTCGAGCAGCGTCCAGTGGTCGGGCGCGTCCACGTGGTGGACATCCCCATTCACAGTGAGGTGCATCGCCGTCATTCTCCCCCTGGAACTGGGTCAGCGACAAGCGCCAACCAGAAGTGGCTTGACGCCGCCTGCCGGGAGGCATATATAGGTATTCAGGTTCCTATTTACCTATTTTGGACCGCAGGCGGGAGACCTCAGCATGAACGTCACGTCCTGGGTGGTGCGGCAGGCGGCCAGTCCGATGGTGTGCGAGTCGCGCGAGGAACGTGCCGGCCCGGGTGAAGTCCTGGTGCAGGTCGCCGGCTGCGGCGTGTGCCACACCGATCTGGGCTTCTACTACGATGGCGTGCCCACAAAGAAGCCATTCCCGTTGACGCTTGGCCACGAAATCAGCGGGCTCGTGATTGAGGCAGGCACCGGAGCCGACAGCTGGATCGGCCAGGCCGTCGTTGTGCCAGCCGTCCTGCCCTGCGGCCAGTGCGAGGCCTGCCGGGCCGGACGCGGCCAGATCTGCCCCAGCCAGATCTTCCTCGGCTGCGATATCGACGGCGGCTTCGCCACCCACGTGCGCATCCCGGCGCGCGGCCTGTGCCCGGTCCCTGATCTGTCGTCGCCCGCCGCCAATCCGGCCGGCCTCGACTTGCCGGCGCTCGCCGTCATTGCCGACGCCGTGTCCACGCCGTACCAGGCCATCGTGCGAAACGAGCTTCGCGCCGGTGACGTGGCGGTCTTTGTCGGCGTGGGTGGGATCGGCGGCTTCGGTGTGCAGATTGCCGCCGCGGTGGGCGCCGCCGTGGTGGCCATCGACGTGAACGACGCCCGCCTCGAAACGATGGCCCGGCACGGCGCGGCCCTCACGCTGAATGCCACAGGCGCCGATGCCAAAGCGCTGCGGAAACAGGTCCGCGCGTTCGCCGACGCGCGACACGTGCCCACCTGGCGCACCCACATCTTCGAAACATCGGGCACGCCCGCCGGGCAGATGACCGCGTTCGGCCTGCTCGGCCACGGCAGTCAGTTGTCGATTGTCGGCTACACACCCAAGGCCGTGGAGTTGCGCCTCTCGAACCTGATGGCGTTCGACGCCGTCGCGCGAGGCAACTGGGGCTGCCTGCCCGAGCACTACCCTGCCGTCGTGGATCTCGTGCTGCAGGGCAAGGTTGCGGTCGAACCGTTTGTCGAACGCCGGCCGCTTGCGACCATCAACGATGTCTTCGCCGAAGTCCATGCCGGCCACGCGGCCCGGCGAATCGTTCTTGTCCCCGAGCACTGATTTCTATGACGTTCAAGAACCACGATCTGACCGACCCTGTCGAGCATCCCGGCGTGCGTTACGAGGAGGTGCCGCTAGAAGACGGCCATGGCGCCGAGGTGCCGGGCCTGCACACGGTGTGGATCACGCTCGACAATCCAACGCAGCTGAACTCGTACACCACGGCCATGGTGAAGGGCGTCATCCTGGGCATGCGCCGGGCGTCCAACGATCGCGCCGCGGTGGCCGTGGTCCTCACCGGCTCGGGCACGCGGGCGTTTTGCACGGGCGGCAACACGGCCGAGTACGCCGAGTACTACGCCGGCCGCCCCGAGGAGTACCGCCAGTACATGCGGCTGTTCAACGACATGGTCAGCGCCATCCTGATGTGCGACAAGCCGGTCGTCTGCCGCGTGAATGGGATGCGCATCGCCGGCGGCCAGGAAATCGGCATGGCCTGCGACTTCACGGTGGCCCAGGATCTAGCGCTGTTCGGTCAGGCAGGTCCCCGGCACGGATCGGCGCCCGATGGCGGCAGCACGGATTTTCTGCCGCTCTTTGTCGGCATCGAAGCCGCCATGGAAAGCTGCACGCTCTGCGAGCCGTGGAGCGCGCACAAGGCCCTGCGCCTGGGCCTGGTCACCAAGGTCGTCCCGGCACTCTCGCTTGACGGACAACTTGTGCCAAACCCGATGATCGTCACCGACCGGTGGGTGGATGCGGGCGAGATCGTGTTCGGGGAGCCGAAACGGGGCACGGACCGCGACGAGGCGAAGAAGCTGCTCGAGCGCGGCACGGTGGACCTGTCACGCCTCGATCGCGAGGTGAGCGCGCTGGTGCTGAAGCTGGCCAACACGTTTCCGGGCTGCCTGTCGAAGACGCTCGAGAGCGTGCGCAAGCACAAACTGGCTCATTGGGATCGCAACAAGGAGACCAACCGCGCGTGGCTGGGCTTGAACATGATGACCGAGGCACGCGCCGGCTTCCGCGCCTTCAACGAAGGCTCGAAGGCCTGCCGCGAGGCCGATTTCCTGCTGCTGCGGCGTCGCCTGGCCGAAGGCGCCGCGTGGTCCGACGACCTGGTCGAGCAGATTCTGGCCCGCGCGCACGGTCGCTGAGTGCCTCGATTCCGAAATACGGCAACGGTAGTCCGGAGCGCGGCGCCCGGATCGCAAGGCGCGCCGGCCGAGCCTGGGGCCATCACCATCCCGATCGGGATTCGTCCGCTCGCGCACAGCGATCTGGCCGCCGTCGTTCGCATTGACGCGTTTCACACCGGCTCGAGCAAGCGCGGGCACTGGAAGCGCATCTTCGCCAACTTCCTCGGTGCCCCTCACGATCGGTTTCGCGTGGGTCTGGCCGCCGACGGCCCGCGCGGCCTGCTCGGATACCTTCTGGGCGAGGTGCGGGCGTTCGAATTCGGCTCCGAGCCGTGCGGCTGGGTGTTTGCTGTTGGCGTCGATGCGGCCGCACTCCACCGCGGCGTGGGCTCGGCGCTGCTGGATGAAGCGTGCAGGGGCTTTCGCCAGGCCGGCGTCCTGACGGTCAGGACCATGGTGAAGCGCAACGACGTGCCGGTGCTGGCCTTCTTTCGAAGGAGCGGATTCACCGGCGGACCCTACGTGCAACTCGAGATCGACCTGACCGGAGCATGATCACGGGAGACTGCGTGATGACGAACGGACCCATCACACTCGATCGCCTCGATGGCGGCGCCTGTTGGCGGGTGACGATCGGCGGCTCGAAGGGCAACATCCTTGACGGCGCCCTGATGGACGCCCTCACCGACGTGTTCAAGCAGGCCGCCGGCGAGCCCGGTCTGAAGGCCATCTGCCTGGAAGGCCAGGGGTCGCACTTCTCGTTTGGCGCCAGTGTGCCCGAGCACCTGCCCGAACAGGTGGCAGGCATGCTGCGGCGCTTCCACGACATGCTGCTGGCGCTGCTGGACAGTTCGGTTGTGGTACTGGCCGCCGTGCGCGGGCAGTGCCTGGGCGGCGGCCTTGAAGTGGCCATGCTGTGTCACCGCGTGTTCGCCAGTCGCACGGCCCGCTTCGGCCAGCCCGAAATCGTGCTGGGCGTCTTCGCACCGGTGGCGTCGCTGCTGCTGGCGGAACGCATCGGTCGCCGCCATGCCGAAGACCTGTGCGTGAGCGGTCGCACCGTTGACGCGGATGCCGCGTTGGCGATGGGTCTGGTCGACGAGGTCACCGATGCCGATCCGACCGACGAGGCGCTGAGCTGGGCGCGGCAACACCTGCTGGCGAAGTCGGCATCCAGCCTTCGCCTGGCCGTGAAGGCCGTTCGCCTGGATCTCCGCAGGCGATTCGTCACCGAGTTGCCCGCCATCGAGCGCCTCTATCTCGACCAGTTGATGTCGACCGCCGACGCCGTGGAGGGCCTGCAGGCGTTTCTGGAGAAGCGTAGTCCGGCGTGGAGAAACGCGTGAGCGACCTGTCGCGGCTGGCGGCACTCGTGTCGCGCGCCGACGCGCTCTACCGCGACTATCGCCTGACGGCCGTGCGCGACTGGAAATCCCGCACCGGCGGCCTCGCCGTCGGCTTCCTGCCCATCTACGTGCCGCGCGAGTTGCTGCACGCGCAGGGCGTGCTGCCGGTCGGTGTGATGGGCGGCCGCGACGATCTGGAGATCATCAAGGGCGACGCGTACTACCAGTCCTACATCTGTCACATCCCGCGCAGCACGATCGAGCTGGGCCTCAACGGCAGCCTCGACTGCCTGGATGGCCTGCTCTTCCCGGCTATCTGCGACGTGATCCGCAACCTGTCCGGCATGTGGCAGATGCTGTTTCCCGCCATGCTCGTGCGGTATCTGGATGTGCCGCAGAACTTCGACCCCGGCATCGGCGGTGCCTTCTACCGCCACGAACTGGAGCAACTGACTCGCGACCTGACGGCGCGCGGCGCGGCCGCATTCGATGCCGACAGGTTGCGGCGTTCCATCGCCCTCTACAACGAAGACCGGCGCCTGGTCCGCGAACTGTACGCGCTTCGCCGGCGTCAGCCGTGGAAGGTGCCCACGCACGAGCTCTATGTGATGCTGCGCGCCGCCCTCGTGCTGCCGGTCGAGGCCTCGACGCCGATGTTCCGGGAGTACCTGGAGCTGGCCGACCGAGACGAGACCCGCACGCCGCTCGACCAGGCGCGTGTGCTGCTGACGGGATCGTTCTGCGAGCAGCCGCCCATTGGTCTCATCAAGACGCTCGAACGCGCCGGCTGTTACATCGTGGACGATGACTTCGTGCAGGTGCACCGGTTTATCCGGTCGGACATCCCGATAGAGGGGGATCCGATCGAGAACCTCGTGCGCGCGTTCCTCAACGATGCGGTGGCCAGTCCGACCAGGTACATCGACGCGGGCGTGAAGGGTGAGGATCTGAAACACCACATGGCCGAGAGCGGTGCCGAAGGCGTGCTGTTTTGCTCGGCCAGCTTCTGCGACCCGGCGTTGCTCGATCAGCCCATGCTCGTGAAAGCGGTTGAGCGCGAGGGCATTCCCTGGACCGCCTTCAAATTCGCCGAGAACAGCGGCCAGTTCCAGGTGATTCGCGAACAGGCCGGCACCTTTGCCGATTCGATCAAGCTCTGGAGCGGCGCATGACCCCCACCACCACGGGTGCCGCCTCGCGTGAGGCTCAGAAAGACACCAGCCAGGTGCGCCAGAAGACCATGATCGCCCGCCACTTCGACCGGCTGGCGGCCGCGCCCGAGACGGGCGAGAAGAACTGCTACACCTTCGTGCCGGGCAACCTCACCGAGTTGCTGCTGGCGTTCGACATGCTGCCGGTGCTGCCCGAGATCAATGCGCTGCAGTCGGGCATGCGCGGCAAGTCGGCCGAGTACATCTCGATTGCCGAAAAACTCGGGCACTCCGAGGATGTGTGTACCTACGTCAAGAGCGACATCGGCATGCTGAAGTCGGGCAACATCGGCCCCACCGGCCAGCGACTGCCGAATCCCGACTTGCTGCTGCTTTCCTACACGGGTTGCTTCACCTTCGTCAAATGGTTCGAGTTGCTGCGCGAGGAGTATCACTGTCCGGTCGCGATGCTGCACGTCCCGTATCAGGCCGACGGGAAGATCACCGACGCGATGCGGCAATACGTGGTGGATCAGCTGCGTGGCACCATCATCCCGATGCTCGAGAAGATCTCCGGGAAACCCTACGACGAAGATCGCCTGAAGGCGTGCCTGGAGCTGTCGGCACGCGCCGAAGACGACCTGGTATTCGTGCTGCAATCGGCCAAGCACCGGCCATCGCCCATCGATGCCTACTTCGGTGCGGTCTACTACGTGGGGCCCATCTTCAGCTCATTCCGCGGCACGTCGGAGGCGGTCGACTACTACCGTGAGCTGCGCAGTGAGATCGACGAGCGCATGCGCCTGGGCAAGGGCCCCGTGACACCGGACGGCGACATGCCCGCCGAACGGTACCGTATCGTGGTAGAGGGGCCACCCAACTGGACCAGCTTCCGGCAGTTCTGGAAGATGTTCTCCGATGAAGGCGCCGTGTCGGTGGCGTCTACCTACACGAAGGTGGGCGGCGTGTACGACATGGGGTTCCGCCACGATCCGTCGCGGCCCCTCGAGACCATGGCGGAGTACTGCCTGGGTTGCTACACGAACTTGAGCCTGCCGGCTCGCATCGATCTGTTGACGCGCTATGTGTCCGAGTACCACGCCGACGGGTTTCTCATCAACTCGGTGAAAAGCTGCAACTCGTTCAGCGCGGGCCAGCTGCACATCCTGCGCGAGGTCGAGGCGCGTTCGGGCCGGCCCGGCGGCTTCATCGAAAGCGATTTGGTGGATCCGCGGTACTTCTCGGCCGCCAACATCAAGAACCGGCTCGAATCCTACTTTCAGATGCTCGAGCAGAAGCGCGCCGGGCGTGTGTCGTGAAGTACACCGTCGGCATCGACCTCGGGTCCACCACGACCAAGGCCGTCGTGTTGAACGAGCAAGGGGCGCTGCTTGGTCGAGGCATCACCAATTCGCGTAGCAACTACGACGTGGCGTGTCAGGTGGCACTGGGCGAGGCGCTCATCAACACACGGTTTGCCCTGATCGCCGGCGAACTCGAGCAGGCCGGCGTGGACGCGGGTGAACGACAACGCGCCGTGGGGGAACTCGAGCGCGTGTTTCGTGCCGAGCAGTACCGGATGCAGCTTCGGGTGCTCGCGTCTGAGCTGCAGCGGTTCCTCTCACGCCTGCTGACCCGGCCCCCAACGCTCGCCCCCGCCGTGGCGCTCATCGTCTCGAAGATGGAGGCCGAGGTCGAGAGCCTGTATGCGGCGGGCTCCCGGCGGAAGAGCGACTTCTTCCGCGACCTGGCTGGCAGCCGGTACTTGAGCCTAGCCGAACAGGAAGCGAAGTCGACCGGCGTGAGCTTCGACACGCTGGCGGGCCTGTTCGACAAGGCGATTCTCGACGTCGAGAACTCGTCGGCCGCGGCCGGCCGGTTCGAGGATCATGCCCGTGCGGCGCTCTCTCGCATGCCCGATGCCAGCTCTGTTCTGGCGCCGGCGGTCGAGCGCGTGACGACACTCGAATTGGAGCAAATCGGCAGCGTGGGTACCGGGTATGGCCGCCAGCGCCTGCCGTTTCCTGAAGGTCAGATTCGCTCGGAGATCCTCTGTCATGGCCTCGGCGCCCACGCGATGTTCCCCGGCACGCGCACGGTGCTCGATATTGGCGGCCAGGACACCAAGGCCATTCAGGTCGACGAGCAGGGCATCGTGACGTCGTTTCAGATGAACGACCGCTGCGCCGCCGGGTGTGGCCGCTATCTGGGCTATATCGCCGACGAGATGAGTCTGGGCCTGCACGAGCTGGGGCCGATTGCCTGCGCCTCAACCAGCCCGGTGCGCATCAACTCGACCTGCACGGTGTTCGCCGGCGCGGAACTGCGCGAGCGGCTGTCGCTGGGAGAGAAGCGCGAGGACATCCTGGCCGGCCTGCACCGCGCCATCGTGTTGCGCGCCATGTCGCTGTTGGCCCGATCGGGCGGCGTGCGCAACGAGTTCACGTTCACGGGCGGCGTGGCAAAGAACCCGGCGGCCGTTGGGGCGTTGCGCCAGCTGCTCGTCGAGAACTACGGCCAGTTGCACGTGAACATCTCCGAGGATTCGATCTACACCGGCGCACTGGGCGCGGCGCTGTTCGCCCTGCGCGACGCGATGCGGGTCGCCGCCTGACCGAACCGGCATGGGAGCGTTCGGATCATGACCGACACCGACAACAGCTCGATGGTCACAGCCGGCATCGACGTCGGCTCCGCCACCGTGAAGGTCGCCATCACCGAAACACGGA
>CAYHRK010000114.1:0-11576 GCA_964358795.1 uncultured Vicinamibacterales bacterium
GCCTGAAGCGTCGCGAACATCGCCAACAGCAGGGCATCGCGCATGCGGCGTCGCTCGAGGAGACGGTCCAGCGCGAGCAAGGCCACGGGCAGGAACTCGAGGTGCAGCGCCTGCAGGTGAGGCAGCCGCGACAGCGTGTGGGCGTTGAACGCATAGAGCGACCCGGCCACCACACCGGCTGCCGTGCTGCCGGTCCATCGGCGCACCACCAGCCACATGCTCCAGGCCGACAGGGTCAAGCCCGCGATCAGCAGGACGTTGTACGCGAGCACGGGCGACGCCCCCGACCAGATAAGCGGTGCGCCCATCAACCCCTGAACGAACAGGTGCTCGGAGAACGCCAGCGATCGCGGCGCGGGATAGAAGATGTTCGCATCGAACAACCGGAGCGGAGCGCGCACCACCTGGTGGGCCACCCAGGCGATGGTCCACTCATTCAACATCGTGTCGGCGTTGTCGTTGCGGGACCATCCCCCCGGGCTTGCCCCCAGCGGCCAGGTGTGCAGCACCGCCAGCGCCAGGCAGACGGCTAGCGCTGCGGCGGCCAGGCGACGATCTGAAAGAGCCACACCGGGTCCTCAATGCGGATTGGGCGCAAGTAGTCGCGGTAGCTGTCGATCCGCTCTTTCAGATCGACGACCGCCCGCCGATCGTAGAGATCGAGATGGAAGATGACGTACTGGGTGCGAAACGACTTGAGGATGGCGAACGATTCCGGATTGGGAAACGAACTGACCGGAATCACCATGGCCCTGAAATCGGGAGGGATGTAGTCGCTGTACCCGTTGATGAGCGGCCGCCAGTGGGCGGTCGAATTCAGCATGTACTCCGCATGCCTGGGGAAATCTGTCCGCAAATAGAAAAACGGAAACTCGACGACCGGGCCAGGGGGCCACTTCGCGAGCGACTGATAGGCCGGCGCCAGCGGCCTGGCTTCGACGAGAAACAGCGGCGCCACAGACAAGTCGCAGAGCGCGGCCAGTACGAGCAGGCTCCCCACCAGGGGCGCGCGGCGGACGCGCCCAAGGAGCCGGGTCACCGCGAATCCTGCCAGCACCGCAAGCGCCAGCGCCACCAGCAATCCGAACCGCGACGGCGCACGCAGCCACGAGAATCCGGGCACCACCTGGAACAGCACGGCGTAGAGTCCGGCGGCCGGCCCAAGCGATGTCCAGAACGCCAGCACGGCCATCCCGCCGTAGAAGGCCACGTGGCCTCGTGACCGCCGCGCATCGCCGATCGTCGACCCCGTGAACAGGCCCACGGCGCCCAGTACCGTGGCGGCCGTTCCCGGGTAGAGCACCTCGCCCCAGGAGTCCAGGTGGGGCAGCACCCACCGGTGAGCCCAGGCGGCCGATGCCAGGTAGGAGCGCCACTGCGCCGACCAGCGCTGCGCATCCTGCAGGGTGCGGGCAAACCCGGTGTCCTGCTGAAGCGCGAGATAGGGCTGGAAAAACGGCAGCACGATCAGCATCGACGCGGCTGCAGCGGCCGACGCGGCGGCCCAGTACGTCCACCGGCGCCACAACCCCCGGGTCAGACCGTACACGATGACGCCGGAAGAGACGACGAGGCCGGCAAAGATGCCGTAGTAGCCGCACGACAGCGCCTGGGCCGCCAGTACGCCCGCCAGCGCGGCTCCCGTGGCTGCCGATTGCCGATCGACAAACCGGTGCATGGCCAGCAGCGACCACGGCAGACCGGCCGTCAGCATCAACTGGATGTGCGGGATGTGCGAAAACACGTGCGGACAGAACGCGAAGGCCACGCCCGAGACAGCCGCCGCGTAGCGGTTGCCCGTCAGATGGCGTACCAGTGCGTAGGTGCCGGCGGCAGCCAGCACAAACGCCAGCAGCAGGACGGCGTTGTGCGCCAGATAGGGATTGCCCCCGCTGGCCCAGTAGAACGGCACCGCCAGCGCACCAGCCCCGATGTTGGCCTCCGAGTAGGCCAGCGTGCCGCGGTGAGGGTAGAAGATGTTCGCGTCGTACAGGCCGCGCGGATCGTTGACCAGCGCGCGTGCCACCCACGACACGTTCCAGATGCTGAACTGTCCGTCGTTGGTGTCGGTACGGCCGGCATACGCCGCTTTAGGGGCCAGAGGCCATGTCATCACGACGGTGATGACGACCGCTGCCGCCACGACCAGCAGCGGTTCGAGACCCCGGATGCGCATGGCGCGGTATGGTAGCATGAACCTCCCATGCGACCTGCCCGCTTGTCGGGTGTTGCCGCGCTCGCTGCTGCCTGCGCGGGCACGGCCCTCTGGTGCTCGCTCGGCGTGCTGGCGGTGACCGATGCCGGCCCGGCCGCCCAACGCGTGGGTCTGCTCCCATCCTGGTGGGTGCTGGCCGGATGCCTCGGGCTGATGGTCGGACTGGCGTGGACTCTGCGTCCGTCGCGCGACCGGGTCCTGCCGCTGTTGTTCACCGCTATCTTGATCGTGCCGTGGTTGCCGATCCCGATGCCCACGCCGCTGCTGGCGTGGACAGGTCCCGTTGTGTGGCTCGTATGGGCCGCGATCATCGGCGCTATGCTCGTCGCCGGACCCGCGTCGGAGCGCCGTATCGCCTGGTGGCGCTCGTGGTTCGAATCGCCCGGCCGCGCACCGATCGTCGCCGGGATGTGCGCCGCCCTGGTTTACGTGGCGGCCGCCTCCCAGCTTGCCGCGCGCGTGCCCAGCGGCGACGAACCGCACTACCTGGTGATCACGCAGAGCCTGCTCGGTGACGGTGATTTGCGCATCGAAAACAACCACCGGCAACGCGACTACGCAGCGTTCTATGCCGGCACGCTGAAATCCGACTACCTCAGACGTGGACAGAACGGGCAGATCTACTCGATACACATGCCCGGCTTGTCCGCGCTGATCCTGCCCGTGTTTGCCATCGGCGGCTACGGTCTGGTCAAGTGGGTGCTGGCCCTCGTGTCGGCGGCGGCGACGGCGGTGGCGTGGCGAGCGGCATTCGCGTTGACCGGAGACGGGGCGAGCGCGTGGTTCGCCTGGGCGGCGACCGGGCTGACGGCGCCCTTCCTGTTCCTGTCGTTCACGGTCTATCCCGATGTCCCCGGTTCAATCGTGGTGCTGCTGGCCGGCGCAGCCTTGGTGAGTTTGGGCGCACGGCCGTCGAGGCCAGCGTGGTGGTGGGCCGGCGTCGGCGTGTTGCCGGCCCTGCTGCCGTGGCTGCACCCTCGCTACGCGGTGATCGCCGGCGCACTGGGCGTCATCTTCGCGCTTCGAACGTTGCGCGACTTGCGCCCAAGGGCAGCGCTGGCGGCGTTTCTCGCAATGCCCGTGGCGAGTGCGGCCGGATGGTTCGGCTACTACTACGCGATTTACGGTGCGCTCAACCCTTCTGTCGCCTACGGGTACGTCACCCAGATGTCGGTGGGCCGGATCCCCACTGGCGTGCTGGGTCTGCTGGTCGACCAGCAGTACGGATTGCTCACCAGCGCTCCGGTCTACGTGGCCGCCATCCTGGGCATCGTGCCGCTGGTCGGTCGTCACCGCCGCCTGGCGCTCGAGTGGCTATGGATCGTGGTGCCCTACATGCTGGTGGCATCGGCGTACCACATGTGGTGGGGCGGGTTCAGCTCGCCGGCCCGTTTCCTGGGCCCTGTGTTGCTGGTCAGCGCGCTGCCGTTGTCGACGGCCTGGGCGACGGCCCGCGACCGCGCCACACGCGGGTGGCTGGCTCTGAGTCTGGCGATCAGCATGGCGCTGGCGCTGGGATTCTCGCTTGCCGAAGGCGGACAGTTCGTCTTTAACGGTCGGGCCGCGATCGCACCGTGGCTTACGTGGACGAGCCAGATTGTTGACCTCGCCCGAGCGGTCCCCGGGCTGTTCCGGGGGTCCAGCGCTCTGGCCGCTGGCGAAACCGTCGTGTGGCTGACCGCCATCAGTATGGCGTGGGCCATCGCTCGTGCGCTGGAGCGCCGATGGCAGGCCGGGCCCGGACTGGTCGGCTTGGTACTTCTGGCCGGCGTTGGCCTTGCCTCTTCCGCCGCGATGGCCGCGGTTTGGCAGATCGAGCAGGTGAGCGGAATCTCACCGCTGACCGGTCAGCTTCGTGCGGTTCGTGCGGCCGCATCACCGGTGTCCACGGTGGGCATCGCCTTCGACCCGCCAGCGCTGATCTCCGCTTCAGCCCTCGTCGCGCGCATGCGATTGGGCTCCGATCGGGCCGGCGGCGGGCCGGCGTGGGCGTGGTTGTGGTTGCCGAATGTGCCGGCGGGACATTACCGGTTGCGGTTCGATGGGCCGACGTCGGCCAGCACCGGCTCGGTGGCCCTGCTCGTCGGCCGGGCCGACACGGCCGTGCAGGTGTGGCCGCTGAATCATCAGGCGGCAAACGAAGGTGGCTACGATATCTGGCTGCCCGTGAATGTGCGTTCTCTTGCGGTTCGAGGCGACGGCGCTGTGCCGCGACAGCCGAGGGTCTGGCTGCAGCCCGTCTCGATCACTCCCGTCGGCTTGCGCTCGAGTGGCGAACGGGCCAACTCCGCCCGGAGGTACGGCGATGTCGTGATTTATGGTCTTGGCGAGGCGGTGTATCTGGAACCCGAGGGCCTCTGGACAGCGGGAGGAGAAATGGCCACGCTGGTGCTGATGGCACCGGTCGACCGCAAGAGCCAGACGTTCAGGCTGCAGGCCGGGGGGGCGGCGACGCCAGTGCGCATCGAGTGGAGCGGCTATCAGACAACATTCGCGCTGGCGGCCGGCGAGGTCCGCGAAGTGATCGTGGCCCTCAACCCCGGCCAGCCTACCGTCGTGCGTATACTCGCCGAACAGGGATTTCGGCCGGCGGCCATCGATTCGGCCAGTTCCGACCAGCGATGGCTCGGCGTGCGGCTCGAGCCCATCGCAAAGTAGAACGCCTGTGGCTAGAACCGCACCACGCCGCCGAAATAGGGGCCGAGCAGCAAGCCCTGGCCCTTATCTTTCTCCACCTGGTATCCCAGTTCGAGCCGCCTGAATCCGCCCTGCACGCCGAAATTACGAGTGAAGTTGAACGTCCCGTAGACATCCACATCGAGGAAGTGCGCCCGGTAGCGAGGATCAATGCTCTCCGGCAGCTTGAAGTACGTCGCCTCGCCGGTCACCGTCACGAATCGCCCAATGTTCACACGGGCGATGCCTCCAACGGCGGGAACCGGCGCACGCGCCCGGGCAAACTCGATGCCAGTCGGGCTGGCTAGCTGCAGTTGGGCGTCCATGTACTTGGCTTCGATGATGAACCCGACGAATCCGGCATCGCGTGAGACAAGATCGTATTCGTAGCCGAGACGCAGCGTACTCCACGTGAAGTCGGTGGTCACATTGATGTCGACGGGAAACCGAATTCCGTTGAAGATCAGATCACCTCTGAGGCGCGTCGCGCCGGTGTACTGCATCGGCAGGTACTGGAAGCGAAACTTGTGCTTCCTGGTGGGGCTCAGGACGAGCCGCATGTCGTACATCGCCTTCTTCAGAAGGCCCAGATCGGCCTGGATATCAATAGCGGTCCCCGGAATGCCCAAGCTCTCGCTCTGGATGACGAAATCGGGCGACGGCGACCACAGATTGAATCCGAATTCTACGTGATACGTATTGTTCGAGGCGGCTTGGTTTCCGCCATAGATCGGCAGCGGACGGTACTGGGCGAAGGCGGGTGCGGCCACTCCCATCATTACCGCCAGTCCCACCACGCCTAGCCATAGACACGTTGACGGCGTTCGCATCATAGACAGAACTCCTGACTGTCATCGCCCCGGACGTACAGTCTTCACGTATGCAAACGAAGTGCCTGCTGGGAAAGGCATTCGAAGGATATCACACGTCACGCCGTCTGGCGGACGGGTCTGAACCAACGCCGGATGGCGGCCGACAATACGATTACGACGCAGATCATCATGATGATCGTCAGGACCGTATCCACCCAACCCTGCACGTGCACCGCCGGGTTTGTACCCATCGCCTTCGGCCAGAAGTTGTCTCGCACGCTCAAGAATCCGGCGCCGAGCGTCGTCGTGGCCAGAAATGCCATCGGCGCCGCCGTCACCCATGCGTATCGTGAGCGGCCGAGGTTCACGATGATGGTGGTGGCGATGGCCAGAGCCACCACGGCGAGCAACTGGTTAGCAATGCCGAACATCGGCCAGATCGTGTCGATGCCGCCGGTCCAGATGAAGTACCCCCACGCGACGACCACCAGCGTCGTGGACACGATCGTGCCAGGCATCCAGTCCTGGCGCGCGAACGGCTTGTAGAAGCGGCCGAAGAACTCCTGTACGAGAAATCGCGCCACGCGCGTTCCCGCATCGATGGTGGTCAGGATGAACAGCGCCTCGAACATGATGGCGAAGTGGTACCAGTAGTCCATCAGTCCGGTCATGCCCGGCAACCGTCCAAAGATCTGCGCCATGCCCACAGCCAGCGACACCGCGCCGCCGGTGCGTCCCGCCACCAGCTCGCCGACCTCCGATTCGAGCATGGGCAGGTTCTGCACGGCCATGCCGAGTGTCTGGAAGACCTCCGGTGGCGTGTTGATGGCGAAGTAGTCGCCCGGGTAGAGCGCCGTCGCGGCAATCAACGCCATGATGCCCACCAGCCCCTCAATCAGCATGGCGCCGTACCCAATCGGCCTGATGTCCGACTCCTTGTCGATCATCTTCGGCGTCGTGCCCGAGCCGATCAGCGAGTGAAATCCCGAGATGGCGCCGCAGGCAATGGTGATGAACACGAACGGAAACAAGGGCCCCGGGATAATCGGCCCTCCGCCACGGGCGAACTGCGTCACGGCCGGCATGTGCAATTCCGGGTTCACCACGATCACCCCGACCACCAGCAAGGCGATCGTGCCGATCTTCATGAACGAGCTGAGGTAGTCGCGCGGGGCGAGCAGCAACCACACCGGCAGCACCGAGGCGAAAAACCCGTAGATCGCCATTGCGATAATCAACTGCTGGCGCGAGAGTAGGAACATCGACTGGCCCCAGGCGGTGGCCGCCAGCGGCTTGCCCAGGATCACCGCCAACGCCAGGCCCGTTACGCCGATAATGGTGGCCTCGACGATCTTGCCTTTCCGGAAGCGGTACATGTAGAGGCCCATGACGAGGGCCAGCGGAATCGTGGCTCCAATCGTGAAGGTGCCCCACGCGCTTTCGGCCAGCGCATTGACCACCACCAGCCCGAGGCCGGCCAGCGCGATGATGACGATAAACAGGATGGCGACCGCAGCCGTGGTGCCGGCGACCGGACCGATCTCGGCCCGGGCGATTTCCGCCAGGGACGTGCCGCCGCGTCGGGTGGACGCCCACAGAATCAACATGTCGTGCACGGCTCCGGCCAGGCACACGCCGGCGATGAGCCAGATCAATCCGGGCGCGTACCCGAACTGCGCTGCCAGCACCGGGCCGATCAAGGGGCCGGCACCGGTGATGGCCGCGAAATGATGCCCAAACAGCACCCACCGGGATGTCGGGTAGTAGTTGTGCCCGTCGTACCGCAGATGGGCCGGGGTGATCCGCGTATCGTCGAGCACCATGATCCTGGCAGTGATAAACGCGCTGTAGTAACGGTACGCGATCGCCAGAATGCCGAGTGCGGGGACGATGATGTAGAGCGCGTGCATGGTCGTCTCTTGGAACAACAAGCCGTAACCGACGCTGGCGTGAACCCCACCCGACGAGCCAGAGTCGCGCTATTGTAGCCGAGGCCGGGACGCCTCCGGTATGCTGAACAGCAGGCATGGCGCCAACACCCACCCGGCAACTGATCGACCACGCGTTGCGCTACCGGCGCAGCTTCGCGTTGGGCCTGGCCTGTACGGCGGTGGCGACGGCCATGTCGCTGTCTGCGCCCTGGGTGATGAAGTTCGCCGTCGACGATCTGACCCGCGGCGTCACCGACGCCAAGTTGCTCCAGTACGCGGGCCTTCTGCTTGGGCTGGCGACGGTCGGGGGGATCTTCCGCTTCCTGATGCGGCGCATCCTGGTGGGCGCCTCGCGCGCGATCGAGTACGACCTGCGCAATCGCTTCTTCGCCCAGCTTCAGCGGCTGTCGCCCCAGTACTACCACGGGCATCGGACCGGCGATCTGATGTCGCGGGCCACCAACGACTTGAACGCGGTCCGCATGATGATTGGCCCGGCGGTCATGTACGCGGCCAGCACCCTCATCGTGTTCGGCGTGGCCTTGACGCTCATGTTCAGCATCGACGCGCGGCTGACGCTGGTGGCCCTGATCCCGCTGCCGTTCGTGTCGGTGTCGGTGAAGTACTTCGGCTCGGCCATCCACCAGCGGTTCGAACACATCCAGGCCCAGTTGTCCGACCTGAGCGCGGTGGTGCAGGAGGCGCTGTCGGGCGTGCGCGTGGTGCGCGCCTACCGTCAGGAGCATGCCGAGTTGGGCCGCTTTTGCGACGCCAACGCGGAGTACGTGCGGCGCAACGTCGTGCTGATCCGGCTGCAGGGCCTCTTCTATCCGAGCCTCGGGTTGTTTCTCGGCTTCGGCAGCCTGCTCGTGCTGTGGCTCGGCAGCCGCGACGTGATGCGGCATCGGATCACGCTCGGCGAGTTCGTCGCCTTCAATGGCTATCTCGCCATGTTGACGTGGCCCATGATTGCGTTCGGGTGGGTCACCAACATGATCCAGCGTGGCTCGGCGTCCTGGATACGCATGCTGACGGTGATCGAGACCGAGCCGGCCGTCTCAGACGCGCGCGCCGGCACGGCCATCGCCAACGCGTCGCAGGTGCGCGGGGCGATCGACGTCAGGAATCTTCATTTCTCCTACGACGGGCGACCGGTCCTGCACGGCGTGTCGCTGCACGTGGATCCCGGTACGACGTTGGCGATTGTCGGGCCGACGGGATCGGGCAAGACCACCCTGATCAACCTCCTGCCGCGGCTCTACGATCCGCCTGCCGGCACCGTGTTTGTGGACGGCGTGGACGTGACCCATCTGCCCCTGGGTGTGCTGCGCGGCGCGATCGGCTTTGTGTCGCAGGAGCCGTTTCTGTTTTCGGACACGATTGCCGAGAACGTGGCGTTTGGTCTTCACGACACCGGTACCGCCGCGCCTGCCGGCGACGCGGTCGCGCGCGCGTCGGCCATCGCTCGGCTCGACAAGGACGTGGTCGGTTTTCCGAACGGGTACGGCACGGTGGTGGGCGAACGCGGCATCACGCTGTCGGGCGGACAGAAACAGCGCACCGCCCTGGCCCGCGCGATTGTGACCGACCCCCGCATCCTCATTCTCGACGGTGCGCTGTCGGCTGTGGACACGCATACCGAAGAGGAGATCCTCTCTGGTCTGAGAGCGGTGATGCGCCGCCGCACATCGATCATCGTGTCGCACCGGATTTCGACGGTGCGCGATGCCGACCAGATCGTGGTGCTCGACCAGGGCCGCATTGTTGAACGCGGCCGGCACGACGAGCTGCTGAAGCTGGACGGCGCCTACGCGGCGATGCACCGGAAACAGCTGCTGGAGGAGGAACTCGAAGGCGCGTAGGACAGCAGACAGTCGGAAGCAGTCAGAAGACACACGATTCGCGCGGAAGGGTATGGCCGTTCAAGAGGATGACATTGTCGGGAAAGCGTATGACGCCGTTCTGATGCGGCGGCTGCTGGGCTACTTGTGGCCGTACTGGCCACAGGTGCTGACCGCGTTTGGGGCCATTGTCGGCGCCTCGTTGCTCCAGCTGGCGCAGCCCTACCTGATGAAGCTGGCCATCGATCGCTACATCGCCAACCATGACCTGGCCGGCATGAACCTGATGGCGCTCGGCTTCGTGGCCATCCTGGTGCTGTCCTTCGCTCTCGAGTACGTGCAGACCTACACGCTGCAGCTGACAGGGCAGCGCATCATGTTCGACCTGCGCATGCAGATCTACGGTCATTTGCAGCGTCTGGATGTGGCCTTCTACGACCGCAACCCGGTCGGCCGGCTCATGACCCGGGTCACCACCGACGTGGATGCACTCAACGATCTGTTCACCGCGGGCGTCGTGTCGGTCTTCGGCGACATTTTCACGCTGGCCGGGATCATGATCGTGCTGCTCGTGATGGACTGGCGGCTCGCGCTGGTGGCGTTCTCCGTGCTGCCGCTCATCGTGGTGATCACGCAGTGGTTCCGGCGAAACGTGCGCGACTCGTACCGAACGGTCCGTGCCTGGATTGCGAAGATCAACGCGTTTCTGCAGGAGAACATCACCGGCATGGCGACCGTGCAGGTCTTCGGTCAGGAACCGCGCCAGTTCGGCCGCTTTGACGAGATCAACCGCGGACACCGGGATGCCAACATCGAGTCGATCTTCTACTACGCGGTGTTCTATCCCGCGGTCGAAATCGTCGGCGCTCTCGCGACGGCGCTGATCATCTGGTGGGGCGGCGGCTATGTCGTCCGCGACCTGTTGACGCTGGGGTCGCTGGTGGCGTTCATCCAGTACTCGCAACGCTTCTTCCGGCCCATCAGCGACATGTCGGAGAAGTTCAACGTGCTGCAGTCGGCGATGGCGGCTTCCGAGCGCATCTTCAAGGTGCTCGACACGCCGGTGGCCGTGCAGAGCCCCCAGGTCACTCGCACCGCGGACGGGCACGGGCGTGTCGTGTTCGACCGGGTGTGGTTCGCCTATCACGATGACGACTACGTGCTCTCGGATGTCTCGTTCGAGGTGCGGCCTGGCGAGCGGGTGGGCATCGTCGGGGCAACCGGGGCTGGCAAGAGCACGCTGATCAGCCTGCTGTTGCGCTTCTACGATGTCACCGGCGGCCGCATCCTGGTCGATGGCGTGGATATCCGCGAGATGGATCTGGCGCAACTGCGGGGGCTGTTCAGTCTGGTGCAGCAGGACGTCCACGTGTTCTCGGGCACCGTCGGCAGCAACATCAGGCTGGGCGACGACACGATAGACGACGAGCGCATCCGGCATGCGATGCTGGCCGTGCACGCCGACCAGTTCGTCGATCGCCTGCCACAGGGGCTCGACACGCCGGTGGCCGAGCGCGGCGCCACCTTGTCGACCGGGCAGAAGCAGTTGCTGTCGTTCGCACGGGCGCTGGCCTTCAATCCGCGCGTGCTGGTGCTGGACGAAGCCACATCAAGCGTGGATACGGAAACCGAAATCCTGATTCGGGACGCACTGCACGCGCTGATGGCCGGACGCACGACCATCGCCATCGCTCATCGCCTGTCCACCATCCAGGACATGGACAAGATCCTGGTGTTCCACCGGGGTCACCTGCGCGAGGCGGGCACTCATCAGGAGCTGCTGGCGAAGCGGGGCCTCTACTACCGACTCTACCAGCTGCAGTACAAGGATCAGGAGCCGGCACCTACTACTTCTTGACGATGCGCACGTTTCCACTGAAGGCATTCAGTTCGAGCACCGCGCTGCCATCCCCGAACGTGCCGCGAATCTCCTGGCGACGGCGGCGTCCACGTTCGTTGTCGCCTCCAAACTTCGTAGCGAAGCTCCGCCTCGAACCGCCGAGTCTTTTCGCGCTCGATCGGCGCCGGGAGAGGCGCTGGTATGCTGTCATTCCCGCGGGCGCCTTCGCCTTCGGCTACGGCGGCCCAAGAAGGCGGGAAT
>CAYHRK010000115.1:0-2152 GCA_964358795.1 uncultured Vicinamibacterales bacterium
ATTCGCCGGGCTGGGTTGCCACTGTCAGCAACCGCATGTGAAGTGGTGGACGCATTGTCGTTCCGCTCTAGCTGAGAACGGGCGTGTCTCCGGGAACGTCCCGGATTTTCTCACGAATAGCTGTAGGCTGCCAGGCTCAGAAACAACGCGAGCATGGGGTGTAGGCGGTCTTGGCGCTGCAACCCCATGCTCGTGTCTGGCCACCCTGGGTAAGAGGCTGTCTAGACGGGCTCGCACGCCGGGTGCGGGCCGCAGGACGACGGGCTAGCGCGTGTCGCCCGAGATGATGTAGACGAAGTCGTCGCCCCCGCGGTAGACGCCGTAGTTCGAGTTGCCGCCAAACGCGGTCTCGAAAAGCGTGTTGGGGCCAGCCGACAGGCAGAACACGTCGTTCGACCAGCCGCCGCTCTTCTGGCCTTGGCCCGTGCCGGCAGGCGCGTCAATCCCGACCGCCAGGAACGCCGTGTTCACCAGGTAGCGACGCCCCCACGGGTCGGGACCGATCGGCGGCGACAGGTACGCCCCGCGCCAGCCGAGGTTGAAGTGCGGACCGACGCGCGCGTAGGTGCCGAGGTCGGACGGCGTGGGGTACATCGGGCCAGTCCCGTTGGAGACGAACTGGTGTTCCATGCTGTCGCCGCGGCTGTTCTCGTAGTCCCAGTTCAGTTGCTGCGAGTAGACGCCCATGCTCCAGTACGTGTAGGCCTCGGGGGTGAGGTCGGAGGGCGTCACATCCGGGCCGTCGCTGTACAACAGATCCACGCGATTCTGTTTGTAGCACGACTGCGTGCCGTTGAACTTCAGACAGGCGCCCACGTCGCGTGTGAGCCGCGCCACGCTGACGCCGATCGCTTCGCAATCTTCCTTCACCTTCACCCACTTCGCATCGTTCACGAAATCGAAGATGGATGGTGCCAGCACGCCGGTCAACAGCGTCAGGACCAGCAGCATAATGGTGACTTCAACCAACGACAACCCGCGCTCTCCGTGAATTCTGTTGCTCATAACCGCTCCTCTAGACTGCCGTGAACCTCTCTGGGCGTCGCCCGCGTGATGCGCGGCGACTGTGGGCCAAGCGTGTCGAACGCTTCGCCTTCCCATTGAGCAAGGCCCATGCCCTACTCGCAGCAGGAGCGGTAGAGGCGTATTTCCCTTGTTTTCCTGGTGATTCCTGCGATTTCTGCGATGTGCCCACGGTGACACGGGCACCACATCGGAGAGGAGACGACGAGGCGAGACACCAAAACGCGAAGAGCACGTCGGGCGTGAGTGAGCTACAAAAAAAGTGGCGGCGTGTGCGCGAGCACAGGCCGCCAGGCGTGCAGGAGGATGACGACGAGCCGATCAGTCGAGCTTGGGAATCAGTTTGGCCTGCAACGTCTGCACGCGTCCGCGAATCTCGCTGGTGAGCGCGGCGTTCTCAGCGCCGGCCAGCACCAGGTACTGTTCGTAGTGCTCGATGGCACGCACCAGGTCGCCGCTTTCTTCGTAGATGAGCGCAAGGTTGTGGTGCGCGGGCGCGTACTTCCCGTTGATGCCGAGCGCGCGTTGCAGCATCTCGCGGGCTTCATCGGACCTGTCCGACGACTTCAGGCCGAGCGCCAGATTGGTGAGCGCCTCGATGTTCTTCGCGTCTCGCGCCACGATCGAGCGGAACTGGGATACGGCCGCGTCGGTCTTTCCGGACCTGAGCAACGCGACACCCAGATTGTTGTGGGCCTTGTCGTAGCGCGGGTCGATGAAGGTGGCGCGCCTGAACTCGCGGATGGCTTCGTCGTAGAGCCCCTTCTCCTGGTACAGCAGACCCAGGTTGTTGTGCGCCTCGGCATTCAGCTCGTTGGTCTCGAGCAGGGCTCGGTACTGCACCAACGCGTTTTCGAAGTCGCCGTTCCGCTGGTAGTACAGCGCGAGCTTGAAATGATCCACCTCGCCGTTGGGCGAACGGTAGATGGACGGCACCACGGTGGCCCCACGCGGCACACCGATAGGTGCCAGCGTCGTGGGCGGTGGCGCATATGCGGCAGGCGGCGCAGCCCTCGGCACACTTCTACCGGTCTTGCGGCCTGCCGGCACCGTGGTGCGCGGCGGGCGTGTGGGCGTCGGCGCCTCGACGACCGTGCTGGTCTCCACGCCGGATCGTTCGGCGGGGCGA